>JAJFKV010000029.1 GCA_021773055.1 Woeseiaceae bacterium
AACTGGGGAGCACGCGTGACCTGGACTGCGCCGAATCAGAATCTCAGTATTTCAGCGTGGGGTAAGAATCTCAATGAAGATATTGATATTGAGAACTTCGGCCCGCCAAGTCCTTGCTGCGCCTCATTCGCGGCAGGTTTCCGTGGCAAGACCAGCTACGGAGTAACCGCAACTTACGATTTCGGTAGCTAGTTGGCCAATTTCAAACCCGTAAGATCCAAAACGAACGGTAGCCCTTTGTGGCTGCCGTTTTTTTGTTGCTTGTTGGCACCAATGCTGGCGTCTGGGAACGACGGCAACGGCGTCCAGACCCTCAACCCGGAATCGCTTCCGGTACCCTTCAAGAATCGCTTCAGTCACGGCAAGTTTGTGCCCTCCGATGCCGAATGGCTTTACACGGCGGGGCAAACAGGACGCGATGCTAACGGGCGGATAGGGGAAGGTATCGAGGAGCAAGCCGACTTCGCGATGCGTAATTTGTACAACATCGTTGTCGCCGCGGGCATGTCGAGTGACGACGTCATCAAGATGACGATCTACTACCTCGATCCAGCACACCTGCCGATAATTGTAGCAGCCCGCAATCGATACTTCGGTGAGGACTTCAGACCGGCCAGTACGGCAGTTGGGGTTGCCGCGCTAGCGAATCCTGCTTACTTGGTGGAAGTTGAATTGGTGGCCGCGAGATTGCCCGAGAACCGGGCCAATACGCCGTAGAGTATAGCCAGCCCGAGTAACGCCATGCTGACGCTTCTCCAAATGGCAGTTGGGTCATCCGGATCAATAATCGGCTGTGCGAGAATCGGCGCAGAGAACTGACCGACAAACATAGCGGTCGTGACCAGTCCTACGCCAAATCCGCGGCGTTTCGCTGCGACGATAGAGAGTATCCAGCTACTCTGATTTGGCATGTACAGTCCAAAACCAATTCCCGCAAATACCATGCCGAGCAAAGCCGTCGCATACGTTGTTGCGGAGGCCACCACAAAATAGCCAGCGGCCATTGATAGATAAATCAGCGCGTAAATAGCGACGAAATTCAGGCGCGCCTTGAACTTGTGATAGATCAGCGAAGACAGTGCGCCGATCGTATTACCGAGTGCAATGGCGGCACCCATCTCAAAAGGTGTCGCCGAAAAGACGTTGCGTAGATAAAACGGTAGCTGCACCGGCGTTATGAAGAAAAATGCCGATGCCAGAAAAGCTGAGATGAAGACGTAAGACGCTGACAACATCGGAATGGACGGTGTATTGACGTCGGTTTGAGGCGTCTCCGGGCTTGTCTTCGGCAAACTTTCACTTAGTGCGATAAAGCCACTTGGTACAATGACAAACGCGAGCAGATAAGCCAGAAACGGAGTTTGCCAGCTGGTGTTCGCAAGAAAGCCGCCCAATAGCATGAAGATGACGCCGCCAAATTTCATCGCCGAACCTTGCCAGCCAATCACTCTGTTTCGTTCAGGGCCCTCATAATAATCGCCGACCATCGCGACTGTTGCTGTTTTGATTCCGGCGATCGACAGGCCTAGAACCGCACGCCCTACGAACATGAACAGGAAGCTGTCGGCGAAATATCCTGACGTTCCGGCTACGCCGAATACGATCAGAGACACATTCAGCAAAGATTTGCGTCCGACGTTATCGCTGAGCCAGCCAACCAGTGGTGCACCGAGAATAATGAACAGGGCGGGAATTGAGAGAAGAATGAACTTCACCAGAAAAATAACACTGGCGTCGCCTGGCAAAATACTGATGGCCGTTAGAATCGCTCTTGCGAACGGCTCGTTCTGGGCGTTATCTGCAAACACCCGGGCGATTTGCGGCATTGCTGGCGAAGCCAGCGGTGTTGCCAGCAGGGCGATGGCTGTTGCGGCCAGAATGACAAATAGTCCATGAGCACTAAGTTGTTGTTTTTGTGGACTAAGTTCAGATCGTTCTGACATTGTCGATGCCTTTTGCTCATTGGGTTTTGCTCGACAATACGCGGCTATGGCATCATGTGCAAACGATTGCATGGAGATGAAAATGACGTCGAAACTCGACGACCCAACCATTGTAAAACCGGAAGATATTGATCCGGGTCACGACTGGTCACGGGCATTGCGGGCACCGGGTGCCATGAATGTCGACTTTGAAGAACGCATCAATTTTCGCCGGCTGCACGATTATCGGCTCGGGCGTTCGCGGATGGCATTGAAAAATTCGGACCTCGGCTCCCTGCTGACTTTTGATAACAACAATATTCGTTACATCACAAGTACGGCTATTGGCGAGTGGGCACGCGACAAAATGTGCCGCTATGCATTACTGGCCGGCGATGGTGACCCACACCTGTGGGACTTCGGATCGGCGGCGGCTCATCATAGAATCTATGCCCCATGGTTAAAGCCCTCGTGCTGTCACGCTGGCATGGTCGGATTGCGGGGAACGGTTTCGCCAGAGTCCGGCTTGATGGCGAAGGCGGCCGCCGAGATCAAGGATGTTCTGGAGCAAAACGGTGTCGCTCATTTGCCTGTAGGCGTCGATCTTTGTGAGCCAGCCATGCTGTTCGAGTTGCAAAAGGTCGGACTTGAGATCGTTGACGGTCAGCAAGTGATGCTGGACGCGCGCGAGATCAAGTCCATGGATGAGATCATGTTGCTCAACACAGCGGCGTCCATGGTTGACGGCGTGTATGACATGATTTTTGAAAAATTGCGTCCCGGCGTTCGTGAGTCAGACATCGTCGCGATGTCGAACAAAATGCTTTATGAAATGGGCTCTGACGACGTAGAAGCGATCAATGCCGTTGCCGGTGAACGCTGCAGCCCGCACCCGCACAACTTTACGGATCGGCTGATTCGCCCAGGCGACCAGGCCTTTTTCGATATCATTCAGGCTTACATGGGATATCGAACCTGCTACTACCGCACCTTCAATGTTGGTCGGGCGACCGATCCACAACGTGATGCCTATAAGAAGGCGCGGGAGTGGATGGACAGTGCACTTGCGTTGGTGAAACCTGGAGTTGGCACCGATCAAATCGCGAGGGTATTTCCGAAGGCCGAGGAGTTCGGATTCTCAAGTGAAATGGAAGCTTTCGCATTACAGTTTTGTCATGGGCTTGGCGTGGCGTTGCACGAGCGGCCGATCGTCAGTCGACTCGTCTCTTTGGAAGATCCACAAGAGATCAAGGAAGGCATGGTTTTCGCGCTGGAAACCTACTGTCCCGCAAGCGATGGTTTTTCTGCGGCGAGAATCGAAGAAGAGGTGGTGGTTACCAACGACGGCTGCAGAGTGATAACCCTGTTCCCGGCCGAAGAATTGCCAATTGCCAATCCTTATTGATTGCTTGGTTTAGCGGTAGATTCGCGGACGACTAATTGTGGATCCAGGGTTAGTGTTCTGGGAACCATCCCGGGGTCACGTATTTCTTCCAGCAAGGTCGACGCGGCCTTAACGCCCAGTTCGTCGTGCTGAATATGCAGCGTTGTCAGTGGCGGGGACAAGCGGTCCGAGAAAGGCATGTCATTAAAGCCCGTCACTGATATGTCCTGTGGGCAGGAAATTCCGCGCTCGGCCAGCGCGTCGTAACACCCCATTGCCAGCATGTCATTGGCCGCGATAACGGCGGTGAAAGGTCGGCTACTTTCCAAAATCAATCGCATGCCGTCGAGTCCGGCGGCCTCAGTAAATGCGGTACAACTTCGCATTAGATCTGCCTGTAGCTTGAATTTCCCCAGCCTCCCTTGCTGTTGAAAAGCCTGCAGACGCCCGGAACCGGTGGAGGTGTTTTCCGGGCCGCCAAGAAACGCAATGCGCTGATGGCCAAGACCAATGAGATGTGAAACCGCGAGCTGAATACCCAGTTCGTCGTTGTTCACAACTTCTGAGACATCCATTTCGTCCGTGGTGCGGTTAACGAGGACGAGCGGCATGCGGTCTTCGAGACAAGCGGCTACCACCGAATCTTCGGTGTGTGCCGTCGCCAGAATCAGGCCATCGATATGTCGCGCCTTCAATGAGTCGAATATCGCTTGCTCGCTTTTGGGGTTGTTGTCGGAGTCTGCCAGTAGCGCGATGTAACCTGCGGCGCTCAGGGTTCGCTCTATACCTCGCACGACCGGTGGAAACACAGGGTTACTCAAATCGGGAATGATGACGCCAACTGTGTAGGACCTGCCGGTGCGCAAACCGGATGCGAGGGAGCTGCGTGAATAGCCAAGCTTCGCGGCGACTTGCTGCACGCGAGTCGCGACGTCTGCTGAAACCATCGAGCGGGTAGCCGGGTTCAGTACACGCGACACCGTGGATGGGTGCACATTGGCGGCCGCCGCGACATCTTTAATATTTACCTTGGGTTTCGCCATAGCTGTTACAAGACATCCGCGATTAGTTTGATTTCCATGACAAGAAAGGTAAGCAGCAAGATCCGATTGAATACCTGGGTTGATATCCTCCCGGCCATCGATATGCCGATTTTCGTGAATAGCAATGTAGGGATCAACGCCGCGACGCTCAATGCAAGCCTTTCGGGCGTAAACAGGTGGGTACCGAGTGCCGCGCTCATTTGCGCGACAGAAAAAACCAGGAATGTTGATGCAATCAGGAACGCATAGGCTTCGGGCTTGATTTTCGGATCGTGGAAATAGGGTGCGACGATATGCGCAGATATACCGGTGGCACCCTGAATGGTGCCGCCCGTCGCACCGACGAGCATTGCCGCGGCACCGCGAGCGCGAAATAACGGCGCCAACAGGTCACCCAGAAAATATTGAATCAGGTACAACGCCAACCAGGCGGCGAGAACCAGCTTCAACCAGCGGTCGTCGACCACAATCAGCAGAATCGTACCCATAATCCCGCCGATAAAACCGGCCAGGAGGAACAGCGAGTGCTCACGAAGCAATGCTGCGAATCGACGGTGGCTTACTACCAGCCAGAGGTTGGCGCCGAGTCCGGGAATGATCATCAGCACAACAGCTTCTTCCACCGAAGTGATCATCGCGATTGCTGGAACCGCAAACAGTGGCAGTCCCAGGCCGGTCATGCCCTTGAAAAGGGCACCCAGCGAGATGGCCACCAGTACGGCCGCGACCAGCCACGGTCCTATTACACTCAAGTCCAACGGGTATTCCTTGCGTCAATTTATGATCAACCTATATAATCTTAATGCAAACGATTGCATAAAAACACAACGAACTTGTGAGCGACGATCATATGGCTGGAAAAACTTCGAATAAACAGGATCTTAGCGATTACTCGATTGGCTGGATCGGCGCCGGGCGCATGGGTTATGCGATGGCAGGCCGATTGCTCCGGGCTGGCGCTGACGTTGCTGTCTACAATCGCACGCGTGCCAAAGCCGAACCGCTTGAAGCCGATGGTGCGGTACTCGTGGATCATCCCTCGGCACTCGCCGGGCGAGATATCGTATTTACGATGGTGTCCGGACCGGCCGACTTGAAGCAGGTGATTTGTGGGGAAAAAGGCTTGCTGAGTGAGGCGGTGACACCAAAACTGGTCATCGACTGCTCAAGTGTTTCGGAGGAGGGATCTCAGGAGGTTCGCGACGCACTGGCAAAGAGAGGTTGCCAAATGCTGTCCTCACCTGTGAGCGGCAATGCGAAAGTAGTTGCTGCAGGCCGTCTAACCGTCGTTGTATCGGGCCCAAAAAATGCTTTCGACATGGCTGCGCCGTATCTCGAAGCGCTCGGCGAGGGCGTGACCTACGTCGGTGAGGGCGAACTCGCACGTATGGTGAAAATTTGTCACAACGTATTACTCGGCGTTGTCACACAGAGCCTGGCCGAGATAGCAGTACTTGCGGAGAAAGGCGGCGTGCCGCGCCATGCATTGCTCGGATTTATCAATAGCAGCGTCATGGGATCTGTTTTTTCAACCTACAAGACAGCAGCGATGGTGAATCTCGACTGGACGCCGACATTTACGCCGTTGTTGTTGCGAAAAGATATGGACCTGGGATTGGCAGCAGCTGCCGGGCTCGGTGTGTCGATGGAAGTGGCAGAGACCACCCGGGATATGGTGCAACGATCGATTGATGCCGGCCACACCGATTGTGATTTTGCCATTTTGCTGGAGGAGCAGGCGAAAGCATCGGGATTGGATATTCAACCAGAAAATATTGAGGTCGACGACGGCCTGCATTAGGAATAAACAGTAAGGCAAAGGGGGTAAAGTGAAGCGCAGACGATTTCTAAAACAAACTGCATCGGTCGCTGGAATATCGTTCGTAGGCTGCGGACTTGGGGCGGTAACAGGGTGTTCAGAGGAAGCACACGGTGCACGCCGGCAGGTTTCGATCGGCGGCAAACGAATTCAGACCGTCGATATTCACTGCCACAGTTACGTCCACGACGTCTGGCCGTTAATAGAGGAACACGGAGATCTCAGCTACCTGGTGAGCGTTACGGACAATCCGATTCTGCGTAAGAAAATTGATATCAATAATGTTGATTTTCGCTTACAGCAAATGGACGAGCAGGGGATTGACGTGCAGGCTTTGAGTTTGCACGTCGGTCAATATCATTATTGGGCAGACCCTGATCTGGCGGCGAAGATCGTCGCCATACAAAACGAAAAAATCGCGGAGACCTGCGCGGCTCACCCGGAGCGTTTCGTTGGACTGGGCGCGGTTGCTTTGCAGCATCCGGAACTGGCCGTCAAACAAATGAAGTACGCGATTGATGAACTCGATATGCGCGGCTTCATGATTACTGGTTCAGTCAACGACGAAGAGTTGTCGGATCCAAAGTTTCATCCGTTCTGGGCTGCCGCTGAAGAGTTGGGCACGGTTATCTTCATCCACCCCCGAAATTTTCCGGCCGGGCAGTCACGCTTGAACGGTAACGGGAGGCTGGACAACGTGATCGGCAATCCGCTGGAGACGACAGTTGCGTTGTCACATCTGATTTACGAAGGCACGCTGGACAAGTTCCCGGGCGTGAAGATCTGTGCGGCTCACGGTGGTGGTTACCTGGCGTCTTACATCGGGCGTTCCGATCATTGCGTCGAGCACGCAGCAATGTTTTGTAAGGCGGTTGGCAAGTTGCCGAGCGAGTACCTGCGACAACTGTATTTTGATTCATTGTTATATACGACGGAAAATCTGCGACATTTGATTGCGACTGTTGGCGCAGACCGGGTGGTAATTGGTACCGATTTTCCGTTTGCGATGGGGACGGCAGATTCCATCGACCATGTATTGTCGGTCGATGGCCTGAGCACAGCCGAGCAGGCAGCGATACTGGGCGAGACAGCGGCAGAGCTGCTGGGCATCAGTTGAGAGCGGCATGAGCATCAGGTTCACACTGAACGGAAAGGTCGTTGCCGTAGATGTTGAGCCAGGCACGGCGTTACTTGAGGTATTACGCAACGACCTCGAGCTGAACGGCCCGAAGTTCGGCTGCGGTCTTGCTCAATGTGGCGCCTGCGCAGTTCTTCTGGATGGCGTTTCAATTCGCTCCTGTGTGACGCCGGTGTCGATCGCCGCAGGCAAGCACCTGACGACAGTCGAGGGACTCGGGGACGAGAAAAAACCACACCCGCTACAGTCAGCGTTTATCGCCGAACAGGCGATGCAATGTGGTTACTGCGCGAGTGGCATCATGACCACGGCTGCAGCACTGCTCACGAGCAACGAATCACCGACCCGAGATGAGATTCGCAACGCGCTGTCGGGCCACTTGTGTCGCTGTGGTGCACAAGCACGGATGATCCGGGCAATCGAGCGTGCGGCTCTTGCGATGAACGGAGATGACGAATGAGTGTCAGTCGCCGTGAATTTATTCGCTCATCCGGAGCGGTTGTTGTCTATTTTTCTCTCGCAGGCTGTGAGCAATCACAGGACGTTGCGGGCAAAGACGTGGCGATCCACGACAACAGAATCAGGATCAATCCTGATGGTTCGGTCGAGCTATTCATGGGAAAGGTCGAGTTGGGCCAGGGGATTGGCACGGCTCTCGCGCAGATTGCAGCTGATGAACTCGGCGTTGCGTTTGAACAGATTCGACTGCTTACAGTGGACACTGACTTTTCGCCGGACGAGGCCTATACATTTAGCAGCATTTCCATTCAACAAAGCGGACCGAAGGTGCGAGCGGCAGCAGCTAAAGCTCGCGAATACCAGCAGCAGTTGTTCGGTAACCAGCCGGCAAATGAGCCAGGCGTTGTCGGAAAGTCGATACAACGGCTGGACATCCCGGGCAAAGTATTTGGCGACGCCAGTTTTATCCAGGACCTTCGCCTGGACCACATGGTACATGCTCGTGTACTGCGCCCGCCGGCAGAGCGAGCCGTCATACAAAGTATGGACAGCGCACCGGTTGTGACGATGCCGGGAGTACTGCGAGTCGTTCGCGATGGTAATTTCGTCGGCGTCATTGCAGAACGCGAAGGCCAGGCGAGAGCGGCGGCGACAGCATTAGCGCCGCTCATTCACTGGCGGCTTCCCGAAGACCTGCCGGATGGTGACGAAGTATATAACTGGTTGAAAACCGCAAATTCAAGGACAGAGGAGATCGTAGCCCACGGCAGCGTGGATGTGTCTGAATCCGATTCCTATTATCAGGCAACCTATCGCCGCCCGTATCAGGCACACGCATCTATATCTCCATCCGCAGCGGTCGCGCTTTTTCAGGACTCGAAGCTAACTCTCTGGAGCCACGCACAGGGAATGTATCCCTTACGTGATGCAATTGCTCATACGCTGGGCCTGTCACCAGGGGATGTTCGCTGTGTGCATAAGGAGGCGTCCGGATGCTTTGGCCACAATGGTGCCGACGATGCCGCTTGCGATGTCGCCGCACTGGCCCTTGAAATGCCGGGTCGTCCGGTGCGCCTGCAATGGGAGCGTGACGATGAGTTCTTGTGGGAGCCGCTGGGACCGGCAATGCAGATCGAGACTCAGGCGGTGCTGGATACGAACGGCAAAATATCGAGCTGGCAGTATGACCTATGGAGTTGTCCGCATGCGAGCAGGCCACGTGGGGCAGACAGCGCAGGTCATCTCATCTATGCGAAACACAAGAAAAACCCGTTGCCTGAACCACCACCGTATTCCATTCCGCAACCCAGTGGCGGTAGTGACAGGAATTCGGTTCCGCTGTACGCATTTGAGAACGTGCAGGTTAATAAGCACTTCGTGACGGATATCCCGGTACGCGGTTCCTCGCTACGTGGTTTGGGTGCCTATGGAAATGTATTCGCCATCGAGTCCTTTATGGACGAGCTTGCCAAGACCAGCGCAGCGGATCCATTCGAGTTTCGCAGGCGACATCTCGACGACGCTCGCGCGATTGAGGTGCTGGATCGATTGCAGGAGATAACTAAATGGCAGAGCAGACCACAACCGGGCACAGGAATGGGTTGGGGCCTCGCGTTTGCGCGTTTCAAGAATGTGTCGAGCTATTTAGGTCTCGTGGTGCAGCTAAGAGTAAATGCATACTCGAAAGCAGTTCAGTTAATCAAAGCGACGGCGGTTTGTGATGCGGGTCTTGTCATCAATCCGGATGGGCTCAAAGCGCAAATTGAGGGTGGCATCATTCAGTCATCGAGCTGGACACTCAAAGAACAGGTTTCCCTCTCGAACATAGCACGTGAGGCGCGCGACTGGATTTCTTATCCGATATTGCGATTCAACGAAGTCCCGGATGTTGAAGTAGTACTGATTAACAGGCCCGACGAAAAGTCCCTCGGTGTAGGTGAGACCGCACAGGGTCCAACGGCGGCTGCAATCGCAAATGCCATTTTTCACGCCACCGGAAAAAGATTACGGCAATTGCCGTTTACCCCAGACCGATTTGAGTGAAATGCTGGTGTTACCATTGCGTTTGTAACTCGATACACCGACAGGGGACTCGCATGATCCTTAGTAACACCGAAACCATCCCGGGCCGCAGTATTGTTGAATTCTACGGCATCGTGACCGGCAACACCGTTCGTGCCAAGCATGTCGGACGCGACATCATGGCGGGACTGAAAAACCTTGTGGGAGGTGAGCTGAAAGGTTACACAGAGTTGCTGCAGGACTCGCGCAAAGAGGCAACGGAACGCATGGTCGAGCAAGCGCAGTCCATGGGCGCGAACGCTGTTGTGAATGTGCGTTTTGCGACAAGTTCGATAGAGCAAGGCGCCGCTGAGCTGTTCGCCAACTCCTGATGCGTTTCGAGCCGAGGCAGCCCAAAGAAGGTATCAATGTCAGTGATACCCACCCGCTCGTCGAAGCGGGTACGCTGGTTGTCGGTCTTGCGGCCATTTTCGTCATCATCGCGCTTTCGATAATTTTCCTGATCGAGGCGGCGCTTTATTACGTGACGGCTGAAGATGAGGCGAAACTGTTTAGCAACTGGATGCCTGATGATCTCGTGACCGTTGCGCCGGACGATGAGCGCTTGTACCAAATGCAGTTGCTGGTTGATCGACTGGCATCGCATTGGCCTGAGTCACCTTACGATATCCGCGTGGAAATTGACGACTCCGATGTCGCGAACGCGATGGCATTGCCGGGTGGTTTGATAATCGTGACACAAGGCTTGCTCGACCAGGTTGAGTCTGAAAACGAGCTCGCATTTGTGCTCGGTCACGAACTCGGTCATTTCAGGAACAGGGATCATTTGCGGGCGCTCGGCCGCGGCATCGTGTTTTCACTGTTTTTCGCGGTTGTGACCGGCGATGACATTGGCGGGGTCGGTATCAAAGCCGCAGATATCACGCTGCGCGGCTTCAGTCGACGCCAGGAGAGCGAGGCCGATGAATTCGGACTTGGGCTGGCGAACGCAGAGTACGGTCATGTTGATCAGTCGTGGCGGCTATTTGAGCGCTGGGACACACAAGACAGTTCAATGATCGATCTCGCGATCTACCTCTCTACCCATCCGGATTCAGGTGACCGGGTTATCAAAATGAAGCAGCATGCAGAACTGGAAGGCTGGCGTTTGCAAGGCGATGTCAAACCGCTTGGCTGGTAGCGCAGCAAAAAAAGGCCCCGTTACCTTGCGGCAACGGGGCAGAGCCAGATAAGCGGACTTTGGGGGGTAGTCGTCTTAGTCGTGATCAAGGCTCGAGAAGATAAACGCCAATCTTGTACGCCGTGAACGTATTGGTATCCGAATCGTACTGACCACGAGCGTGCATCGAACGGGCCCTTGTCGCCCCGTCCAGACTCAGATCCAAGTCATTGACGAAGTCATCAAAGATTGAGTACTGACGCAGGCTGTCGGCCGACTTGATGTAGAAAACGCTGCGACCCTGAGTGCGCGGCACGATCGTCGTATCGGAATCGAGCGTCGTCAGATCAACTAATACCGGGCCATTCTTGATGTGGTGTCGCAGGTCCATGTCTTCGTTGTAATTGTCGAGAACCAGACCGGCAATTCCTACATTGGCGAATGGAGTTGCGGTTCCGGCCGTGCCCCAGCCAACGCCCAGTGCGCTGCGAACGTCCGTGTAGTCGATAACGCTGCGGCCCGCAAAGTCAGGCGGTGCCATGCCGAATGCGGTCGGAAATCCGTAAGCCACGATTGGTTTGCCGGCTGCAAAGTCAGCGAGCGTCAAATTACCCGTAGCGATTTCGTAGTTCTCCGGGTCGGCATCTGTAATTGCGGACGTTCCGGTTCCCGTGAAATCGAATATCTGGACTCGACGTCGATCGATCCCGTGCAATGTAATATCCGTTTGACCTGGCATGACGGTATTGACGATGCCCAGCAAATGAGTGACATGCATGCGCACCGCGCCGGCGGTCGCATCGACATGAATCTGTGGTGTGAGAGCATCGGTTGCGGTCTGCGCGATCGTGCCGCGTATGGTTACACGTTGCCCGATCGAGATAGCATCGATGCTCAGGTCACTGATCCGATCGCCGTCTTTGAGGACCCGTGTGTCTGGTCCGATCTCGACGGTCACGTCATCGTGAAAATGAGCGCGTCGGTCAGCGGCAATAATAGTTGCGCCACGAACAGTTAGCAGATTTCCATCACGTGCAATAACATTACCAGTCACGGCATCTTTGCCGACCCCAGGGACGCTGCTTCCGGCAAGGACAATATTCGCAGTGAATTTTCGTTCTGCCACGTTCAAAGTGCCAGCCGCAACACTCGGAGTCCCGACGCCAGCGGCACTCAAGGCGCGCAGGCCTTCGATACCGACATAAGCGGTTTCGTCAACGTCAAACTCTGTCTCGTCATTGATATAAACTTTCATGCGCCCAAAGTCGCCGTCACGGTCGTTGAATGGTCGAACCGCAATCGTGTAGCTCATTTCGTCCTCGCTGACGTTTGCCAGTGGACCGCGAACACGGATATCTTTCTCATCGACCGGTGTTACTTCGGCAACGATGAATTGCTCCGCAGCGGCGGTGGCCGGTGTCGGAACGATATCGACTACGTGCGAGGCATCGAGATCGAAGTCGAGCTGCAAAAGGGCAGCGCGTCCTTTCACGATCGTAAGCCGATCACGATCTGACAACGTGATTTTCAGCTCGGTCTGACCAAGCGTTACACCGTCCGTATCGGTAACGACTGCTGCTTTCGCCGCGCCATCAGATTCAACGAAGACCTCTGCGTCGGCGTAGTCGAGACGGATTGTGCCGGACACGTAAGTTGCTGGTGGAATCGTTGCAACGGTGACGAGTTCCGTCAGGTCTATATAGTCCGTGAAATTAATGCGAGTCGTGCGTGGCAGCGTCTCTACCACCCGGCCGCTGGCGGTCTCCAGTCTCAATGACAGAACGTCAACGGTGTAGTTTAGGAAATCGCCGTCAGCGTCCGTCAGTGCAACCATCAATGTGCCACATTCGGCGAAAGTCGCCGGATCATTGGTATCGCACTCTGCATTAGCTACGGGTACATCCGTAGTCGTTGCCGCGCCACCGCCACAGGCAGCGAGCACAAATAGCGTTAGCAGCATCGCTGTCCAGATCGCCAACGTCCTTGTTTGTTTCAGCCCGGGAAGGGCATCGTTACTTAATTTCATGTCTGTCTCCTTACGCGCAATCGTCGTTACATAGAGCGAATAACGCCCGGTGCAGGATTTGGTTGACCAAGAACACCCCGCGTGTCTTATGACAGAGACAGTTCGGACCATATAACGCAAAAAAAATCAGCTACTTAGCTTGAATTCCTTCAGCATCGTGTCAGACTGTTTTCCCGTAATGACGAATCCGTCCGACAACACTACTGCCACGGGAATCCACCATCGCCGACCACGCGCCGGGGAAAGAACTCGCGGCGCCGTTGACGCACTGCAAACCAAGATTGCAGTTGGTGTTCAAAACCTTGATCCGCAACGCTACGTGGAACAGCTGCAAGTTAATGTGGACGAATTGCCAGAGGCGACGGGTGCCGATGCGGCGTTTATAGCCCTCATCAGCGAAGATGGCAGACAAATTGAAACTGTTTTGTCGTCCTGCAATGGTTTCGCTCGATGCAGCCCGGGTGTCCTGCAAGGTGAAAAGCTGAAGGACTGGCCGTGGCTTTGTGGTCGACTGGGCCACCTGCGCGTTATCGAAGTTGCGGATACTGTCAACGGCCCGAAGTCCACTGAAAGCGAATTGATTCGCCTCAACGAACTCCACATGGGTGCGGCCCTGATCATCGGGTTTTGTGTGCATGGTGAGATCGCCGGGTTTCTCGGGCTGGCCAATGAACGGGCTGTTGAAAGCTGGGATGCGGATCTGCATTTATTGATGAAGTTGTTTGGTTCGTCCCTTGCAGTTGGTCTGGAGCGCGTTAACGATCGCGAGTTGCTGGACGAGCTGCAGGAAAGAAATTCTCTGGTTGCGATGACCGCGAACGATGGTATCTGGGATTTTGACGGCTTTACGAAGCGTATCAATTTGTCGCGACGCTGGAAGGCAATGCTGGGCTATGACCCTGACGACGACGATGTGACGCTCGACTGGTACAACCTCGTGCATCCGGACGACATCGCGCGTGTCCAGACGCAAATGCGTGATCACCTGGAGGACAAAACGCAATTCTTCGAGTCGGTTCATCGTATGAAGCATCAAACCGGTGAGTGGCGCTGGATGAAGAGTCGAGCAAGGGCGATTCTTGACGAAGATGGTCGCCTGATTCGTTTGCTGGGCGTCGAAGTCGACATCACCGAAGGCAAGCTTTACGAAGACGCCCTGTTTCGCGAGAAAGAAAGTGCGCAGATCACACTGCAATCGATTGGTGATGGCGTTATCACGACCGATGGAAACAGCCATGTCGAGTATATCAATCCGGTCGCAGAAGAGCTGACAGGTTGGAAAGTTGATGACGCCAGTGGCCGTTCCATCGATGAGATATTTCGGGGTTTCCATGAGGAAACCTGCGAACCACTGGAGAACCCGCTCGCCTTGTCGATTCGCCGTGACCGGGCGATCAAGTCAGTGCGGCCGACATTATTGATACGTCGTGACGGCAACGAATTGTATATCGAAAGCACAGCTTCGCCGATTCGTGACGGCAAGGGTAATGTGACGGGCGGCGTGCTCGTGTTTCACGATGTGAGTGAATCACGCGAGTTGAATCGCCGACTCAGCTATCACGCCAGTCATGACATTCTCACCGGCCTCGTGAACCGACGTGAATTCGAGAATCGCCTGCAACGAGCGCTGAAGAGTGCGCGAGCGCGGGAAACATCGTACGCGCTACTGTATCTCGATCTGGATCAGTTCAAGATTGTGAATGATTCCTGTGGTCACAGCGCAGGTGACGCCTTGCTCGGCCAATTGGGTGCCTTGCTGAAGTCGAAAATCCGCTGGCGAGATACGCTCGCGCGCCTGGGCGGAGATGAGTTTGGTGTATTGCTGGAAAGTTGCAGCCTTGAGGAAGCCATGAATACGGCGGAGACGCTGCGTATGGCGATCGGTGACTACAAGTTTGTTTGGGAAGAGCGCAACTTCCGTCTCGGCGTGAGTATCGGTGTAGTGCCGATTACGGCAGATAATGAAGATGTCGCCGCGCTCCTGAGCGCTGCGGACAGTGCATGCGCAGCCGCCAAAGAGGCGGGTCGTAATCGTATCCATAGCTTTCAGGAAAACGATATTGACCTTATGCGCCGCCGCCGCGAAATGCAGTGGGCAGCGCGCATCAATAATGCACTCGATGAAGATCGCTTCGAGTTGTTTCGGCAAACTATTCAGCCTTTGCAGTCAGACGAAACCGGCGCTCACTACGAAATTCTGTTGCGGATGCGGGATGAAAATGGCGGCATTATTTCGCCCGGGCTCTTCATCGAAGCGGCGGAACGATACGGCATCACACCGAATATCGATCGCTGGGTCATTCGCAGCGCATTTCGCTGGCTGGTTTCGGAAGCTGATGAACGCGAGCGTCTAACGCTGTGTTCTATCAATCTTTCGGGGCAGAGCCTCGGCGACGAAAAATTCCTGCCATTCGTTATCGACCAGTTTCAGATGAGTGGCATCGATGCGACGAAAATTTGCTTCGAGATAACGGAAACCGCGGCCATAGCGAGCTATTCGCAAGCGAACCGTTTCATCAATGCCCTGAAGGAACTGGGATGCATGTTTGCGCTCGACGACTTTGGTACCGGCTTATCGTCATTTGGCTATCTCAAACACTTCCCTGTCGATTTTCTCAAAATTGATGGCAGCTTTGTTAAGGAAATCCTGCACGATCCGATCGATCGCGAAATGGTGCGGTCGATTAATGAGATCGGTCACCTGACCGGTAAGAAAACCATTGCGGAATTTGCCGAGAACGAAGAGATCATCACGATGCTTCGTGGTATGGGAATCGATTACGCGCAGGGTTACGGTGTATCAGAACCCAAGCGAGTCACGCGCGCAGTTGCATAGTGTCAGTCGATTTTGAAGAGCATCGAGAAGTCGATAGCTCCGATGTTCTTGGTAATTGCACCGGTTGATATGTAATCGACACCCGTTGCGGCAATTTCCCGAACTGATTCGAGCGTTATGTTGCCAGAAGCCTCAAGCTCCGCGGCGGTATAGCCATAATTTCTGTTCGTGTGCACGGCCTGTTGCAAGTCCAGGACCGAAAAATTGTCCAGCAGAATTCTTGTGGCGCCAGCGTCCAGAGCTTCAAGCAACTCTTCGTGAGATTCGACCTCTATTTCGATCAGTACATCAGCATTCATGTCCTGGGCAGACTTTAGAGCAGCGCTGATCCCACCGGCACTCCTGATATGGTTTTCCTTAATCAGAATTGCGTCAAACAGGCCTTTGCGGTGATTCTTTCCACCACCGCATGCGACCGCATACTTTTGTGCGAGGCGTAATCCCGGGATCGTCTTTCTTGTATCGAGTATCTGCGTGTTAGTGCCGTCGATGGCTGCTACGTAGGTCGCTGTTGCCGTCGCTGTTGCGGAGAGTGTCTGTAGGAAGTTCAGTGCTGTTCGCTCACCGGTCAACAGTGAGCGAGCAGGGCCGACCAGCTTGCAGATGACGTCGTCCTCTGCAGCTGTCTGACCGTCGCCGACATACCAATCGACAATGACAGTGTCGTCCAGCTGTGCGAAAACTTCTTCGGCCCATAGCTGGCCACACAGCACCAGCGACTCTCGGGCGACGATGGTGGCGCCAACTACCTCGTCAGCATTAATAAGTGCAGCGGTGAGATCACCAGTGCCGATATCTTCGGCCAAGGCACTGGCAACCGCTGGGCCGATCGATGCTTTTTGTTCGTCTGAAAGTGTCATAGGTATTCTGAAACAAAAGAAGCCCGGCCATTGTCATAGCCGGGCCTCGGTTTTTGCATTACGCGCTGGTTTACATCATCCAGCCGTGGTGTGAGCCGATCATGCTCATGACCATCGGGATTGACATCAGCGTGTTGGACCGGGAAGCCATAAAAGCGATGTTCTTGGCCTTGGCAACTTGATCGGCGGTAGCCTCAACCATTCCCAGCACCTTCTTCTGGTTTGGCCAGATCAGAACCCAGACATTGAATAACATGATCGTGCCAAGCCAGGCGCCGATGCCGATTGTGGTCGCGTATGGGTTCGGTGCGTCACCCATCAGTCCTAGTGTAAACGCCTGGTGCAACATGCCGATGAGGTGAAGGTAGGTCGCACCGGTTATCCATGTTGCTAATGCACCCCAGCGGAACCACCACAATGCGCGTGGTGCAACATACTTGGCAATACCAGCGCCACCCGGGCCACCTTCGTCACCAGCGGCTTCGCCGAGGGCCGGAACCTGAACGAAATTAAAGTAATACAAAAGTCCGATCCACGTAATACCGGACAGGACATGCAGCCAGATCACAAGCGACGGAAGTTGCGCACCGACGATATGGTCGCCAGGTAAAAGGAAAACGATCAGTGCTGCCAGTACAATGCCACCAATTATTGTGCCGCCAATACTCTTTAAGGGATTCATTGCTGTCTATCTCCGAGGTTTTTATGATTATCGATATGATTCGGGAGTTTCGCGCCGTGACGCAGTCGGTATTATAGAGATTGCGGCCGAAAAGTGAGCGGGAAATCGAAAAAAGTTGTAATGGTTTGATTTTATTGAAGTTGGTGAGCGATCGACCAAATAACGCTACAATTGCTGCTGCAAAAGGAGATCGAATATGCGATTTGGGTTGATTGTGCTTGTAATGCTCTTGATGTCAGGCTGCACGGCGCTCGTTGTCGGTGGTGCAGCTGTCGGTGGCTACCAGTTGGGCAAAGACGAACGTGAACCTGCGGTGGTCGCGGCCGATTCGGCCATTACGACCAAAATCAAGGGCAAGTATGTAGCTGATTCAGTCGTTAGCGTATTCAATATCAGTGTGCGGACCTATGAAGGAGTCGTTACACTGACAGGAACCGTGGCCAGTTATGT
This sequence comes from Woeseiaceae bacterium, assembly GCA_021773055.1. Lineage (GTDB taxonomy): Bacteria > Pseudomonadota > Gammaproteobacteria > Steroidobacterales > Woeseiaceae > UBA1847. The sequence continues at coordinate 17,801 of JAJFKV010000029.1, forward strand.
CGTTCGCGATCAGGCTGGCCGTATTGCCAGGGGAACCAGGGGTGTCGCAGTCGTCAACAACCAGATAGTTGTAGAAAAGTAATTCGACCCCAGGTACTGAAACTAATTTTCGCGCTTACAGGAATACTAAATTGGACGTCAACGCCAGAATCAAAGAACAACTCGAGTCTCACGATGTGCTGCTTTATATGAAGGGTACGCCGGATTTCCCCCAATGCGGATTCTCAGGCCAGACTATCGCGGCGTTGAACCAGATTGGCAAGCCGTATTCGTTCGTGAATATTTTCGAAGATGAGGAAGTCCGGGAAGGGCTGAAGACCTATTCCAACTGGCCAACGTTTCCACAGCTCTATGTGAAGGGCGAACTGGTTGGTGGCTGTGACATCGTGGTCGAGATGTATCACTCCGGTGAGCTGAAAGAGCTGATCGAGGCGGCCTAGGCTCGTTTACGGTTGCGGCGGTGCGTTGCGCCTTGATACTTCGAAAATATCCCGGTAGCGATTTACCGCTTCGCAAAATACATCCGCTGTCACTTCCGCGTCGTAGGAGGCGGAGTGCGCTTGTGTCTCATCCCACTCCAGCCCGGCGGCGACAACTGCCCTGGCCAGTACGGTTTGGCCAAATGCGATGCCGCAGGCAGTCGCTGTGTCAAAGCAGCTAAACGGGTGAAAGGGATTTCGCTTGATCGCTGACCGTTCAACCGCTTCGTTTATAAAGCCGAGGTCGAAGTGCGCATTGTGCCCGACCAGCACAGCCCGGCTGCAGCGGTTCTCGCGCACGGCGCGGCGCACCTCGCGGAAAACCCGTTGCAAGGCATCCCGCTCATCGATGGCGGGGCGTAAAGGATGATGCGGGTCGATGCCGTTGACCGCCAGTGACGCTGGCTCAAGATTGGCACCCTCGAACGGCTTGACGTGATAACGAATGGTCTCGACACGGCTCAATAATCCCTCATCGTCCATTTCGAGAAGCACAGCGGCGACTTCAAGCAGCGCGTCGGTTTTGCAATTGAATCCACCGGTTTCTACGTCGACGACCACGGGGAGGAAACCGCGAAAACGGTTTGCCATTACTACTTCATCTGTCACTTAGAGGTTCGCCTTAAACAAGTTCTCGTCGAGAATAGCGCTCATTGTGTACCGAACACCGAATCCTGTGAACTTGGAGCCTACATGCCCGAGTCCGCCGTCATTGTCCCCCGCACTCAGATCCATGTGAACCCACGGCGTGTCTTTTTCGACGAATTCGGCCAAAAAACTTGCGGCCAGGATGTGGTCGCCAGCACCTTTGGGTGAGCACTGCATGAAATCCGCGGTGTCGCTCTTGAGGTCCTCCATGAATTCATCACCTATTGGAAATGGCCATACGCGTTCGCCACAGTTTCGCCCGGTTCGCTTCAAGTGTGGGTGCAGTACCGCGCGATTGGTGAATACGCCGGAGTACTTCGTCGTGATCGCACTGACGCAAGTGCCGGTCAGGGTCGCGTAATCGAACAAAATGCCGGGACTGTCGCGACTCGCCAGCACCAGAGTGTCTGCCAGAGCCATGCGCCCCTCGGCATCCGTATGAATCGTTTGAATAGTCTTGCCGTTCGCTGCGGTTACAACGTCCTGCGATTTGTAAGCATTTGGACCGGTCCTGTTTTCGGTCAGTGCAAGCCAGCAGTCGACAGCAATCGGTAGTTTCAACTCGCTGATTGCGAGCAGTGTTCCCAGTGCGACAGCGCTGCCTTGCATATCGCCGTGCATGTCGAGCATCGACTGGAATGGTTTGAGATTGGTACCGCCAGTATCAAAAATAATGCCTTTGCCGACCAGGCCGAGATCTGCCTTTGCGCTCTTCTTGCCCGGTCGATATCGGAGCCTGACGATACTCGCGCTGTCGTTGTCATTACCCTGCGCGACAGCCAGGAATGCGCCGGCACCCAGCCTGGATAATTCTTTGCTGCCGAAGCGTTTGAACGACCAGTTGTTTTCCTTGGCCATCGTGCGCGCGAGGTCGGCGTATTTAACGGCGTCCATCTTGTTTGGTGGCATTGTTGTCAGCCAGCGGGCGAGATTATTGCCCTTAGCCTCGGCCACGGTTCTCGCCGTATCAACGCGCTCGTCTGCGCCAAGCAGGCGCAGGCTTTTGATGGTAGGCGGTGATTTCTTACTCTTGTAAGTGGGTAGCTCAAACGCAGCAGCCAATGCGGCAGCGACAATGTTATTTGTGATCGTCGCTTGCTCGATATTATCGAATCCGAGCACACAAATGCCCATGTTGCCTGCCTTCTCCCCGCACGCCGCGGCAACCAGTTTTCGACCTAAAGTCAGCTGCTCGAAGGAACTTGCCGCCTTTTTCAAAGTCCCGGTCACGACCAGTGTTTGCCGCTTATTCGAAAGCCTCGAGGTAAACGCCGGTGTTGAACCTGAGGCTGATTTACGCATCACCTGTTGCAGCTTGCTGCCGTGAGGGAGCAGACTGAAAATGTGGGTGGCTGGCTTTGGCGGTAGTATCAGTAGTAACTGATCGCAACTCTCCAGAGATTTTGCGTCGACCCGACCAAGCTTTTGAAAGATACGAAGATTCTTTAGTTCGGGTGCCTGCATTTTTAAGCCCTATTTTAGTGCCCGCGAAGCTTGACCCTAACGGAACAAACCCTGAAGATATTGGCCGCAGCAACACGCACGGTCCGGTGCAATGGAGCGGTGATCCTAGCAGGACACCTGAACTAATTCACGCGACAATCCGGAAGAGTTTCCGGTAGTCGCCTAATGGACGAAATATGAGCAAGTTCAACCCTTTCGACGATATTGACCCGATCGAGACCACGGAATGGCTGGAGTCGATCGATTCCGTGCTGGCACAGCATGGGCCGGAGCGAGCGCATTTCCTGCTCAATCAAATGATCGACTTCGCACGTCGATCGGGCGCCTATCTCCCGTACAGTCCGAATACCGCTTATCTGAACACCATTTCGACAGCACGACAGCCTGAATATCCGGGCGACCGCTCGATTGAGCGGCGCATCGAGGCTTATCTGCGCTGGAACGCAATGGCGATGGTTGTAAAGGCCAATCGTGTCAATACCGAGTACGGCGGACATATCTCGAGCTACGCCTCGTCAGCGACTTTGTATGAGGTCGGTTTCAATCACTTCTGGCGAGCTGATACCGAGAAACAGGGCGGAGACATGATCTTCACTCAGGGGCACTCAGCGCCGGGCATCTACGCGCGTTCTTTTCTGGAAGGTCGCCTGAATGAAGGGCATCTGGACCGCTTTCGCAAGGAAGTGGGCGGCGGTGGCTTGTCCTCCTACCCGCATCCCTGGCTGATGCCCGATTACTGGCAGTTCCCAACTGTATCGATGGGCCTCGGTCCGATGATGGCGATCTACCAGGCGCGTTTTATGCGTTATATGGAACACCGTGGCATGACACCGCCGAGCGACCGCAAAGTATGGGCGTTTCTTGGCGACGGTGAGATGGACGAGCCAGAGTCCATGGGTGCCATTACGATGCCCGTTCGCGAAGGCCTCGATAATCTAGTGTTTGTCGTGAACTGTAACCTACAGCGTCTCGATGGCCCTGTGCGGGGCAACGGCAAGATCATCCAGGAGCTGGAGGCCGCTTTCGGTGGGGCTGGCTGGAACGTGATCAAGGTTGTGTGGGGATCGAAATGGGATCCACTGCTGGCGAGCGATCAGTCCGGCAAGCTGCGACAGATCATGGAAGAAACGGTCGACGGTGAATACCAGAAGATCAAGTCAATGGACGGTAAATACGTGCGTGACTCATTCTTTGGTAAGCACCCGGAAACGGCGGCGATGGTGGCGAATATGTCGGACGACGAAATCTGGCGATTGAATCGCGGTGGCCACGATACCCAAAAAGTGTACGCAGCCTACGATGCGGCCAGCAAACACACGGAAGGCCCGACGATTATCCTGGCGAAAACGGTTAAAGGATTCGGCATGGGCTCGGCCGGCGAAGGCCAGAATACGGCGCACCAGCAGAAGAAACTGGATATCGAGGAGATCAGGAGCTTTCGTGATCGATTTAATATTCCGGTTTCGGACAAAGACATCGAGGAAGTTCCGTATTGCAAGCCTGCTGCAGATAGTACCGAGCTTGAATACATGCTTGAGAGGCGACACTCGCTGGGTGGTTTCCTGCCGGCACGCCGGGCAAAATCCACGCGCTTAATTGTTCCACCACTGGAGTCATTCAAGACTCAGCTGGAGGGGACCGGTGAGCGTGAGGCATCCACAACAATGGCGTTCGTTCGCATTCTGACGGCATTGACGAAGGACAAGCAGATCGGCAAGCACATTGTACCGATCGTTCCGGATGAGGCGCGCACCTTCGGTATGGAAGGTATGTTCCGCCAAATCGGAATTTATTCATCGAAAGGGCAGCTTTACGATCCGCAGGACTCTGGTGAGCTGATGTACTACCGCGAGGACCAAAAAGGCCAGATCCTCGAGGAAGGTATTAACGAGGGTGGTGCATTTTGTTCCTGGGCCGCGGCAGGTACATCGTATTCAAATCATGATGTTCCGATGGTGCCATTCTATATCTACTACTCGATGTTCGGATTTCAACGCATTGGTGACTTTGTCTGGGCTGGCGGTGATCAACAATCACGCGGCTTTCTGATCGGTGGTACCGCTGGTCGCACGACGCTGGCGGGTGAAGGATTGCAGCATCAGGATGGTCATAGTCTGGTGAGCGCGGCGACGATTCCGAACTGTCGTGCTTATGATCCAACGTACGCTTACGAACTGGCCGTCATTATCCAGGATGGCTTGCGTCGTATGGTAGGTGAGCAGGAAGATATCTTTTTTTACATCACCTGCATGAACGAAAACTATACGCATCCGCCAATGCCTGCAGGTGTTGAAGACGGTATTCTGCGCGGCATGTATTTGCTGAACGTCGGTGGCCAGGGAAAAATTCGGGCGCAACTTATGGGGTCGGGAACGATATTGCGCGAAGTTATCGGTGCCGCGGATTTGCTGATGCAGGATTTTGGTATTCCGACCGACATCTGGTCGGTGACGAGCTTCAACGAATTACGACGCGACGCGCTTGCGGTAGAGCGCTGGAACCAATTACACCCTGCTGAAGAAGCTCGCAAATCGTACGTCGAACAGTGTTTTGCAGACCGTCCGGGTCCGTATGTTGCTGCGACGGACTACATGAAGATTGTTTCCGATCAAATCCAGCGCTGGGTTCCGGGACGTTTCGTGTCACTGGGGACGGATGGCTATGGCCGCAGTGATGCCCGTAAAGCGTTGCGACAGCACTTCGAGGTGGACAAGAGATTCATCGCGGTAGCGGCGCTCAAGGCACTTGCTGACGACGGCGTACTGGATCACGAGACGGTTTCGAACGCGATAGTAAAATACGGCATCGACCCGGATCGTCCTGATCCGGTGACGTTGTAATCGGTCGGGGAACAAAGATATGGCGAATACAATCGACATAGTGATTCCGGACCTCGGAGATTTTGAAGACGTCGAAGTCATCGAATTACTGGTCAGCAGTGGTGTGAGTGTCGAGCGTGAGGACGGCTTGATCACAATTGAGACTGACAAAGCAACGATGGATATTCCGTCAGCAGAAAACGGCGTCATCGGATCATTAACAGTTTCTGTCGGCGATACGGTATCGAGCGGCGACGTCATTGGTACCTTGACGATGGCGGCTGCCGATACTGCCGCTACAACGCCGACCATTGCGGAACCGATCTCGGGAGAGACAACGGTATTGGCAGTCGAGGAAGAGGCACCCGCTGCACCTGCGAGCAAGCAGACTTTGGACGTTCCCGACCTTGGTGATTTCGACGGTGTCGAAGTTATCGAGGTGTATATTTCCGCGGGCGACAAAGTCGAAATTGAAGATCCCCTCGTGATGCTGGAAACAGATAAAGCAGCGATGGATGTTCCGGCCGCGGTCGCAGGCACTATCGATTCTGTATTAGTGAAGGTTGGCGACACGGTATCGGCAGGATCACCGCTGGCTATCATCGACGCTGTGGCAGTGGCAGCAGCGCCAAAGCTTGAAGAAACCGCTGTTGAGAAGACGACAGCGGCCATAGCACCGCAGCCCACAGCTCAGCCCGCGGCAGCGCAGCAAGCACGGTCGTTGCCCGCAATTGATGAAGCGGGCTTCTCCACAGCGCACGCAGGTCCATCAGTTCGCAAGTTGGCGCGCGAACTCGGCGTAAACCTTGTACAGGTCACCGGCAAGGGCGCCAAGAGCCGGATTCTGCATGCCGACGTAAAGGCTTTCGTTAAAGCGATATTGACGGGGCAGGCGGCGGCGGGCGGCACAGGCCTGCCCAAGGTACCCAGCATCGATTTCTCCAAGTTTGGCGAAATCGATCCCCAGCCGCTGACGCGAATTCAGAAAATATCCGGGCCGCGATTGCAGGCGAGCTGGATCAACTTGCCGCACGTAACCCAACACGACCTGTCGGATATAACAGGGCTTGAAGCGAAACGTCAGGAACTCAAGGGCCCGGCGAAGGAGCGTGGTATTTCATTAACGCCGCTCGCCTTCATCATGAAGGCCTGCGTCGCGGCGCTGGAAGAGTTTCCCAAGGTTAATTCCTCATTATCGGATGACGGTGAGAGCCTTATTTACAAGAAGTACTGCCATTTGGGCTTCGCTGCGGATACACCGCAAGGTCTGGTGGTTCCGGTTATTCGCGACGTTGACACAAAAGACGTTTACGAGATCGCAGGTGAACTTGGCGAACTCTCTGCGCTGGCGCGAGAGGGCAAACTCAAAGTCGATCAGATGCAAGGCGCGAGTTTCACGATATCGAGCCTCGGCGGAATTGGTGGCACCGCGTTTACGCCAATTGTGAATGCACCTGAGGTCGCTATTCTCGGCGTTTCGCGGTCTTCGTTGCAGCCAGTATGGAACGGCGCTGAATTCGAGCCGCGACTCATGTTGCCGTTGTCCTTCTCCTACGACCATCGCGTAATAGACGGCGCGCAAGCCGCACGTTTTACGACCTACCTTGGTAAGGTGCTTGGCGACGTCGATGCATTACTGAAGGCAACCCCGTAATGGCGGGCGAAGAAAGTTTTGACGACACGCTGGTGATGACACCGGCCGAGATCGAGGCGGCGGTTACGGATAGCGATGCAACGCACTTCGGACAACTTGTCGTACTGGGTTCCGGCCCCGGGGGATACACCGCTGCATTTCGCGCTGCAGATCTTGGACTGGATGTCGTTCTTGTTGAACGCTGGCCGGTGCTCGGTGGTGTTTGTCTGAACGTCGGCTGCATTCCTTCGAAAGCGCTATTGCATGCTGCCAAAGTCATCGACGATGCTGCAGCAATGGCCGATCATGGTGTTACCTTCGGCACGCCGAAAATTGATGGCGAAAAACTGCGTGACTGGAAAAATGAAGTTGTTGGCAAGCTGACGGGCGGCCTTGCGATGATGGCAAAGCAACGCAAAGTGCGAGTTGTAGAAGGAGAAGCAAAGTTTGTTTCTCCACATCGTCTGCAACTCGACAATGGCGATACTATCGATTTCAAGAACTGCATTATTGCGGCGGGCTCTGAAGCGATGATGTTACCGGGACTGCCGGAGGATCCACGCATCGTTGATTCAACCGGTGCGCTGGAGCTCACGCCGATACCGAAGAAAATGCTGGTCGTCGGCGGCGGAATTATCGGCCTCGAAATGGCTTGCGTCTATAATGCGCTCGGTACCGAGGTGAGCGTTGTGGAACTCACGGATACGCTGATGCCAGGCACTGATCCGGACTTGTTGCGGCCGTTTATGAAATTTATCAAGCCGCGCTATGAAGCGATCATGGTATCCACCAAAGTGACAGGGATGCGCGCAACCGTCCCCGGTATTGAGGTGAGTTTTGAAGGTGACAAAGCACCGTCCGTGGGCGTGTACGACCGTGTTCTCGTCGCCGTTGGTCGTCGTGCAAATGGTGGCATGCTGGATGCGAACACGGCTGGCGTTAATGTTGATCAGCGCGGCATCATCGCGGTCGACAAACAGATGCGTACTAACGTCCCCCATATTTTCGCTATTGGTGATCTCGCTGGCGGTCCAATGCTGGCGCACAAAGCAACGCACGAGGCCAAAGTGGCCGCGGAAGTTATCGCGGGCGAAAAAAGCTATTTCGATGCGCGCGCGATTCCGTCGGTGGCCTATACCGATCCTGAGATTGCATGGGTTGGCCTGACAGAGCTCGAAGCCAAGGCAGAGGGTATTGACTACGAGAAAGCCAAAATACCGTGGGCGGCCAGTGGCAGAGCGATATCGTTGGGTCGGCCCGAAGGCTTCACCAAATTATTATTCGACAAGAAAACCAATCGTGTACTCGGTGGGGCGATCGTCGGGCCGAGTGCGGGTGACTTAATTTCGGAAATCTGTTTGGCCGTCGAAATGGGTGCGGACGCGTCTGATATAGGATTGACGATTCATCCGCATCCGACGTTGTCAGAAACGATTGCTTTTGCTTCAGAAGCCATTGAAGGCACGCTAACGGATCTGTATATGCCGAAGAAGCGCTAGTTCGTCGACGGCAGGTCCGGTTCTTCTATCTGCGGTAGCGGAGAGTCCTGCGTTTTGCCGGTTCCCTGAATCCGCTGAATGAGGCGGTTCGCATCACGAGAATAATTACCACGACCGTGATCGTAGCGAATGACGCTTCGGGCGAGGCTAAGAGCATCTTCAGAATTTCCCTCCAGAAAGAGGCCTTCCGCACGTAGCAGCAAAGGCCATTGATCGGACGGTGAGCGCTTTGAGACATCCCGCAATAAATCCAGTGCTGCCGTTGATCCGGACTCTCGATTTAGCCAAATAAAAGCGAGGTAGGTGTCGATCTCCACGTTACTTCCTGCGCTCGAACGAGCTTTTAACAGCAACTGTTCAGCAATATCCAGGTGATCAATTCGCGTAAACCATGCGTCGGGATTCGCCGCGCGCTGCAACTCGAATTTGGCGTAGTCGACGAGAATAACTGGATCATCCGGTGCATTGCTCAAAGCCAGGTCAAATTGAGTCCTCGCATCTTCGTATTGCTGCCCGAGGGCGAGGGTAGCTGCCCAACCTGCCAGCGCTGCAGGGCTTTGTGCGTCAATTGCGAGCGCTTTGGTGAACCAGCTGGCTGCTTTGTCAGCGTCTGCGTTGCGCAATGCAAGGCGGCCAAGCTGTATGTGAATATCGTGTGGGCTCGCTCGCCGTGATGTGGAAGCAAATTCGGGGACCAGGGAGTCTGTTGGAATTTTCACATAGGTATATCGTCCATCCTTGATATAGCGCTTCAGCGCTTTCTTCATATCCGACAATTCGATTCCGAAACTGCGCTCGAACGCTATGACTGTACTCGAGCCATTGTGCAACTCCCGCAGGTACTCTTCCCAGGAAGCGCCGATCGCTTCGGCACTCTCTCCGCGATTGAACAGGTAATGCACGAGTAACCAGGATTGGGCGTAATACATCGCAGTCTGGCGCGCATTAAAGTCAGAAAAGCTCGATGTGTTCAGAATGGTCTCCCATGGAATCCAACTGGTGTGCAGGAGATCAAACAGACGACCCTTCTGAGTAAGTCCATAGCTAAATGTCTGTTTGGAGAGCTTCGACCCGGACACATACTCTGCATACCCTTCCTCCCACCATATCGGGTACGGGAAGCGCTGCGTTGCCTGCACGATGAAATGGACGTATTCGTGCAATATGACCTGCGATTCCGACATCCGCGAGGAGTTACCAATAACGATATAATTCTCGCGAAGGTCGCGCGTAAACGCACCCGCGGAATTCTCCGGCATTCCGAGTGTCCTGTAGTCGGAACGCTTTGCGAGAGCCAGGATGCGGGTTGGCTTTTCCTCAAGCTGCGATGTGCCGCCAAACTGGATGGCGAATACGGCTCGCAGTGCTTCCAGATGCAATAATAATTTTCGTGTCTTTTTCTCGTTGAGAGCGCTGTAGACGGAAAAATTACCGGACTCCACATAAATCCATCGACGTTCATCGATATCTTTCGCCGCGCTAGCGTTCGTCCACAGCAGTACCGCGGCAATAAAACCGACCAGGCAATACCGCCTATTCCTGGTTCTCATATGAGGACCATAACTGTGCAGCACAGCACCCTTCTCCCATCTCATCGGGCACGATTCTCAAGCGCATAAAAAATCCATCCGATGCTGAGCAAAATAATGACAGCGATCCAGGATTCGAGTTTCGACTGGGCGAGCAGCCAAATGCAGACGGCAAGCGCCATTCCAGGAATGGCATAACCGCCCTTGAGACGAAACGCATTTCGGCGGCTTGCGACATCAGCATTGCGTCGGATCGACGGTAATGACGCGATACAGATGATGTAACCCAGAAGCCGCACAACAGAACTCGCAAGCGCCAGCTTTACGAATGAACCGGTCAGCGCCAGTGTCAAAGCCATGCCGCCCATCATCAGGATCGAGTAGTCCGGCGTTGCGTACTTTGTATGCACGTGGCCAAACCAGGCCGGCAGCATACGTTTCTCCGCCATGCTGTACGTAATCCTGGGCGCCGCGAGTATTGAGCCCGAGAGATTGCCACCAATGGAAAAAACAGCCGCCATGGTGATGATGATCGCGCCGAGTGGCCCCGCGAGAGAGCGGCCGACATCAACCAATGTGGCTTCACCATAGGAGTCTGATGGAATGATCGAGACGAAAACCAGCACAACAAGAAAATATAAGAGGGCGGTGCTCAGCATGCTGCCGACATAGGCTTTTGGCAGTGTTCGCCGGGGTTGCGAGGTCTCTCCTGCCGTAACGCCGAGCGTTTCGAAACCGACGTAGGCGTAGATCAGTAACAGGGTTGTGCCGCCCAGTTCTTCGATGACGAAGGGCCCACCCGGAATCAGCACAGCACCGGTGACGTGTTGCAGGCCCAGCAGGACCATCAGCAGCAGCGGTGTAACCTTGAGAAACGTAAAAACGGCCATCGTTCGCACGCCATCTCGAACACCCATGACATTCGCCCAGGTGAGACCGACTGTAGCAACAGAGATAATCGCACCGCGGGCGATTTCGCCAGCAAACATTTCGTGCAGTGACGCGAGGTAGATCGCCATGACATTGGCGTTCGCCGCGAAAGCCGTCATGCGACTAAGGTAAATAGCCCAGCCTGTGCTAAACCCGGCCAATGGACCAAATGCATCACTGGCATACAGTACCGGTCCGCCGGTGTGGTCGTAGTAGCTGGATAGTTCCGCGAACGTCAATACAATAGTAATAAAGAGCGCGCCGATAATGAGAAAAAGCCACGGACTTAGCAGGCCCGCGTTAGTCGCGATTTTGCCGGGCAGCGCAAATATACCAGCACCGATCATGGCATTCAGGGCGAGAAACGCCGCGCCGAAAATACCGATGTCACGCCTTAGTTTTGTTGCAGTGTTCGTCGCAGCCAATTCGCTCTTCTTGTTCTGCCTTGGCGAGAGCTGATACTAGCAAACTAAGCCATCAAATCGACGCTTCCGGGTAGAGGTCGCTCATTGGGATCGATCAACCTACCGCTCGCAATGACACGAATTCGGTCCCGCCGATCTCACGGAGCTTGTCATTACTTAATTCGCCTATGTTCTCGAACAAGTAGCGGAAGCGACCGACGACAGGGCCTGGACCCAGCAAAACGCGCCAACCATTTATACGAAAATCTCTTTCGAACTACGAAAACTTCTTCGCAAGTATGTGATCAAGGCTTAGCTTGCCGGCGCCCGTAAAGACGAGAGGAAACAGCATAGCGATGAACAGCAGTGGCACACGGAAGTTGCCAAAGCCTTTGTCAGTGATCGCGTAGCCTTTCCACAATTCTGCAAGGCTGTCCCAACTGTCCGGCCAGTGTACGCCGGATATGGCGACGATAGAGACGATGATAAGGCTGAGGGCCCAGAAGCGCGTAAACAGTCCAAGGAACAGGCTTAGACCACCCAGAATCTCGGCCCAGGTTGCCATGAACCAGCTGATCTCGACCGGAATGACGTTGAACGGAAACAGGAAATTATCCTGAGCATTTGCGAACCAGTTGGTGCCGTGGAATTTCCACATGCCGGCTTTGTAGAATTCATGTGCCATCAGCAAGCGAATAGGTAGCAGCGCGACCCAGTCGCCTGCCGGATTCAAAATTCCTGTAACTTGATTCTTCAGACTTACCAACTTGTCCATTCTTGATCTCCGTTAGCCGGCGGCTCGGGTGCCGGTCAGTATTTCCAGTTGCCTCATTTCTTCGAGGGCGTCGACGCCGTGTTTGATGAGCGCATCAACGTCGGGGTAGTTTATTGTCGTTGCGAGGTCTTTAAGCAGCGCCTCACCGTTTAGATTGGATTGATTGTTCTCGACAGCGTCGAGCAGCGCAGCTGTTACCGGATTGAGCTCCAGAAAACGAACCTTGTCATCGCTACGCCGGTAGATCGCCAGACAAGACGGCTGCTCGGCGGGTTCTTTGGGCATGTAGTCTTTCGATATACGGTGCACTGGAAATTGATAGGCGAATACCCAGGCCAGAACCGACTTAACCGGTACGCCGACCAACAGATCACCGTGTGGATCGACGCCGTCCGTATCGTTCTCTTCTACCGAGACACGTAGTGCCAGGTCGGCGTACTCGTAATGGGCGAGTTCGGTCACGAACGGGAATTCGTCGTCCAGATCGCGATATTCCTTTTGTAAAAACGCCAGAAATTCTTCAGGCAGCTGCAGGAAGTAGGGAGTCCTGCAGCGATGATTTTTCATGAACTCGCGAATGGCAACTCGCCACTGCTCATCCGTACAAATTTTCCGCAAGACGGGAAAAAACGTGCCGAGCAGGTTGTACAGATTATTGAAAAATAACTCCCGATAAATCGCCATGCGGCGATCCTCGATACCCTCTGGTGCGACCGTGTTATCCGGGTCCCGGATGTGTGCAGCAAAAGCGTATTGCTTGTCCTGAAAATCGCGGTGCTCAACCATGCGCAGTGTCCAGAGAAGAATAGTCCAATTGCAATTTCTTGATAGCGCGGACCTCGTCCAGTAGCTCTTCCATTGGCGGAAAGTTGAAATCTCGCTCGAGCAGAGTCGGAACCGGTCCGAATTGTTGGTAGGCGTCCGCCAGCAACTGCCACGCCGCCGCATCGACCGCGCTGCCATGCGTATCGATTCGCAGATCTTCGGACTCGACGTAGTGGCCGGCGAGATGAAAGTATCGGATTCGTTCCGCTGGCATGTCGCGTAAGAAATCATTCGCGTCATATTTGTGGTTAATGCTGTTGACGACGATATTGTTGATGTCGAGCATCAGGTCGCAGTCTGCTTCTTCAAGCACCGCGAGCAAGAACTCCTTTTCCGTCATGGATGAGTCGCTGGGAGCGTAGTAAGAAACGTTTTCGAGCGCCATTCTCTGTTCAAGAATATCCTGAACCCGGCGTACTCTTGCGGCAACATATCGGACCGCGTCATCTGTGAACGGCATTGGCATCAAATCGTACAAATGTCCGTCGTCACCGCAATAACTCAGGTGCTCGGAGTACATGCGAATATTGTGCTCTGCCATAAAGTCTTTGATATCGCGGACCAGTTGCTCGTCCAGTGGTGCCGGGGAACCGATCGACAATGACAGGCCGTGTACCAGAAACGGATAACGTTCTGTAAAAAACCGTAATTTCTTACCCAGCGCGCCGCCGACATGGATCCAGTTCTCCGGTGCGATTTCCATGAAATCGACATCCGTCGGCGGATCCGCCATCAATTTATCGGCTAATGGCCGGCGCAGCCCGAGGCCTGCACCCTGTACTGGGTATTGTGAGATTGAGTGGCTCATTACGTTCCTGTTCTTCAGCTATCAGATCAGACCTGCAAGTGGCTGGTTTTATTACACGGTTAGCCCGTCAGGCGATGCAGGCGCTCAAGGTATTTTTTCTCATCAGGCGCTGTATTTTGACTCTGTGCCTCCCACAGGGTTTCCGCAAGACAATCAATCATCTGGTGCTCGGCGGCATGGGCATCGCCGGTTTTCGCAGTTAATGATGAAAAAACACCGCTTATCCCGGGCGGTCGATTGGTTGCGACCTGTTCACGGACTCCGAGATGCAGGCCCATATGCAGGAAGGGATTCGTTCGACCACCGTCGGGTGTGTAGTCTTTGTCGAGTTCGTCGCTTAGTACCTCCTGATGGTACTCGGGATGCCATTCCACGACTGCGGCGATTTGAGCCTCAAGCGGCGTCAGCGGGGTCTTGTCACACTGTTTTTGCCAGGCGTCAGCGTACATTTTTCGTAATTCGTTTCTGTCCTGCCCGAATATCATTCCAACACCTTTTTCCTATACTCACACCATTCGATGATTGCACACTCACCACAGAGTGGCTTGCGAGCTTTGCAAACATATCGGCCATGCAGGATTAACCAGTGATGTGCATCCAGCTTAAACTCATCGGGTGTCAATTTTGTCAGCCGATTTTCAACCTCCAGCGGTGTTTTTCCATGTGCGAGTCCGGTTCGATTCGAGACCCGGAAGATATGGGTGTCGACGGCAATGGTCGGTTCGCCGAAGGCGGTGTTGAGGATCACATTGGCGGTTTTTCGCCCTACGCCGGGAAGGGATTCTAGTTCGGCGCGGGTTCGCGGCACCCCGCTTGCATGCTCCTCAATCAACAGTCGGCAGGTCTTGATAATGTTTTTTGCCTTGCTGTTGTACAGGCCGATGGTCCGAATGTAGGGCTTCAGGCCTTCAACGCCGAGGCCCAGTATGGACTCTGGTGTACAGGCGACCGGATACAGTTTGTCGGTCGCCTTATTAACACTTATGTCTGTGGCTTGCGCTGACAGAATTACGGCAATGAGTAACTCGAACGGGTTCGCATAATTGAGCTCGGTGGTCGGCGCGGGCATGCGCGCACGCAAAGTGCTGTAGATGGCGGAGCGTTTTTCGGTATTCACGTTTTGGCTCTAGCGGTTCATGGTTCGGGCGCGACGGGGGATCGCTGTTTGCGCGTCTTTGCGGCGCCCATCGATGGCATTTTTGGCCGCGATGGCTAATGCGAGACTGAAAAATGCCCCCGGCGGCATAACAAGCAATAACCAGCCGTTGTCCGCAAACACGATGCCGCGCACCGGCTCGCCACCGAACAACATGTCCATTCGTGAGAATAACGTGCCTTGACCAAACAACTCCCGAAAGGCGCCGATGGTCATCAACAGTAGAGCGAATCCGCTACCCATGACGAGGCCGTCGACGATACTGGCGCCCACCGGATTTCGCGAAGCGAAGACCTCTGCTCGGGCAACGATCGCGCAGTTTGTGACGATTAACGGAATAAAGATGCCGAGGGACCTGTCCAGGTCGGGAAACCACGCTTTGAATACGAGCTCGATACAAGTTACCAAACTCGCGATGATCAGAACGTAGATAGGAACGCGAATCTCGGGTTGGATCCAGCGCCGCGTCGCCGATACCAGTGAGTTGGACGCCATCAGCACTGCGAGCGTTGCAGCTCCCAGCCCGAGTCCGTTTACGAAAGTGGTAGTTACTGCGAGTAACGGACACAAGCCCAATAGCTGCACCAGGCCTGGGTTATCTCGCCAGAGACCGGATCTAAAGCGTTCCCACAGGCTGGTAGACATCATTTGGACCCCACTGACGATTCGCCTTCAATCTCGGCCGGTGCCGCGAATACAGCGACACGATTGGCATCAAAATAGCTTAGCGTTTCCCTGATCGCGTTGACAATGGCTCGCGGCGTAACGGATGCGCCGGTCAACTCATCGAAGTCGCCACCATCGCCCTTGATGGCCCATCGCGGTGCAGCGGGGTCGCGCAGGGAATGTCCATCAAATTGCAGTACCCAGTCGGATTTTGTTATCTCCACTCTGTCGCCAAGCCCCGGTGTTTCGCGGTGCTCCAGGACTCGAACGCCGGTTACAGTGCCATCCATTGCGATGCCGATCAGCAACCTGATCGGTCCCGCGTAGCCGTCTCTCGCTGATACTACGAATAATGCGGCGACAGGTTCTTCGCCGGCATAAACCCTGTAAATGATCGCCGTTTCTGACCCCGGAAGTTCGTGTGGTGGTGGAATCAACAACATTGACTCGGTGACCGGACTGTCGAAGAAAAGGCCTGCTAGCGCCGGCTGAAGATTGCGTTCCAGCCACTCCTTTTTGTTCGAAGCAATGCGTTCTGCGGTCAGTTGCCATGTAATCGCAACGAGCGAAGTACAAAACGCCGCGATAATCGCGAGAGTCATGCCGGTTTTCCAGACGGAACGATCAGCCATCGATATCTTCACTGACCGGCGCGGTCTTGTGGCCGATAATTGGCGGTCGGGTCAGGTAGTCGATAACCGGAACCGCCATATTCATAAGTAAGATCGCGAAAGCGACGCCATCAGCGTAACTGCCCCAACGCCGAATGCAATAGATCAGAAGGCCAATGCCAATGCCGTATACCATCCTGCCTCTGGGGCTGGTGGCAGCTGACACCGGGTCTGTAGCGATGAAAAAAGCACACAATAGTGTCGCACCACTGAACAAATGAAATCCCGGACTTGCGTTAGAGCCGGGATCAACCATGTACATGATGGTTGCCGGAACAAGTAGCCCAAGCCCGACACCGACCGGAATTTGCCAACGTATTATCTTCCTGACCAAGAGCCAAAATCCGCCGATCGCGAGGAAATTTCCGATCCACTCCCAGCCGCGCCCGCCAAAATCTCCCATAATTGGGATGGTCCGAATCTCAGCGGCTGTGCGGGCGTTATTTAATCCTGATTTCATCACATCCAGAGGGGTTGCCCGACTTATCGCGTCAAACAATATTCCATCCGGTAGTGCGCCGGTTAGCGTGAACTGCAGCGTCTGCAGGATACTGAGCTGCTGATAGTCAAGGTCGCCCATGCGTGGCGCGACCCAGAGATTCAGGTGCATCGGAAATGCAACCAATATGACGATATAGCCTGCCATCGCCGGATTGAATAAGTTATAGCCAAGGCCGCCATACAAATGCTTCGCGACGACGACAGCGAACAGTGCGCCGGTGGCAGTAACCCACCAGGGTGTAAGCGATGGTAATGCGAATGCCAGCAGTGCAGCGGTGACCAAAACGCTGTAGTCGGCCAGTCCGGATTCGGGATTGCGGCCGCGCAGGCTGAGCATTGCGGCTTCAGCGGCGGCGGCGAACACGGTGGCGACCAGCAGATTCAGAATAAAGCCTGGACCGAAGAACCAGACGTGCGCCATCGCCGCAGGCACGAGCGCTGCGAGGACTTGCAACATGATCGACGGTACGCTCACTTCGGGTACCAGGTATGGTGCTTCGCGACGCTGGAATTCCACTACTCGTCTTCCTCGCGTTGCGCCTTCTTGCGTTTGAGTATTTCGGCAATTGCAGATGGACCGGCTTTCTGTGCCAACTCCTTCTGTTGCGTCAGTTCTTTCTCGCGTTCAATCAGTTCGCGCTGCAGGCGATCGTTGCGAGCTTCAAAGCGTTGCCGCGCACGTACGGCTCGCGCTTTCTCGTCGGCAAGTTCGCGGATTCTGCCTTTGGCAACACGGAAATCAGCCGTTAGCGGAATGTGACTCGGACACACCAGGTCGCAACAGCCGCACTCGATGCAATCGATCAGGCCAAATTCACGCATCCTGTCCTCATCGTCCGCACAGGCGTACCAATACAATTGCTGCGGCAAAAGCTGTATCGGGCAAACAGCAGCGCAATCGCCGCAGCGAATACAGGGTAGCGTCGGGCTGGAGGAGGGCGTGTGTGACGACACCAATACGCAGTTAGTCGCTTTGACCAGCGGCACCCTGTCGGTTGTGACAGATTTGCCGGTCATCGGACCGCCGATGATCAATTGGTCTGCGCGGTCGGTGTAGCCGCCGGCCAGTTCGATGACGTCGCCGATGGTAGTACCGATTCGCGCGCGAACATTGATGGGGCTGGCCACTCCGTCGCCGGTGATTGTCGTAACACGTGATATCAGGGGCTCGTTGCCTATGACCCAGTCGTGGATAGCCGCAGCTGTGCCGACGTTTTGCACCAGGCAGCCAACGTCGGAAGGCAGGCCACCGCTCGGTACTTCGAGATTCGTTACGAGTTGCACCAATTGGTCTTCGCCACCGGATGGATAGATCGTCGGCACCATCTTGAGGGCGATTCTGTCGTCCTGAATCTCGCCGAGCACCTCACCAAGGGCCCGAATGGCTTCCGGTTTATCGCTTTCAACCGCAATGAAGCACAGGTTAATTTGCAACGCGTGCATGAGAATCTGTGCTCCGCTGATGATCTCTCCTGTGCATTCACGCATTAGCAAATCATCGCAACTGATATAGGACTCACACTCGACGCCGTTGAGTATCAAGTGGTCAATCGTGCAAGTACGAGCCTGCATGAGTTTTTGAGCAGTTGGGAATACAGCGCCACCCAGACCGACAATACCGCCCCGCAAAATTATCGTGAGTAGATCTTCTGGCAGCAACGTAGTGAAGTTAACGGGCGGGTCAGCGCGCTGTATGGCTTCGTCCTTCCCATCACACTCGATGATAATACATGGTGCGTTTTCGCCATGGCGGCGCGACACCGGCCACGGTTCGATAGCGACTACCTTGCCGGATGACGATGCGTGCACGGGCGCGCCGAGTGTGCCGTCAGGCTCTGCAAGTAGCTGTCCCTTTAGTACCCGCTCGCCGATTCCGACAACAGGTTGCGCCGGATCTCCGACGTGTTGCGTAATTGGCAGCACCAGTTGCGAAGGCAGCGGCACTTCAATAATTGCCTGGCGGGTGGATTCGGCCTTATTTCCTGGTAGCCGCAGACCGCCGTGTAGAGTCCCCAGGTCATAGGTAGGCGCACTCATACCAGCGGTCTCATGCTAATACAGTCCACCGGGCACGGCGCGATACAAAGTTCGCAGCCTGTGCACTCGCTTTCAATGATGGTGTGCATTAGCTGATGGGCCCCGACGATAGCGTCGACAGGGCAGGCATTGCGGCAATGAGTGCAGCCAATGCAACGTGACTCGTCGATAACGGCGACTGACGGTTCGACCGATTCGGCGAGCGGCAGGACCTCACGTCCGAGCAAGCTGGCCAGGCGTCGGATAGTCTCCTCACCTCCAGGCGGACAAAGGTTAATTGCTGCTGCTCCGTCGACGACCGCTGCAGCAAACGGCCGGCAGCCGGGATATCCGCATTGTGCGCACTGTGTTTGTGGCAGCAGATCATTGACCTGTTCCACAAGATCGCCCTGGCTCGACGGCAAACGGCTCGCTGCAAAGCCGAGACCAATTCCGGCGATTAATGCAATGGCAGCTATTGTGATGACGGCAGTCCACATAGCGCACAGTCAAGGACGGGCCATGCCGGAAAAACCTATGAACGCGAGCGACATGATACCCGCCGTCATTAAGGCTATCGCGGTGCCACGAAAGGGTGCCGGGATATCGGCCGCGTCGATACGTTCGCGCATGGCAGCGAACATGACGAGCACCAAGGCGAAGCCAAGCGATGCGCCGAATCCAAAGAACACCGATTGTACGAAGCCCTTCGATTCCTGCACATTTAGGAGAGCCACGCCGAGCACGGCACAGTTGGTCGCTATTAGCGGTATATAGATGCCGAGTACCTGCTCGAGTAGCGGGCTCATTCGGCGCACCATGATCTCGGTGAACTGGACGCTCGCTGCGATGACAAGAATGAAACCGATCGTGCGCAGATATTCGAGCTGCAGTGGCACCAGGACGTATTCGTGCAGTAGATAGGCGGTCGCCGACGACAGAGTCAGCACAAATCCGGTTGCCAGAGACATTCCGGTTGCCGCTTCCAGATTACGAGAGACTCCGAGAAATGGGCACAGCCCGAGGAACCGGACCAACACGAAGTTGTTGACCAGTACCGTACTGATGAGAATGACGATAATTTCGAACATTCCGCTATTCTAAGGATTACTTGACGCGCATGCCCGCTTTTGCGCCGTCATCGGGTGAAAGGAGGAAAATATCCTCACCACCTGGCCCCGCTGCCAGCACCATTCCCTCCGAAACGCCAAACCGCATCTTGCGAGGAGCGAGATTCGCGACCACGATGACATGGCGACCAACCAGAGACTCGGGGTCGTAGGCAGCTTTGATGCCTGCGAAGACATTTCTCGTCGAATCACCGACATTCAATGTCAGGGCGAGCAATTTATCGGCGTCTTCGACAGGTTCGGCTTTTTCGATTCGAGCAATTCTGAGATCGACTTTCATGAAGTCATCAATGCTGATCATGTCATCGTCGTTACTGTCATCTTTCGGCACGGATGTGCTCTCCTGCGATTGCAGAACCAGGGCCTGCACATGCTCTGCTTCGACCCGGGTAAGCAGTGGTTTGAATTTATTGATTTTAGTGCCGAGCAGCGGCGTTGACGCGTCCTTCCAGCACCAGCTTTCTTCGCCAAGAAACGCGCGTGCGCCCTCGGCGACGGCCGGAATTACCGGCGTCAGGTAGACCATCAAACTGCGGAACATGTTCAGACCCTGTGTGCAGACCAGCTGGACTTCATCGCTTCTGTTCTCGTCCTTTATCGTCACCCACGGTTTATTCTCATCGATGTATCGATTCGCCTTGTCCGCCAGCGCCATGACCTGACGCATCGCTTTCGAAAACTCGCGACGCTCAAAGTGCTGGGCGATAATTTCGGAAACCTCTGCAAATTCCGCGAACAACGCAGGGTCGGGAATCGAGTCCGACAATTGACCGTCGAATCGCTTGCTGATGAAGCCGGCGCATCTGCTGGCAATGTTTATGAGCTTGCCGACGAGATCGGAATTGACGCGCGCAATAAAGTCTTCAAAATTGAGGTCGATATCTTCGATAGTCGGGCCCAGTTTTGCCGCATAGTAGTAGCGGAGGAACTGCGGATTGAGATTATCCAGATAAGTACGCGCCTTAATGAATGTGCCGCGCGACTTCGACATCTTTTGGCCGTTTATGGTGAGAAAACCGTGCGCGTACACGCTGGTCGGCGTTCGAAAGCCCGCCCCATGCAGAACGGCGGGCCAGAACAAGGTGTGAAAGTACATGATGTCCTTGCCGATAAAATGATAGACCTCGGCATCGCTGCCCTCACTCCAGTAGTCGTCGAAATTCAGACTGCCATCGCGGTCGCAAAGATTTCTGAAGCTCGCAATGTAACCAACCGGTGCATCCAGCCAGACATAGAAGTACTTGTCTTCGGTGCCGGGAATTTGAAAACCGAAATAGGGTGCATCTCGCGATATGTCCCAATCCCGCAATCCAGCCTCAAACCATTCGTCGAGTTTTGCGACGACGTTCTTGTCGAGTGTGGCATCGCTCATCCAGTTTCGCAGCCGCTCTTCATACTCGCTGAGTTTGAAGAAATAGTGCTCGGATTCGCGTGTGACGGGTGTAGTGCCAGACAGCACCGACACCGGATCGATCAGGTCTTCAGGTGAGTAGGTGGCGCCGCAGTTTTCACAGGCGTCACCATACTGATCTTCAGTCTTGCAACGCGGGCATGTACCACGAACAAATCGATCGGGCAGAAACATGCCTTCTTTTTCGTCATAAGATTGCTCAATCGTACGAGTGTAAATATCCCCTGACTCACGCAATGCCGAGTAAATCGTACCGACGACTGCTTCGTTTTCTGGAGAATGCGTGGTGTGGAAGTTATCGAACTCGATACCGAAATCATCGAAGTCCGCGATAAATTCCTTGCTAAAGCCTTCGGTCAGTTGCTCGGGCGTAATCCCAAGTTCTCTCGCCTTAAGCATTATCGGTGTGCCGTGGGCGTCCGATGCGCAGACATATATGCAGTTGTGGCCGCGCAGCTTTTGGAAACGTACCCAGATGTCGGTCTGGATATATTCAATCATATGTCCCATGTGCGGCGAGCCATTGACGTATGGCAGTGCGCTGGTGACCAGAATTTTTCTTTGTTTGTCAGGCATTTTGGAGGTTAATCGCGTGCTGGTAGTGGAAGGCTTATTGGGCGCGATTATGCCACGGACAGCGAAAATTAATCGGTGTCTTTGAGCTTCTCAAACAGATGTTTGTTGTTGGCCTGCTGGTAAGCCTCCTGGGCTGAAACCCGGCCTTTGTCGACGAGTTCCATGAGCGCGTTGTCCATGGTCTTCATGCCGATACGCCCGCCACTCTGAATGGCGGTTTCCAGTTGGTCGAGCTTGCCCTGACGAATCAGGTTGGCAACTGCCGGCGTATTGATCATGACTTCAAGCGCTGCGGCACGACCCGGACGATCGCAGGTTGGCAATAATTGCTGTGAAACCACGCCGCGCAGCGACGTCGAAATCATCGTACGGATGTGACTTTGCTTGTCAGCGGGGAATGAATTGATGATGCGATCAACAGTCTGTGCTGCGCCGTTGGTATGCAATGTTCCCATGACGAGAATACCCATTTCGGCGGCGGTTACAGCGATGCTGATAGTTTCCAGGTCGCGCATTTCGCCGACCAGAACGATGTCCGGGTCTTCACGCAACGCCGATTTCAGAGCGCTTGCGAAACTGGGACTGTGTACGCCGATTTCGCGCTGGCTGATCAGGCAACTTTTTGCGCCGTGGACGAATTCGATAGGGTCTTCGATCGTGATGATATGTCCCTTCATGCGGCGATTCATTTCATCGATCATCGCCGCGAGGGTTGTCGATTTACCGGATCCAGTCTTGCCGGTAACAAGAATCATGCCCTGGGTATGTCGGCACAAAGTCCGCACGACATCCGGCATATCGAGTTCATCGAGCGTCATTGCCTTGGACGGTATTGCTCGGAATATTGCGCCTATTCCGTTCAGATGGCGGAATACATTGACGCGGAAACGGGATACGTCCTCGATCTCGTAAGCAAAATCGGCGGCATCTTCCGCGTCGAATGCCTTCTTCGTCGTACCATCCATGATTTCGCTCATGGCTTCCTGCACAGTTTCGAGGGTGAGTCTTTCTTCCATGATTGCCAGCAGGCCGCCGTGGACGCGAGCGCGCACCGGGTCGCCGGAAACGAAGTGCAGATCGGACGCGTTTTGCCCCAGTGCCGCTTGCAAGTATTTGTCAATTCTCTTCATTGTGTTACAGCTTTGACTCATCGCCGATGTCTATGATCGGCACGAGGCCAGTGTCAGTGACAAAGCGCTGAAATTTCTTCTTGTCATTGGCAAAACGAATCGCGTCGTCGGGATCGATTAACTTGGAATTAATCGCATCAAGTAGTGACTGATCCATCATCTGCATACCAAGATCTTTACCAGTTTGTATTTGCGATTGAATCTGGTGTGTCTGATCCGTTGTTATCAATTTGGCAATTGCGCGGCTATTAACCAGTATCTCCAATACGGCACGGCGCCCGCGCCCGTCCGGTGTTTTAACCAACACTTGCGTGACGACTGCCTTCAGACTCATCGCCAGAAAGCCCTTGGTCTGCTCGCGCAATTCGCCAGGCAGCGCGTCGATGATTCGATCTATGGTCTTTACGGCACCGGTCGTATGCAATGTACCCAGCACAAGGTGGCCGGTTTCCGCCGCAGTCATCGCCATGGAAATCGTTTCGGCATCGCGTAATTCGCCAACCAGAATCACGTCCGGATCCTCACGCATTGCCGACCGCACGCCATCTGCAAAGCTAACGACATGGGTACCAACTTCGCGTTGAATGAGCTGGCTCTGCTTGCTGGGATGAACGAACTCGATCGGATCTTCGAGGCTGATGATATTTAATGGGCGTGTCGAATTAAGGTGGTCGATCATAGCGGCCAGTGTTGTCGACTTACCAGTACCGGTTGAACCCGTTACCAGCACCATGCCCTGATGAAAGTCGCAAAACTTTTTCAGGATTGGCGGTACATGCAGTTGATCCAATGTTGGAACATCGCCTGGAATATACCGAAAGACAGCGCCGTAGCCCGTTGCTTTACGGAATACATTGACACGAAAACGGCCGCCTTCATCAGCGACATACGAAAAGTCGAGATCGTTGCCTTGGCCCAGCACCTCTTTTTGTTTAGTCGTCAGGATTTCGAGGATGTAGGTCTCAAGCTCGGTGTCTGACAACTCTCGAAACTTGATGGGCATGAGATCACCGTTCATGCGCAACATGGGGGGTACACCGACAGCCAGGTGGATGTCTGAACACCCCTGTGCCAGACCCAGTTTCAAAAATGCGTCAATTCGTGCCATTGGTGCCTCAGATATTCAACGAGTCCAGCGCTTCAGTCAATTCATCCATTGATTGATGGCGTTTGGTCTTGTCGACTGACATTGCTTTCACGATGAGGGCAGCATAGTCGTCCGGTAAGTCCGGGTTGATTTCCTGGCAATGCTTGGCCTTGCCCTGGACGTGCTGGTACATCACCGACATGTGGTCGCCACGACTGTATGGTGGCACACCCGTGACCATTTCGTACATGATCACGCCGATACTATAGACGTCGGCGGTCTGATCGACTTTCTTGCCCAGTATCTGTTCCGGTGCCATGTATTTTGGCGACCCGATGACATAACCGGTCTTAGTCAATTGCGTATCGCCACTGCTGGCGGCGGCGGCAACACCGAAGTCCACGATTTTCAGCAATCCTTCCTCGTTGACAAGAATATTGGCGGGTTTGAGGTCACGGTGAATGACGCCGGCCTGATGTGCGATGGTCATACCGGTGGCCATATCGCGCGAGAATCGTAGTGCTTTGCCGAGGTCCATTGGTTTGCTGTTTGGAATTTCACCAGACAAGGTGTGCGATGGGAAATACTCCATCGAAATGGCATAGCAGCCCTGCAGTTTCAAGAAGTCATAGATTCGAATCACATTGCGGTGCGTGATTTTTCGCGAGTACCGCAACTCGTGCACAAAGCGCTTCATCATTTCTTCATCGGAAGAAACATTCGGATTCAGGAATTTAAGAATCAGTTGCTCGTCGACAACTTCATCTTCCATTAGTAGCACGGTACCGAAAGCACCCTTACCGATTTTCTCAATATATTTGTAACGGCCATCGATGACGTCGCCGGGTTTCAGTTTCGTAATATCGAGAACCTGGGGTGCCGTCGGTGCCGCTGCGGGTACAATTTCGCCGTCGCCATCGGCGAGCGCAACAGCACTTTCATCTTTCGCCGCCTGCAGCAATTTCTCGAGGTCTTCGTTGTCCACGAGCAAAGTCTTGGTATTGCCAGCGATTTTCTCGGCGCGAATATTTTCTTCGACCACGGTTTCTGAGTAGCGGTCATCGAGACTCTTAAGGGCCGTGTCCGCCGCGTTAATAATGGTGTGTTCTTCCGACTGCTGTACTTTCTTCAGCACATTGCGAATGGACTCCGAGTGTGATTCATCAGCAAGTTGTGCCAGAGCCTTGATCGCCTCGACCTGAACTTCCCGTTCGGGCCGCTGCAATAGCGGGAGAATCCTCGATATGTGCTTATGGTTGCCGAGCTTGCCGAGTGCACGAACAACAACGGTGTCTGTCTTGGGATCGGCACCGAGCATTGATTCAATTTTTGGCAGTGCCTTTGGGCTGCCTATTTTGGACAATGCGTCAACGGCACGTTCCCGCACCCACCAATCGGTATCGTCTGTCGCCAGAATCAGGCCGTCGACAGCTCGGTCATCCTTCGCCGTGTTCAGTATCTCGATAGCTGTGCGACGGATTTCTTCGTCCTTCGACTTGATCAGGCTCACGACCGAATCGATAACCCTGGGGCCACCGATCTCGGCAAGCGCATCGCCAGCACGGGATCGAACCCACCAGTCGTCATCTTTGATGGCGCCGAGCAAGTCCTTAACCGAAGTTTCATTGCCGACTTCGTTCAGAACTTCGACGGCAGCTCGACGTGTATATTCGGACTCATCCTTTAGTGCCGGCAGCAAGTAATGCACGGTATCCGGATGATTGACTTTTATCAGAACATCAACGGCCTTTCCCTGCACATCGAGATCAGGGTCGAGCAGCACTTTGGCAATCTTGTCGATGCTAATGCTCGTGCTTTCGCGAGTGGCGAGGGCAGCTAGTGCGGCGCCACGAACCATTTTGTTCGGGTCTTTGAGCTGCATCTCAAGTGCGTGAGTAATCTCCTCTTTGTCGAACTTGGAGAGCAACTGCATGAGATGGATTTTGATGACCGGATCTTTTCCGCCCATGCGAGCGATCAGGTCAGGAATCATTTCCGGCTTGATGGTTTCCTGAATAATCTTGAAAATCGCCGCTTTTTCTTTGGGCTCGCATTCGTACGCATGACGTAATAACTCATGAACGCTCAGGTCCTGCTTGTGCACTCGGAGGATTTCAATCAGCGCCGCTTTCGATACTTCCGGGTCGTCGAAAAATTCCAGCAGCCCGTTTGCGTTATAGACGGTGCTGCTTGACAGAGCCCAGGCAGTTCCGGATACAACGCGTTCGTTGCCATCGGCGAGGCCTTCTTTGTACATGATCAGGTTCTTGTCATTGACTAACGAGCCGAGAATGTCGACCAGTACCATGGTGTGAGTCTTGTCTGAAAGGGCAAGGGCATCGATGATTTTCGGCACGGCTTTGTTGCCGGCGCTTTTTAGACGGGTAATCAATTTCTGGGCAGCCGCGGACTCGGGGTCCTGCTCGGCGATGAGCTGCCCAAGAATCTGGTCGGAGCGGAATGACGCGATAAAACTCATCGAATCAGTACGCAAATGTCATTGTTTTATGTAACACCAATCGTTAATTCGCTCTAGCCCAAGCAAAACGGCTCGACTCGTGGATTTGCTGCCAGCCCAAAAGTTGTTTCCGCCACTCCCCAACGCGGCATTATGCCACATCAGACCCCGCACATTGCCCGCCAATACTAGCTTTCAGACATCTCACAGCTCGGTTACAATGTGCTCGCGAAAATCCGGTCAAGCGGAGATTCGTAATTGAATTTTACCTAATGCCAGCGGGGGAAGTGTGACGGTGTCAACAAATTCGGATGTGAAGAAGTTCCTCAATTCCATTGAGTTAGAGGCAATTGGCCGCCCGCTCAGCAAGGTTGGCCGTGTGCTGGAGGCGACGGTTGCAGACGGTAAGGCGAGCGCGAAAATCGAGCTTGGTATTCCGGCCAAGAGTGCGTTTGATGCGTTGCGCGCGCAAATTGAGGCAGAACTGTGCGCCCACACGGGCTCAAAGTCAGCCGAGATAGAGATTTCGACCCGAATTACATCCCATTCTGTGCAGAGTAATCTAAAGCCGATTCCGGGAATCAAGAACATTATCGCGATCGCGTCCGGAAAAGGTGGCGTGGGCAAATCGACGGTCGCCAGCAACATCGCGCTTGCTTTGGCCGCAGAAGGCGCGTCGGTTGGGGTTTTGGACGCCGATATTTACGGCCCGAGTCAGCCGCAAATGCTGGGCCTGACCGGTGAACGGCCAAGCAGCGAGGACGGTCAAACGATGGCACCTCTGATCGGCCATGACCTGCAGGTTATGTCGATAGGCTTTTTGGTGGACCCGGACCAGCCGATGATCTGGCGCGGTCCAATGGTTACCTCGGCGCTGAATCAGCTGATTAATCAGACGCAATGGAAGGATATCGACTATCTGATCGTCGATATGCCGCCCGGAACCGGCGATATTCAATTGACCTTGTCACAGCAGGTGCCGGTATCCGGTGCCGTAATTGTGACTACTCCGCAAAATATCGCGACCCTGGATGCGCGCAAAGGCCTGGCTATGTTTCAGAAGGTCAAGATTCCGGTATTAGGCGTGATCGAGAACATGAGCACGCATATCTGCACCTCGTGCGGGCACGAAGAGGCCATTTTTGGCGCCGGTGGCGCTGACGAGATGGTATCTGACTTTGATATTCCATTGCTCGGACGGTTGCCGCTCGATGCGCGCATTCGTGAGCAGACGGACGGTGGCAACCCAACAGTGGTATCTGATCCGGACTCTGCAGCCGCGGGTGTCTATCGAGCAACTGCGATTCGTATTGCGGCGGCACAAGCCGCCCAACGCACTGATTACAGCGCCAAGTTCGGCACTATCGTGGTTGAGGGAAGCCAATGAGCATCAAGTCGGATCGCTGGATTCGACGCATGGCAGAAAGTGCGGGCATGATCGAGCCATTTGAGCCAGGCCAGATTCGTGATAATGGCGGTGAACGCATCATTTCCTACGGGACATCCAGTTACGGATACGATGTCCGTTGTGCCGATGAATTCAAGATCTTCACGAATATCAATTCGGTTATCGTCGATCCCAAAGCATTTGACGAATCCAGTTTTGTTGATATCAAGAGTGACGTTTGTGTGATTCCGCCAAACTCTTTCGTCCTGGCCCGTACGGTCGAATTCTTCCGCATCCCGAGGACGGTCCTGACAATCTGTCTTGGCAAGTCGACCTATGCACGATGCGGCATTATCGTAAATGTTACGCCGCTGGAACCGGAGTGGGAGGGTCACGTCACGCTGGAGTTTTCCAACACAACACCGCTGCCTGCGAAAATATACGCAAACGAGGGCGTTGCGCAGATGTTGTTTCTGGAGTCGGATGAGCCCTGCGAGACGTCTTATCGAGATCGCGGTGGTAAGTACCAGGGTCAGATGGGAGTGACGCTACCCAAGGCCTGATGTTTCGGTGAAAGTCTGTATCGCTGGTTCCTCAGCGTGTCTGCCGTCAACCCAGCACTTGCCGTCCCGGAACACAACTTTGCCGCTGCCAACCCAGCCGGCCGCCTCTGGATATACGCGATGCTCGATTGCCTGCACGCGTGTTGCGAGTTCGTCCGCTGATTCCCCAGGTTGTACAGGAAGCCTCCCCTGCAAAATGCGCGGTCCACCGTCAAGCTCCTCGGTCACGAAATGCACCGTACTGCCGTGCCAGGCGTCGCCCGCATCGAGCACACGCTGATGTGTATTTAGCCCCGGATAAAGCGGAAGTAACGCCGGATGAATGTTGAGTATCTTGCCGGAGTAATGTGCGACGAAAGACGGGCTCAGGATGCGCATGAAGCCCGCCAGTATCAGCAGTTCGGGTTCAAAGCGGTCCAGTTCAGCAATCACAGCACGATCAAATGATTCCCGGTTCAGAAAATCGGCATGCTGAATGCAGGCTGTCGGAATACCGGCTTGTTCTGCTCGCTCGAGGCCATAGGCATCTGGGTTGTTACTGAAAACGACGGTCAGTTCAAGGTCAAGACTGCCGTCCTCCACGGCATCAATAAAGGCCTGCAGATTCGTGCCCGACCCGGAAATCAGGACTGCTGTTTTGCAGCGACTTGCCATTAGACGTATTGAACAGCTCTTGGGGAATCAGCGTCGCCGGCAACGATACGGCCAATCTGCCAGGCGCTTTCTCCATTATGATTGAGTACCCGGATTGTCTCGTCGGCATCGGGGGCAGCAACGATCACGACCATTCCGACGCCGCAATTGAATGTACGACGCATTTCGCCGATGTCTATGTTGCCGGTCTCGGCAAGCCAGTCGAATACGGAGCCTCGAGACCAGCTGCTGGTATCGATCTGTGCGTCCACCGCACCCTGCAGAATGCGCGGAATGTTTTCAGTGATGCCGCCGCCGGTTATATGAGCAAGTCCCTTGACCGCGACCGACCGTAGCAATGACAGCACCGGTTTGACGTAAATACGGGTTGGCGTCAGCAGGCGTTCACTGGCGTTTTTGCCGTCGATTCGAGTATCCGGAGCTCGATCAAGGACCTTGCGAATGAGCGAGTAGCCGTTGGAATGTGGGCCACTTGAGGCGATGCCAATGATGGCATCGCCAACGGCAATGTCGCTGCCGTCGATCAGTGCGTCGCGCTCAACCGCACCGACAGTGAATCCGGCAAGGTCATAGTCGCCGTCTGAGTACATGTCGGGCATTTCAGCGGTTTCGCCGCCAATTAGTGCTGCGCCGGCTTGTAAGCATCCGTCCGCAATTCCCGCAATTACGTCCGCGGCAACCTTATTGTCGAGTTTCCCGCAGGCGAAGTAGTCCAGAAAGAACAGCGGTTCCGCACCTTGCACCAGCACGTCGTTGACACACATCGCAACAAGATCAATGCCGATCGTGTCATGTTGACCCAGGTGTTGCGCGAGCATCAGCTTGGTACCGACACCATCAGTACCGGAAACCAGCACCGGTTCCCGGTAGCGACCCGGTGGAATCGCGAACATGCCGCCGAAGCCGCCGAGTCCAGCCAGCACTTCGGGACGCCGCGTGCGCTTTACGAGTGGCTTGATACGTTCAACAAATTCGTTACCAGCATCAATGTCGACGCCGGCGTCTTTGTAGGTAAGTGGTTTATTGGTCATTATGGAGTGGCATACTCTGCGAGGACGATATAATAGTGCTTGGCGTTGAACGGGGAAACCATCGTTGTTGAAATCTCGAAAAATTTATTGTATCCGCAAAGCGCGGCATCCTCTCATTTGTGCGGTCGTAGCGCTTTGTTTTTGTGTGGGACTGGCTTTACCGGCTCATGCAGTCGATGTACCGACCTTGTTCACGGCCCAGGTGCCGGTGGACGAAGAGTCTGACAATCCGCGCGATGATGCCTACAAAGCGGCGCTGATTGAGGTGTTGATGCGCGTTTCCGGGTCGCAGCTTAGCGCTAATGAGGAGGCGATCGAAGAGCTGTTTCCGGTGCCATCGGCGTATGTCACACAGTTTCGGCCCGGTGTCGAGGAAACGCTGTGGGTATCATTTGACGGTGAGGCGATAGAGCGAGCGTTGCGCGCCGCTGGGCAATTGGTTTGGGGAAGTGACCGGCCATTAACATTGGTGTGGTTGGCGGTTGACTGGGGACGTGGCGAACGCGAGATTATCGCCGCTGGTGACCCTGAGCGCACTCCACAGCAGTCACGATCCATCGATCGCAATCGCCTGTTGCGTGAGCGTGTCCTTGAGATTGCGGAAAAGCGAGGATTGCCGCTGGCTTTTCCGCTGCTGGATACGGAGGATCTGCAGGGCGTCGCGTTTAGCGATATTTGGGGTGGATTCGATGAGCGTATTTTGGATGCCTCGAAACGTTACGGTGCGAATTCAATCCTGATCGGTCGAATTCGTCCTGCCTCTGGCCAACGCAATCGCTGGACCTACCTATTCGGCGGCGAGTCACTGTCCTGGAATGGCCCGCCAGAGGCCATTGTTGGCCAAATCGCTGATACTCTCGCTGCCGAGTTCGCGGTTGGTGGTAATGCGCCGATCGAAGTTCTTGCATTGAATATCGCGGGTATCCAGACGGTTGATGCTTTCGGAGCGGTGCAGGAGTTACTGTCGGATGTCAGTTTGATCGAGAGCTTCAAGATATCGGCAGTCGCCGGTGACATCGTCAGCTATCAGGTCGAGGTCCGCGGTGGCGCGGACCGGCTGCGGCGTGCATTGCGTTTCGCCGGGCTCCTCGAACAAGTAGACGATGGCAATTTTCAGGGCCTTGAGCCGTCAGTTGCGTTAGAATTTTTCCTCGATCCCTGAACATAAGCCAAAGATATTCTGTATGTCTCTGAACTGGATACCTAACGCGATATCGCTGTTGCGCATTGCTCTGGTCGCTCCGATCCTGATGTTGATCATGCGCGGCAGTTTTGGCTGGGCGATGGCTTTGTTCTGGCTTGCCAGCTTTTCCGACGGCGTTGACGGTTATCTCGCCAAGCGCTTTAGCTGGCACTCGCGACTTGGTGCTTTACTCGACCCGATTGCCGACAAATTGTTGGTGGCTGGCACATTTATCACGCTTGCGTATTCCCAACAGATTCCCGTCTGGCTGGCAGTGGTCGTTATCTTGCGGGATGTAGTGATCGTTGCAGGTGCGACCGCCTATAACTTCCTGGTGCGGCCGGTGGAGGGGGAGCCAACGCGCGTCAGCAAGCTGAATACTGCCCTCGAGCTATTATTTCTGTTTTTTGTACTTAGCCGGGCCGGGTTTGGCTGGCCTGATCAGATTGCCGTGACAGTACTCGGCGCTTCAGTCCTGATTACGGTTGTGATCAGCGGCGTTGACTATGTTTGGTCCTGGTCACGTCGGGCGCGACGCGGAGTATAGGTTATGCCAACTGATTTACGTGTCAACTGGCTCATCGCCATTGCGCTGTGTGGCTGGTTATTTTACCTGCTGGCACCCGTGCTAACGCCTTTCATAGCGGCTGGCCTGCTCGCCTATATGGGGGATCCACTGGCAGATCGCTTGCAGAAGCTGAGGCTGCCCAGAACATTGGCCGTCGTCGTCGTTTTTCTGTCCACATTCCTGCTTATAGCTTTACTCGTGCTATTGGTCGGGCCGTTGATCAAGACGCAGGTTGCGGCTTTGTTTCAGGCTTTGCCTGATATCGCCCGGCAGGTTGAGCAAGTGTGGTTGCCAACGGTCCTGGACTGGCTGAATGTTGAGCCCGGCGAGAATGTTGGCTTTGGTGCGTTTCTGGCGCGCTACAGCGACATGGTTGGTAGCTGGAGTGGCAAAATCCTGCTTGGGGTCGGCAAATCGGGCGGCGTGCTGGCCGCTGCCGTTTTGAGCCTGTTCCTGATCCCCATACTGACCTTCTACATGTTGCGTGACTGGGATACCTTCTTGCTACACCTCGGTGCGATGGTGCCGGACAGTCAGCGCGATACCGTATTCGAACTGGCCAGAGAAACAGACCGAGTGCTTGGCGCGTTTCTGCGAGGCCAGATTCTGGTCATGCTGGCATTAGCGAGTATCTACTCGCTGGGTCTCAGTCTGGTCGGTCTGAAATTTGCGATAGCAATTGGCGTGGTTGCGGGATTAGTTAGCTTTGTACCGTATCTGGGCTTTGTGTTCGGCATAGGGCTCGCCGGGCTAACGGTCGTTCTTGAGCCAAATCCACTTTTGAATCTGGTCGGCGTCGTTGCCACGTTTACGATCGCACAGCTTATCGAAGGCTCTTTTCTTACGCCGAAACTGGTCGGTAACCGTATCGGTTTGCACCCCGTTATCGTTATTTTTGCTGTCGCAGCTGGTGGGCAATTGTTTGGTTTCTTCGGAATACTGCTGGCGTTGCCGGCCGCCGCCGTTTTGTCTGTGCTGATTCGATTCGCCTATAACCGCTATCTGAAAGAACATCCGGAGCTGGATGTCGAGCAGGATTCCGAGCTGGATCAGGAGCTTGAATGAGTCAGCTGGCCCTGCCACTAAAGCTCGCGGATCATGCCGTATTTGCGAGTTTCCTGGACAACGGTAACGAGACTCTCGTTGCGACGCTCTTCGGCATTGCGGCCGGTGGCGATGGGCATGGCTGCTGGCTGTGGGGTGCGGCTTCCACGGGTAAGACGCATTTGCTACAGGCTGTTTGCGATGCGGCCGGAGATAGCGCTGCCTACGTGCCGCTGTCGATGTTTGCCGACATTGGAGCGGATATTCTGGACGGGATGGCGAGCCGCGAAGTGATTTGTATCGATGATGTGGATCTGGTCGCCGGGCAAGAGGCGTGGGAGTCAGCCTTGTTTACGCTCTTCAACCAGGTATCTGAAGCAGGTGCGCAGCTGATCATTTCTGCCGCCGCGGCACCGCGCGAGTGCGGGATCGGGCTTGCGGACCTGCAGAGTCGTTTCGCGAGATTACCCGTATTTCAACTTCATGCGCTCAATGAGGATGAGCGAGTCAGCGCGTTACAGTTGCGTTCCAGGCACCGTGGTCTGGAGCTCGCCGACGACACCGCACGCTATCTGCTTAAGCGCAGCCGTCGCGACATGGCGAGTCTCTATGAAGTACTTGACCGACTGGATGGTGAAGCATTACGTGCGAAACGGCGGCTGACAATTCCTTTTGTTCGTGATGTCCTGGGAAGCGAGCGGGGCTAGCCCTCGAGTTTCGCCGCAACCTCCGCGACGCGCTTACCGAGGGCGACTGCGAGAGATTTCTCTTCGTCAGACAACAGATCAGGATTCTTACCCCAGGTGACGTGCGTTGCCCCGTAGAGTGATCCTCCCGTCGTCGTCGTCGACAACGCTTCCTCTGAGTACGGCAAACCAACGTATATCATGCCGTGATGGAGTAACGGTATTGCCATGGTTAGCAGCGTAGTTTCGGAGCCACCGTGCAATGAGGACGTCGATGTGAAGACACCAGCGGGTTTGCCGATTAGCGTACCTTTCATCCAGTCAGCACCCGTCGAGTCGATGAAATATTTGAGTGCGGAACTCATGTTGCCAAAACGCGTTGGGCTCCCCATTACGATGCCTGCGCATTCTGCGAGATCTGCCGAACTTACGTAGGGCGGGCCAGAATCCGGTATAGCATCGTCAGTAGCCTCGGAGACAGCGGAGACGGACGGCACGGTCCGCAAGCGAGCGGACATGCCTGTAACCGAATCAACACCACGACAGACCTCACGGGAGAGTGACTCGGTGGCACCGTAACGCGAGTAAAAAAGGACCAGAACATCGCTCATCAGGATAGTAACTCCAGCACGTTTTCGGGAGGTCGGCCGATAACCGCTTTGCCGGACTCGTTATGCACGACTATCGGTCGCTCGAGTACGATCGGGTGGCGGGAAAGCCACTCGGAGAGCGCCGAATTATCGGTGAGATCCGGAAGGTCGGAAGCCTCCTTGAATTCGCTTTCGCCGCGGCGCAGCAAGTCAGCAACTGACAAGCCGAGTTTCTCTGCGAGACCGGCGATCGTCTGTGCATCGGGCGAATCCTGATTATAAAGGATGATCGCGTGTGCAGCGCCAGACTCGGTTATTAATTCCAGCGTTTGTCTTGATTTCGAACAGCGTGGGTTGTGGTAGATAGTGACAGCCATAGGGTCCTCGAGAGTGCCTTCTGCAAATGCAGCGCGCACTCTATCATTTTGGCGGAGACCCAACAGAACCCGATCGATCGATCAGAATCACCTTAGTAGCGAATTTGGAGCTTGACGGGAAGCTATACATGTTGGTAATTTTCATCCGCGTCCTCAACAAAAAAAATACAAAAATCGTGGTAAATCAATATTTCACACCAAATTTGAAAAAAAACCTGCAGGTATGGCTGCTGGTGGCGTTTTGCAGCCTGGCTGCATGCGAAACGACGCCGCCTGTACAGGAAATGAGCGATGCGCGGCAGGCGATTGCTGTCGCCCGGGAGGCCGGAGCGGCAGAATTGGCGTCATTTCACCTCAAAGCGGCTGAAAATTACCTGGCCAGCGCCGAGCAAAAGTTGGGTGAGCATGCCTATGGTCAGGCGCGCCGCGACGCCAAACAGGCGAAAATGAAGGCCCTGGACGCCTTGAAGGCCAGCGAAGACCGCAGCGAGCCACACTAGGCGCGCTGGGACCCAAGCGATAAAAACCGCCGCAGCAAACACTCGCCTGTTTACGATCAAAGGTCGTGTGCAGGGCGTCTGGTTTCGCGATAGTACCCGCCGTGAAGCAGAGCGTCTGGGCATAACGGGATACGCGAAAAACCTGCCCGACGGCGATGTCGAAGTATTGGCGGCCGGTTCGGCCGCTGATCTCGCCGAGCTGGCAATCTGGCTACGCGAAGGCCCACCATTGGCGAAAGTAATCGAAGTACTGGAAAAATCTGGCGAGCAAGCGGCGCTTGAATCGCTGGAGCAGTCGGGGTTTGAGGTCGGTTAGGCCTGAAACCACTTAGTGCTGAGCTTATCGATGACTTTGTTCGGGTATTTGCGCCTCCCAAGGCTACCGTTGTAACGTCCCAACGCCCGCCGCAGGTCACCGTTTTCCTTGTCGAGGTAAAACTTCAGGATCGTACAGCCGTAGCGCAGGTTGGTCTCGATATGCAGCAGATTGTCGTCCGGACGGCCAATTTCGTCGAGCCAAAAGGGCATGATCTGCATCAAGCCAATCGCACCGGCGACGGAGATTGCATAGTGATCGAAATTACTTTCGGTCTCGATGACGGCCAGAATCAGTTCGGGAGCGAGTTCTGCACGGGTCGCCTCCAGATGAACCAGTTTCAGAATCTTGATGCGTTCTTCCGGGTCCTTGACCTGGCGAGCCAGGCGACGCGACATGTCCGTCAACCAGACCTCCGCGTGAAAGCGGTCCGCAAAACTGCCGGTATCGCTGGCTGCGGCGCGCAGCGCCTCTCGCAGTTCGG
This sequence comes from Woeseiaceae bacterium, assembly GCA_021773055.1. Classification (GTDB taxonomy): domain Bacteria; phylum Pseudomonadota; class Gammaproteobacteria; order Steroidobacterales; family Woeseiaceae; genus UBA1847. The sequence goes on from JAJFKV010000029.1 coordinate 53,799, forward strand.
GGTCCGGGCTGCCTTGTGCCATTGCGCCAGCCGAAAACAGGCAGACGTAAAGCAAGAATCCAGCAGTGAATGACTTGACTAACTTCATAATTGAGACATCATTAAATGAATTAGTAGCTTACAATGGTTTCTTACAGTAATTTGAGAGCCTCTTCACGTTTCAAATTCTGTGATTCGGAGTCATTACGATGCCGGTACTCGAGCTCACCCGCCGCCAAGCTCCGTTCGCTGATGACCAGCCGATGTGGAATACCAATGAGCTCCGCATCCGCGAATTTCACCCCGGGGCGCGCATCTCGATCGTCCAGCAGCACATCAAAGCCCTGCTCCTTGAGCTCTGAATACAGTGTTTCCGCGGCCTCTTTAACCACATCTGAACGATGCATGTTGATGGGTACCAGGACCACATCGAATGGGGCCAGTGGTTGCGGCCAGATGATACCGGCGTCGTCATGGTTCTGTTCGATCGCGGCGCCCACAATCCGGGTCACGCCTATGCCGTAGCAACCCATGGCCATGACCTGGTTCTTGCCATCCGGGTTTTGCACCGTCGCATCCATTGCCTGGCTATACTTGCTGCCCAACTGAAAAATGTGGCCGACCTCGATACCGCGCGCAATACTGAGCGTTCCTTCGCCACCCGGCGTTGGATCTCCGGCGAGGACGTTGCGAATATCGACGGTTTCCGGCATTTCCACATCCCGGCCGAAATTTACGCCCGTATAGTGCATGTCCTTTTCATTGCCACCGCAAACAAAGTCACTCATCGTCAGGGTTGCATGGTCGAAGAACACCGGAATTTCCAGCCCTACGGGTCCGACGAAACCCGGACCACAGCCGGCGGCTTTCACAATACTTTCCGGGCTCGCCATAGTGAGCGGAGAGGCAACACCGGGGATTTTCTGCGCTTTAACCGTGTTGAGCTCGTGATCACCGCGCAAAGCCAGCGCAACGGGGCCATCGGTGCCGTCCACAATCAAGGTCTTCAAGGTATTCAGCGCGCGGACATTTAATGAGTCGCACAGTGCTTCGATCGTCTTGATTCCGGGTGTCGCAAGCTTCTTTAGTTCCGCGCTTGGGGCAGGTGTATTGATGCCGTCCGGCGAGGTGGACGCTGTCTCGATATTGGACGCATAGTTGTCTTCGTCACTATAGGCGATAGCATCCTCGCCAGAGTCAGCCAGCACGTGGAACTCCTGCGACCGGCTGCCGCCGATTTCACCCGAATCTGCATCAACAACGCGGAATTTCAGGCCCAGGCGCTCAAAAATGGCGGTGTAAGCTGTGTGCATGCGGGCATAGGACTCTTCCAGTCCCGCCTGATCGAGATCGAACGAATAGGCATCTTTCATGATGAACTCGCGCGAGCGCATCACGCCGAAGCGAGGGCGGATCTCGTCGCGGAACTTGGTCTGAATTTGATAATAGTTGATCGGTAGTTGCTTGTAGCTGCGCAGCTCTTTGCGCGCAATATCGGTGATAACTTCCTCATGGGTCGGCCCAAAGCAATAGTCACGATTGTGACGATCGCTCATGCGCAACAGCAACGGGCCATACTTGTCCCAGCGGCCTGATTCTTGCCATAACTCTGCCGGTTGCACTGCAGGCATCAGTAACTCGAGTGCGCCGGCGCGATTCATTTCCTCGCGGACCACAGCCTCAACTTTGCGCAGAACGCGCAGTCCCAACGGCATCCAGGTGAACAGCCCCGAGGCCAGGCGGCGGATGAGGCCTGCCCGCAGCATTAGTTTGTGGCTAACGATCTCAGCGTCCGCTGGTACTTCCTTGAGTGTGCTTAGCCCGAATTCCGAAAAACGCATTGCTTGTCTTACCAAAAGTGAATGAGGCGCGCATTCTAACCGTATTGACAGATAAGCCAAAGCAGGGGAAGGTCCGGAATCTTTTTACTGCAGGGATGCCAGATTGCACGGTCGTCGAAATCCGTTTGTTGCTCACGAAGGTCTGCCGCTGCTCGCGCTCGCATTTGCGGCGGCAATTTTGCTGATTCGTTATTACGAGCCGTGGTATGCCGTAGTACCCGGTATCCTGTTCGTACTGCTTTATATGGTTTTCCGCGATCCCGTGCGGTCTGTGCCCTCGGTGGCGCTGGGCGTATTCAGTCCGGTCGATGGCAGAGTGATTGATGTCAGTCGTACGGAGGTGGGTGAAACGGGCGAACCGGCGTTACGGATTGTGATCAGTGTTGATAGTCTGGGAACCTATACAGCGCGTGCTCCGGTTGAGGGCGCGATCAAGGATCTGGGCAAAAAGGCGCTTTGGTTACAGACAGACGAAGGTGACGATGTCGTGCTCAAATTCAGCGGCTTTCGCCTTGGTTTGGCGCCGCGATCGTTTGCCAAGTTTGGCGAGCGCCTCGGTCAGGGCCAGCGATTTGCCTACCTGCGATTGACCCGCACGGCCGAAGTACAGTTTCCGGTTGACGGCAAGGTGCTTGTCGAGCCCGGTCAGACTGTGGTGGCTGGCACCGACGTTATCGGAAATGTCCGCGGGCTGAGGTAATTGGACCCACAAAGCTCTGGCCGTGATATACGGCGTATAGCGTGGCAAAATCTACATTGAACTCCAAATTGTGGCCTCTCAAAAATGATACATCCTGAACATCAACGACGTGCCTATCTGCAGGCAATGGGTATTGATGTCTGGTTGCCACGCGGTGCGCCTGAGCCTGATGAGCCGGAAATTATAGCGAGCGATGTTGCTGCTACAGGTGGGCTGGACTGGGAGGAGTTGCGACAGTGCGTTGCCGACTGTACCCGCTGCGAGTTGGCCGAGAGCCGCATCCAAGCCGTATTTGGCGTCGGTAATCAGGACGCTGACTGGATGATAATCGGTGAAGCGCCAGGCGCTGAAGAAGATCGTCGTGGTGAACCGTTTGTTGGTCGCGCGGGTAAGATGCTGGATGAAATGCTGCGCGCGATTGGACAGAGCAGGACCTCAGTGTTCATCGCTAATACGTTGAAATGTCGTCCTCCCAATAATCGCGACCCGAAGCCGGCGGAGGCAAGCGCCTGTCGTGACTATCTGGAGCGCCAGATAGCATTGATACAACCAAAAATCATTCTGGCAGTCGGAAAAATCGCCGCACAGAATCTCCTGGGTAGCGACGACCCGGTGGGGCGAATGCGCGGTCGTCCGCACGATCTCAACGGCATTCCGCTGGTCGTGACTTATCACCCGGCGTACCTGCTTAGAAGTCCCTCGCAAAAGAGCAAGTCGTGGAGTGACCTTTGTCTCGCAAACCGCCTGGTGAAAGAGTCAGCGGCGTGATTATCCCGATGGCGCAGCCGCCGGCGACGATTCGCGAGATGAACCACGATGACCTCGGAATGGTGTCCGACATAGAACGCCGAAGCTACGAGTTTCCGTGGAGTCATGGTGTATTTCGTGACTGCCTGCTGGCCGGATACCAGTGCCTGGCGTTGGTTCGCGAAGACCGCGTTGCGGGCTACGCTATCTTGTCCGTGGCAGCGGGCGAGGCTCATATCCTGAATCTGTGCACAGATCCGGATTTTCGAGCACTCGGTTACGGCGAACGACTGCTTGATGAACTGCTGCATCGGGCACGGTCAGCCTCGGTACGAGAGATATTTCTCGAAGTCCGACCATCAAATGAAACCGCCATAGGCCTGTATCGCAAGAAGGGCTTTCATCAGGTTGCGGCACGTCCGGCCTACTATCAGGCCAACGAAGGCCGCGAAGACGCCGCGGTGCTCGCCAAGAAGCTCGTCGTCGAACTTTAAGCAGACGGTTTCACAACTCGCTGAACTCGTATTCATCACATTGACGGAGTGCTAGACTGCGCCGCCTCAAATTATTGAATATAGTAATGGCAAATCTCGACGAACAAGTCAGTAAACGGCGTACATTCGCGATCATTTCGCATCCGGACGCCGGCAAGACGACACTGACCGAAAAGTTGCTGCTTTATGGCGGCGCTATTCAGCTTGCGGGCACCGTAAAGGGCCGCAAGGCGAGCCGTCATGCCACATCGGACTGGATGGCGCTTGAGCAGCAGCGCGGAATTTCCGTGACATCATCGGTCATGCAGTTCCCGTACGCGGATCATGTCATCAACTTGCTTGATACACCGGGCCATGAAGATTTCTCGGAAGATACCTATCGGACACTGACGGCCGTTGACTCGGCGCTGATGGTTATCGATTGCGCAAAAGGCGTGGAAAAACGCACCATCAAATTGATGGATGTGTGTCGCTTGCGTGACACGCCAATCATGACGTTTATTAACAAGCTCGATCGGGACGGTAAGGAACCGATCGATTTGCTCGACGAAATCGAGTCCGTACTAAAGATTCAGTGCTCACCTGTTACGTGGCCTATCGGCATGGGTCGCTCACTGAAGGGCGTCTATCATCTATTGCAGGACCGCATTTACCTGTACGACCGGGTAGGGCGGGAGAAGGCATCCGAGCGCCATGCTATTGACGGCCTGGATTCAGACGAGGCGACCGTCGCACTCGGTGACATAGCTGACGAATTCAGAGAAGAGATCGAGTTGGTTAAAGGTGCCTGTCCAGAGTTATCGGTCGAAGATTATCTCGCAGCGAAGCAGACGCCCGTGTTCTTCGGCTCGGCGATCGGCAATTTCGGCGTAAAAGAATTGCTGGATGAATTTGTGAACTATGCGCCGGCGCCCCGGACTCGCGAAAGCGAGCAACGCGACGTGCTACCCAATGAAGACAAGATGACCGGTTTTGTGTTCAAGATTCAAGCGAACATGGACCCCGCGCACCGGGACCGTATCGCGTTCATGCGAATATGTTCCGGCGAGTACCGTAAGGGGATTCGCGCATTGCATGTTCGCTCAGGCAAGGAAATGAAAATTCCGGATGCGATCACGTTTATGGCGGCGGATCGGAAGCACGCCGAAACCGCCTATGCGGGCGATATAATCGGCATCCATAATCACGGCACTATCAATATAGGTGACAGTTTTACTGAAGGTGAGATCATTCGCTTTACAGGTATACCGAATTTTGCGCCGGAGATTTTCCGTCGTGCCGTGTTGAAAGACCCGCTGCGTTTGAAAGCCCTGCAAAAAGGTCTTGCGCAACTGTGTGAGGAAGGTGCAACACAGTTGTTTAAGCCGATGCGCAACAATGATCTTATTCTCGGTGCTGTTGGTCCTCTGCAGTTCGATGTGGTTGCTCACCGCTTGCAACATGAATACAACGTGGAGTGCCAGTTTGAGGCAATCAACGTTGCGACGGCACGTTGGGTCGAATGCGACGACGAAAAGATGTTGAGTGACTTCGAACGCAAGGCCTACGACAATCTTGCACTGGATCATAGCGACAGTCTGGTCTACATTGCTCCTACACGGGTTAATCTCAACCTGACCGAGGAACGCTGGCCAGATATTGCTTTCCGCAAGACAAGAGAGCACTAGTCGCCGGACCTCTGTCTGAGGCAATGGTTTGCCGAAGTCCAAAATTCTCACCAAGCAGGTTGTTACCTGGGCCCTTTATGACTGGGCAAACTCCGCGTTCGCTCTCAGTGTATTGGCGGTCCTGTTCCCCTTAGTTCTTGGCAACTACTGGGGCGTCGATGATGGTGGTGTGTCGGCAACTATTCGCCTTGGCTGGATCACTTTTGCTGCAAGCTTGATTGTGGTTTTGTCTGCACCTGTGCTCGGAACAATTGCTGATACTGGAGGGTACCGGAAACGATTCCTGTTGCTGTTTGCTATCTCTGGCGCTGTTTCGACGGCCGGCCTTGGTTTTGTCGGGCAGAGTGACTGGCCGATCGCACTGGGTTTGTACCTCGTTGCGTCGGTCGGCTTCTACAGTTCGATCGTATTCTACGATTCATTACTCGTCGATGTTACGGAGCCACGTAACTACAGTTTTGTTTCCACGCTCGGTTTTTCCACCGGCTATCTCGGCGGAGCGACCTTGCTTGCTTTTCATCTATGGATGCTGAAGTCGCCACAAACGTTCGGTCTCGAAAATGCCACTGAAGCATTCAGCTATGCCTTTATTTCGGTCGGCGTCTGGTGGCTCGTCTTCCTGCTGCCATTGATATTTTTTGTTCCTGAGCGGCCGAGTTCGATCAAGGTTACTGACCATGCGATCCGGGCGGCCTACGCGGAACTCAAATCGACGGTGCGCAAAATTAGCCAGTACCGAAACGTCACGGTTTTTCTGGGAGGTTACTGGCTCTACATTGGTGGTGTGTTCACTGTGATCTTCATGGCTGTCAATTATGGGCAGCGTCTCGGCTTTGAAGACAGCGATCTCGTCATGGCGTTGTTGATCGCGAACTTCGTCGGTTTCCCGGCGACGCTGGTGTACGGTTTGCTCGCACATCGTTTCGGCGCAAAAAAGGGACTCTATTTCGCGCTATTTACCTACGTCGGTGTTTGTCTCTGGGCTATTCAGATGACAGATGTCAAAGAGTTCTACATCATGTCGATCGTAATTGGCCTGGTTCAGGGTGGCGTTCAAGGCCTCAGTCGTTCGGTATACGCGTCACTAATACCGGTGGACCAGCCTGGCGAGTTTTTCGGTTTTTACAGCATGACGACCAAGTTCGCACATGTGCTGGGCCCGGCCATGGTCGCTATTGCTGCAATGCTGTCGGATGACCCGAAGTGGGTACTGCTTACGCTAATGCCGATGTTTCTGGCCGGCGCGTTGTTGCTTGCGCTGGTACGAATGCCGCCCGCTGACGTCGCCGCCGAATAGACGGCCGCACACGAGCGTGAACAACTTAAAGTATCCATTGAATCCGCAATTGAAGCAGTCGTTGGTGATCAACGCTTAGAACAGCGCCGAGACTGCAGCCTGCCAGTCCATTCTCTCCCCGGCATGCCATCGGGCTGCACAGGTTTCGCTGTCGATGTTCGCTCCAAGGAACTCACGATCAATCCATTGCTGAATGTCATCGCTAGCGGCTACACCCGATAGACCCGGGAACTGTTCGAGCGGCTGCTCTCGTCGGTCGTTGAACGTGATCTTGCCGTCCTTATCCTTGCTGCAATCAAATCCTCCCTCATGCACCAGGTGATGATGGTGCCGACAGAGCAAAACCACGTTATCCAGACTCGTTTCACCGCCATCCGCCCAATGCTGGACATGGTGTCCATCCACAAATCGCGTGTTGGTGCAGCCCGGGAAGCGACAGCCCTTGTCTCGGGCACGTAATGCACGGCGCATGGGTGGTGGAATCGAGCGAGATCGACGACCAATGGACAACGGCTCGCCATTTTTATCCTCTTTGAGACAAACCACCGAGCTATCGCAGGCAATGCGACGGGATGTTTCCGCGGTCCACGTGCCCTTGGGGTAAACGCAGGGGCCATCTTCGATACTCGATGTTGCCGCGGCGGGCGGCTATGGGCACCACTTCCGCCTCGCTTTCTGATTCTGACGTTACCGCGGTAACGTTATCGTGAAATTGAACATCCATTGCCATTTCAAGGGCCTTGACGATCAGGGCGCCTTGTTCAGCTGGCAGACGTGCCTTAATCACCAGACAACCATTGTGGTCGTAATAGTGAGTCATTTCCCGGTTGTTGTATTGCGCACGAACGATGTCGGCATCTTGCAGTCGCTTCGCCGTACGATACTTTGATACGAGCTTTTCGACGTGATGTGCTGTGCCATGATCGGCGATCATCAACAAGTAATCTTCGTTGCTTGCATCTGCAATACGGGTAATCGCCCGAACCTTTGAAAAGCTCAGCTGGCCCTTATCAAATCGTTCACTGATCTTCGGCAGCGTAGATGTAACTACAAAGTTCAGTAATTTCAGCACCGAGTTAGTAGATTGGGGTAGTTTCGAGTAATGCGATGGCGGCAGACACGGTTCCCTCCGGTCGATATCAATATACTGCGAATACATGCAGTATACCGTTAACTGATTGATATTGCTAGAGAAATATCAGTCAAGTGACTACGGAATTGCTGCGATTGCCGTTCTTAGTCTTGTTACGGCATTGTCGTCGTCAGGTCCATAGCGAGCATCCAGATAGGCGCCAGTTACGGAAGTCACATGGTCGATCGGCAGAGTGCTTTCGACTTCTGCTCTCAGAGCAAACTCCTGCTCGGTTTCCCCTGTTCGTCGCTGCAAGCCGGTCTTCCTGATGAACTTGCTGTATAGAATCGATGCGCGGTCTTTTGTTGGCCGGCGATAGCGAAGCATCATGAAAGCGCTGATCATTAGTATCAGCGCGACGACACTGCCGACCAATGTCAGCAACATTTTTCGCCAGTTTGGGTCGACCATGCCGAGCCACTCCAGAAATTGGCTCTGCGTTTCAGGCCCGTATCCCAATACCCACTCGTTCCATTTCGCGTTCAATGCATCCCAGGTCATTGTCAGGTCTTGCAGGAACCGGGGAGGTGCCGTGAAACCCCAGAGCTCTCCAATGCCGTCCAGCGCCGCACCGCGGGTGCCGTACTCAATGCGTTCCGGTGCCACAGCGGCTGTTGGATCGACGCGATACCAGCCGTAGCGTTCAAGCCATACTTCTGTCCATGCATGTGCATCCGACTGGCGCACGATGAGGTGTCCGGCAATGGGGTTAATCTCACCACCTTGATAGCCGAGTACTATTCGTGACGGGATGCCGGCACTGCGCATCATGAAAGCGAATGCCGACGCATAGTGTTCGCAGAAGCCTTGTTGTGTATAGAACAGGAATCGATCGACGGGACTGCTGCCTAGCGGTGGTGGCTGCAACGTATAGAAATACTCTTCTTCGTGAAACTTCGCGAGAACTGCGTCGATGTAGGCCGTATCCGAGCCAGCTTTCTCGCGCATCTGCCGCGCAAGTTTGGCCGAGCGCCGATTGCCATCATCTGGCACGTGGGTGTACGACTGGCGGTAAATCGATGGTAACTCGGCCTGGACAACGTAGTCGGGGTACGAGGTAACACGGTATGCCACGCGCTGATCGATTGGCGTTACGTGAAAAATTTGTTGCTGAGGTCCCATGAATGTTCGTTCGATCGACCACTCCTTTGGCATGTCCAGCGTGAAGACCCACCGCTGTCGCGTTGGTTCCAGTGTTAGCTCGTAGGAAACCGGTTCGCCTCTGAAAGAAATCTGATCTTCAACGGGAGTGCCAACTCTGGGCTCCGACCCCGTCCACGTACGACCGTTGAAACGCGTCATGACAAGGCCCCGCCAGTACAGATCACGGGATGCCGGTACTTCGCCGTCGAATTGTACGCGGAACGCAACCTCGTTCGACATAGAGAGAGAGCTGATGTCACCGGGACTCATCGTGTCACTCAGGCCTGAAGTTGCCCGACTGGTGTCGATCGGTACGGCCCAGAACGGTGACGACAGGCGTGGAAATAGTACCCACATGGCGATCGCGAGCGGCGCGGCATAGAGAAGCAGCCGGCCGCCGGTCGTGAAACTTTGTCTCGCAGTTTCATTGGCCCCCGCTGACATGCGCAGCCAGGCTGTCAGGATAATCAGCGTGCTGCCTATCACGTAGGGCAGTGACCACAAATACTGCTCGCGCAGCAATGAAGACATGACGAGGAAGATCGAAATAAATAGCAGGACGAACTGATCCCGTCGTTTGCGCGTTTCCAGTAACTTGAGAGCTGCCATGATCGCCAGCAAAGCCGAGCCCGGACCGACGCCGCTGATGGATGAATAGGTGCCGAAGACGCCCAGAAAGCACACCAGCGCCAGTCCGCCACGTACCCAACGTGACGGCAACATGCGACGTCGTCTCTCGATCACGTAACGCCAAACCGCGCAGCCGATAAATCCGCCTGTAATCCAGAATGGGAGATACGGAACGTGCGGAGCAAGCGACACAGTCAGAGCGCCCATCGTCCACGGCAAGCTGGCCAGCAAGGAGCCATCGGTACCTCTAGGTTGCGCCTTCACGATACTTTCTCGTTGAACAGGGCAAGCGCCTCAAGACACTGTCGTCGCTGCTCATCGCCATGTGCCGGCGGGAATTCACGTCCGGGAATTCGTAATCCATAGTCTTCCCGAGTGCGGTCGGCGTTGACAATCCATCGCGTCAGTATTGAAAGTCGTTTCTCAGTATTGGCTGCTTCGATCTCGTCGAAGTCAAACCACTGGCTACTGGTATCGGCTCCTGCAAACTGCTTGGACAGCAATTGACCGCTGCGCGCATAGGCCTTCCATGCAACGTGCCGAGGGGAATCTCCGGCATGATATTTTCTAAGGCCTGCGAAATCTTCTTCCCCGCGTGCATCGTGTTGGCGGTGGCCTTGCGCGACCCGGGTCGGTGGCGGTGCCGGGGGGTTCTCGACCGGCTTCGGATACACGAGCCCTCTCAGATCCATGTGCAACCAGGCCCATGAGCGAAATAGCTCGAAAGGAAACAGCGTGCGAATGCCGAAGCGCTCGAGTTGCACCCAGCCGCGGCGATCGGTTGCTATTGGCAACACGAAAATCTTGCTTTCGCCGGGTTGCAGGTCATGAACGTCGCTTTCTGTCTTTTCGTGATAAATGCGCATGCCATAGCGTGCACTTTTCGACTGATTGGTAATTGCAACTCGAAAGCGAATTGCCTGGCCGGCGAAGACCGGATCAGTGCCTGCGAAAGTCAATTCGAGGCCGACCAGGTTACGCTGACATTGGTGCATGGCAACGAAGCCGATGCTGATGAGAATGAATGTGAGGACGAACGACAGGTTGTTGTTGTAGTTCATTGAGCCTAACAACATCGCAAATGTCATCAGCCCGAATACAAGTCCAACTCCTGTCGGCAGGATGTAGACCCGGCGAGGGCGCAGCTCGGTTGTCGCTGCGTCGGTGCCCTGACGTTTACGTGCCCAGCGCCGGGCGCGCAGAGTCGCGCGGTCACGTACGGTGCCGACGAGTCGGCTAGGGTATTGCCACAGAATCGAGGACATGCTGGCAAAGTTCAGACGGACTGCGGAAACGAGTACTACCAGCCGGCTTCAATCTGTGCCCGGCAACTGACGCAAACACGGCCTGAATATCATCCGGATAAACACCAGAATGATTTTCGATGAAAGATCGTGCGCGGGCGGCGGCCAGCAGAGCCTGAGCGCCGCGAGGCGACAGGCCAACTTCTATGTCGGCTGATTCACGCGTGTGTCTGACCAGCGCCTGGACATAGTCGATCAGCGCATCACTTACGTTCTGTTTGCGAACGGACTGCTGTAATTCGATTAGTGTCTCCGGTGCCGTGACCGCTGCGATGTCATCGAGCATTAGTCGTCGGTCTTCACCTGCAATGAGTTCACGCTCGCTGGCCTCATTCGGGTAACCCATGGCGATTCGCATGAGGAAGCGATCCAGCTGTGACTCGGGTAGCGGAAAAGTACCAATCTGGTCGCCGGGGTTCTGCGTTGCGACGACAAAGAATGGATCCGGTAACGGTCGCGTATCACCATCGACAGAGACCTGGTATTCCTCCATTGCTTCGAGAAGCGCGCTCTGCGCTTTCGGTGTCGCACGATTCACTTCGTCGGCAAGAATAAGCTGCGAGAAAATCGGGCCCGGCTGGAATTCGAATTCGCCACTATTCTGACGAAAAACAGAAACGCCGATGATGTCAGCAGGGAGTAAATCACTTGTAAACTGAATACGGCGAAAGCCGAGGCCGAGCGTTTTGGCAAGGGATTGCGCGAGCATAGTCTTGCCGAGTCCCGGCAGGTCTTCAATCAGCAAGTGTCCTCGAGCGAGTAAACAGGATAGTGCCAGAGTGATTTGCTCGTCTTTGCCAAGAATAATACCCGCTAAGGCTTTTTGAGCACGTTCCACGGCGCTGCGTTGTTCGTCTACGCTCGTGGGCAGGTTCTCAAGTGTGTTACCGCGCTGCATACAATGGTCCTCCGACCGGTATCGTCACCGATACGTGATCAATTTGCACTGGATGCCCGGTTACAGTGTGATGCAGTGCACAGAAAACGACTTGCTATCAGGCGAGTTCGTCAAGTTTCTCAAGTTGCTCGGTCAGTTGCGCGATGGCTTTCTCGAACTCCGCGACTCGATCTCGTTCCTGTGTGACTACATCCACCGGGGCATTGTTCACAAATTTTTCGTTCTTGAGCTTTCCGGAACTGCGCTGCAGATCGATTTTGATCTTTTCCTGATGCCTGGTCAGCCTTGCGCGCTCGGCGTCTACATCGATAAGGCCCTTCATGGGTACCAGCAGACGCATATCACCCAATAATGCAGTTGCGGCAGCGGGAGGTTCCTCGTCACCACCAAGCAACGTAATCGATTCGACTCGTCCGACGCGTCGCAGCAGCAGTGCTTCGGATTCTGCCCGTTCTTGATCGCTGTCACTGGCACCCTGCAAGATTACGGGTAGTGGTTTGCCTGGCGAAATATCCATTTCTCCGCGAATCTGCCGAATTCCCAGAATGAAATGCTGCACCCACTCGATATCAGCAACGGCGTCTTTGTCGGTCGCGTTGGAGTCAACCTCAGGGTAGGGACGCAACATGATCGTTTCGCCTTCGATGTTGGCGCGCGGTGCGACTGTCTGCCAGATTTCTTCGGTGACAAACGGCATCAATGGATGCAACAGGCGAAGCGTCGCCTCGAGAACTTCAATTAGCGTTTGTCGTGTGCCACGCTTTTGAGCGTCCGATGACTCGTCCGACTGCAGTATCGGCTTCGATAGTTCGAGGTACCAGTCACAAAATTCGTGCCAGGTAAATTCGTAAACAGAATGTAATGCAAGATCGAGTCGGTACGTCGCCAAATGCTGGTGCATGCTCGCTGTTGCGTTATTGAGCTCTGACTTAATCCAGCGATCGGCCGAAGAGAACTCTACATCGCCTTCGTCAAGCGACTCAGTGTTCATCAACACGTAGCGAGCTGCATTCCAGAGTTTGTTGCAAAAGTTCTTGTAGCCTTCGATACGCCCGAGATCGAAGCGTATGTCACGACCGGTTGTTGCCAGAGCCGCGAACGTAAGGCGCAGCGCGTCAGTACCGAACTGGTCAATACCGTCCGGGAAATGTTTGCGCGTGGCTCTTTCTATTTTCGGCGCAAGGTGATCCTGCATCATGCCTTTGGTGCGTTTCTCAACCAGCGCCTCAAGGTCGATGCCGTCGATCAGGTCGATCGGGTCCAGCACATTACCCTTTGACTTCGACATCTTCTGGCCGTCCTGATCGCGGATCAGGCCGTGAATATAAACTTCATGAAATGGTACATCGTCCATGAATTTCAGGCCGAACATAATCATGCGTGCGACCCAGAAGAAAATGATATCGAATCCGGTAACAAGAACATTCCCGGGATAAAACTCATCAAGAGAGTCCGTTTTTTCCGGCCAGCCCATTGTACTGAACGGCCATAGTGCGGATGAGAACCAGGTGTCGAGCACGTCATCATCCTGGCGCAAGGTAATATCACCAAGCTCGTTCTTCTCGCGAACATCGACCTCAGAGTGTCCGACATAGACGTTGCCGCCATCGTCATACCAGGCCGGGATGCGGTGCCCCCACCAGAGTTGTCGGCTAATGCACCAATCCTGGATGTTGTACATCCAGTCGAAGTACGTTTTCGTCCAGCTCTCCGGAACGAATTTGATTCGGCCCGTCTCGACGGCGTCGATAGCGGGTCTTGCCAGTGGTTCGATTTTCACATACCACTGATCCGTCAAATAGGGTTCGACGACAGCGTGGCTGCGATCGCCGCGCGGAATCTTCACCACGTAGTCTTCGATTTCCTCGAGCAGGCCGAGGTTCTCGAACTCGACGACGATCGCTCCGCGCGCATCGAAACGGTCCATGCCGCGATATTCTTCGGGCACGTCATCGTTGAGCGCGGCATCGTCGGTAAGAATGTTGTACATCGGCAGGTCGTGACGTTTGCCAATGTCATAGTCATTGAAATCGTGTGCAGGCGTAATCTTTACGCAACCCGTGCCAAATTCCGGATCGACGTAATCATCCGCAATAATTGGAATACGCCGACCAACGATTGGCAGAACAATCTCCTGCCCAACGAGGTCTTTGTAGCGATCGTCGTCCGGGTGCACGGCAACCGCGCTATCACCAAGCATGGTTTCCGGGCGAGTTGTTGCGACGATCAGGTGTCCGTCTCCGGATGCCAGCGGATAGCGAAAATGCCAGAGGCTGCCATTTTCATCTTCTGACAGTACTTCAAGATCAGACAGCGCTGTATGTAATTTGGGATCCCAGTTGACCAGTCGTTTGCCGCGATAAATCAGGCCTTCTTCATGCAGCTGCACAAATACTTTGCGCACTGCTTCGGACAGTCCTTCGTCCATAGTGAATCGATCGCGACTCCAGTCGACCGATGCGCCCAGACGCCGTGTCTGGTTCGCAATCTGGCCGCCGGACTCTTCTTTCCACGACCAGACACGCTCAACAAATTTTTCACGACCGAGGTCGTGCTTTGATTTGCCCTCGGTGGCGAGTAGCCGTTCGACCACCATTTGCGTCGCAATGCCAGCGTGATCCATGCCGGGCTGCCACAGAGTTCGGTGACCTTTCATACGATGGAAGCGGGTTAACGTGTCCATGATCGTATCCTGGAACGCATGCCCCATGTGCAATGTGCCCGTCACGTTGGGGGGTGGAATGACGATGCAATACGGCGTGCCGTCACCTTGCGGTGCGAAATAGCCTTGTTCTTCCCAGCGCTTGTAAATGCGCTGTTCGATGTCTTGTGGTTGGTAGGATTTGTCCATCAGATCTTGTGTGTCGTCAGCTTGTGACCCTGGTCACGGTAGGTTGCGTATCGTCGCCGGCTTTTCGCCCGACTATTTTCGTCTGAGCTTACGAGTTCTGCAATACGAGGGAATGACTCTGCAAATGCCGGAATTTCATCGCAGAGCGTAATCAGAAGATCACGCGGCGCAACGGCGAACTCGCCAAATCCGATTGTCACAGGAGCGCCAGTGTCGCCACCAATCAATTCGTGCGGCACGAAGCTGCCATCACGAAACGTCCACAGGAGTTCGTCGAGACGTTCGGCGTCTTCTCGAGTCGTCGTATGAATGTGAATGGTGTTCTCCAGCCGCCAGGCTTTCTCGGCCAGCTTACAGGCAAGTGTACTGCGTGCGTGTTCGTCGACCCGGTCGAGAACGTAGAAGTCGACTTGAGCCATGTTCGGTGTTAGGGCAGCACGCCGGCACGAGACAGCAGAAACTCTGACAACAGCGGAACAGGTCTTCCGGTAGCGCCTTTTTGATGTCCCGATTTCCAGGCCACACCGGCGATATCGAGGTGCGCCCAGTTCATGCCGTTGGTGAATTTGCCAAGGAAACACGCAGCCGTGACCGAGCCACCGCCTGGTCCGCCAATATTTGCCATATCGGCGAAATTACTTTTGAGCTGCGCAGCGTATTGATCGCCCATCGGCATCGGCCATCCGATGTCTTCTGAGCTCTTGCCGGATGCGAAAATTTCGTCCTGCAGATCATCGTTGTTTGAATAGATGGCACAACGGTGATTGCCGAGCGCGATCACGCAGGCACCTGTGAGTGTTGCAACGTCGATAATCGCCGCTGGCTTGAAGCGTTTTGAATAGGTCAGCGCATCGCACAGAATAAGGCGACCTTCAGCGTCAGTATTCAGCACTTCTATAGTCTTGCCTGACATGCTCTTAACGATGTCGCCCGGGTTGGTAGCATTGCCAGCAGGCATATTCACAACTGCCGGGACAACGACATTCACATTGATCGGCAACTTCATTTTCGTGATAGCCGCCATTGTGCCAATGACGCTTGCTGCACCACACATGTCGTATTTCATCTCGTCCATGCCGGCGCCAGGCTTCAATGAGATGCCGCCAGTGTCAAAGGTTACGCCTTTGCCGACCAGGACGACCGGTTTGTCATTGCCGGCACCTTTGTATTGCATAACGATGAGCTTCGCGGGCTCAACGGCTCCAGCCGTAACCGACAACAGCGAACCCATGCCGAGTTTCTTCATCTCGGCTTCATTCAGGATGCGGGTAGACAATTTTCCGTTGCCGCTTGCCAGTTTCTTCGCCACACGTGCCAGGTACGAAGGTGTGCAGACATTGGCTGGCAAATTGCCGAGGTCCTTGGCGAGTGACACGCCAGCGGAGATGCCGTCACCGTGTTCAGCGCCGCGAGTTACTTTGGCGGCGTCGCCACGTTTCACGATGGCAAGACCAATCGTGTTCAACGGCATCGCGGGTTTCTTGCGACCACTCTTCATCTGGTCGAAGCGGTACAGCGTGTCGCCGATGCTCTCTACTGTGTGACGCGCGAGATAGTAGAGATCACTGTTGCTGACTGGCTCGAGCGTCAGGCAATTCAGAATCTGTTTGGCTTTCGTATTCGCGATAGCTTTTGTGGCGGCTGCGACGGCCTTGCGAAAAGCAATGGCATCCAGTTCCCCGGATTTTCCCAGACCAACGATAACAACCCGGGCAGCTTTAACACCGGGCACCGAGTTTAATACGACAGCCTGACCCGGTTCGCCGGAAACGTCACCCGATTTGATGAGATCGCGGATGCGCCCATTACTGGCGGCGTCAATATCGGCAGCGCCGACGCCCAATTTGCTGCGGTTGTATACGCCGACGATGACGCAATCAACAGCCCGGCGAGATGCCTTGCTCGTAGTTGTAAAGTATTTCATGGTTTCCCAATTTGCGTTGTTACTGTTCCGAGACTGTCATGGACAAAATAAAAGCGGTAGTCTAACCAATTCAGCTACCTACAGCTACGTCATTCCCGGACACTGATGACCCGTATCCTCGATCGGTACATATTTCGCGAAATCGCCACGGCCTGGCTTGGGGTCACTATGGTGCTTTTGCTGATCCTGCTCACGAATCAGTTTGCGCGAGTATTGGGTGACGTTGCCAAGGGCAAATTGCCCAAAGATGCGGCATTTGATGTGATCGGGCTGTCGGCGGTGCAGTATCTGACCATTCTAGTGCCTATTGGCCTGTTCCTGGCGGTCATGCTGGCGCTTGGCCGACTGTATCGGGACAGTGAACTGCCGGCCATGATGGCGTGCCGGGTCGGTCCATCGGGAATATACAGACCCTTGAGCTGGCTCATGCTGCCGCTGGTACTTGGCGTCGCCTGGCTGTCGATCGAGGGCGGGCCCCTGGCAATGACGAATGTGGATCGGATCGGTGCGGAAGCCCGTCGACAGGCAGATCTGGCCAGCATTGAGCCGGGGCAGTTTACCGTTTTGGGGCCCGACAGTGCAGTTGTGTATGGCCAGGGCGTTACGCCACAAGGCCAGATGGAAAAAGTCTTCATGCAACGGCAGGTCGATGACGGGTTCATTGAGGTTGTTATCTCAGAAATCGGTGAGATGGTCGAATCGGACGACCCGGATGTTCGCCTGCTGGTCCTGCGCGACGGGCGACGCTACGAAGGCGTGCCGGGAACTACTGAATTTCGTGTCATTGAGTTCGTTGAGCATGGCGTACCTTACAGACTACCCAGCCTGAAGACGTCAGAGCCGAGGCCGCGCGCAATGGCGTTTCTGGATTTGATGCGTTCCGATGAACCCGAGCATATTGCTGAATTTCAGTGGCGACTCGGGATTCCGCTATCGACCATTATTCTGGCGATTCTTGCGGTGCCGTTGAGCAAAAGTCGACCTCGAGCCGGGCGCTACGGCCGACTTACGATCGGACTGCTGGTTTTTATTATTTACCTGAACATGATGAGTGCAGCCAAGGCGTGGATCGAGCAATCGACCATCTCACCGGCGCTGGGAATGTGGTGGGTTCACGGCGGTATGTTGCTGTTTGCGCTGGGTTTGTTGGCGGTGCAGAACGGCTATCACAAGAGAATGTTCAGATGACCGGCATTCTCAGTCAGTACATGATGCGAACAATTCTCGCGAGCACTGCGCTGGTACTGGTTGTGCTGTTGGCACTAGCCGGCCTGTTTGAATTCATTGCGGAACTGGACGACACACGAGGCAATTATCAGACGGCGCAGGCGATACTCTATACGGCCTTGCGGCTACCCAATCTGGCATTTGAGATGTTGCCGATTGCGGCGTTGATCGGCTCGCTGCTCGGATTGGGTGCGATGGCGGGCAACAGTGAGATCATTGTCATGCGATCCGCCGGGCTTTCCGTGCGTGAATTATCAAGCATGGTGGCGTTGTCAGGCGCGTTTCTGCTCATACTCACGGGCCTGTTGGGCGAATTCATCGGGCCGCCACTCGACTCTTATGCACGCAATATGCGTATGGAAGCGCGCTATCAAAAGGATGATTCACGTCTCGGCAATGAAGCCTGGGTTAAGGATGGGTCAACCTATCTGCATCTGGAAAGGGTCAATCCCGAGTTTGATTTTGGCAGTCTGTACATTTACAAGTTTGACGAGGATCGCCTGGAATCAATTGCCGTGGCAGAAAATTCGGGGATCGATGAAAACGATAACTGGATTCTGGAGAACCTGCGGGAAACTCAATTTCATCGCGACGGCGTACAGGTCTTGCAGTCGTCCCGGTCGGTCGAGTCATTTGAGGTGAACTCTGATCTCCTGGGAAGCTCTATCGCGAAGCCGCTCAGCCTGTCCGCCAGAGAATTGCTTAGTTTCATCGACTATCTGGATCGCAATAGCCTGGATGCGACGAAGTACGAAACGGAATTCTGGTACCGCGTGTCGCGAACATCCACGGTATTGATTATGCCGATTCTGGCGCTGGCGTTTGTATTCGGTTCACTTCGAACCGGCGGCACTGGTGGTCGACTTATGATCGGTGTGGTGATCGGTCTTGGCTACTATCTGGCAAGCGAGACACTTGCCAACTCCGGGCAGGTGTTCAATCTGAATCCGATTCTGGTCACATGGTTGCCATCGGTCACACTGGCGCTGGTGACATTGTTCGCACTGTCACGAATACGCTAATCGTCTTTCTTGGGGTAGTACACGAGGTGCGTCTTGCTGATGCGATCATGCCAGGCCAGCCTGTCTTTATCCCACAGCGACCAAAGAAACCCAAGACCCGCTGGCGCCCATGAAAGCAGCGCCGCGAAGAATCGAATAGTCGCGGCCCCAAGACTGGCTTTTTCGCCATCCACGGTTTCGAGTTGCAGTCGCCAGGACTGCATGCCCAATGTGCGGCCGCCGCGCGACCAATACAGGACGAAGAACAAGAAAATAATTAAGAACCTGATGATGTTGTAGGCAAGTACATATGCTGGGCCGCCGGCGTATACGCTTTCCCCATCCAGGTATGCCGTTGAAATTATCGCGAGCATGACCAGGCAAGCGAAGACGAGCAACGAATCGTAAAGCATCGCCGCGATGCGGCGAATCAATGTGGCATTTTGCATTTTCTAAATACTCGCGAAGAAATCTGACATGCGCTTGCGCATGGCTTTATCGGGAAGGACACCCATGCCTGCACCGAGGTTATCAATCATATGCTGTGTTTTGCTCGTTGCGGGAATCACACAAGTGACTGCCGGATGGCTGATAATGAATTTGAGAAAGAACTGTCCCCAACTGGTCGCAAACTCCTCCGCCCAGTCCGGTAACTGTTTGCCGGATACGGCACGAAACAATGCACCTGACTGAAACGGTCGGTTGATGAGAACAGCGACACCCAAATCTTTTGCCATTGGCAACAGGCGATCTTCTGCCTCACGCTCACCGAATGAGTAATTGATCTGAATGAAGTCCGGTTTGAACTGTTTCATTTCACGGCCGAGGGCTGCATGAGCGCCGGCGGTGTAGTGCGTCAGGCCGCTGTAGCGAATCTGACCCGATTTCTGCCACTCGCGAATCGTCTCCATATGCAATGCCGTATCGCGCAGATTGTGCACCTGCATAAGATCGATGACGTTTGTTTGCATCAATTCAGCCGAGCGTTGCATCTGTCTGAATCCGGCATCTTTGCCATCGGTCCATACTTTGGTGGCGAGGAAGAGCGATTCTCGATCAGTGCCGGAGCCGACAATATCGCCGATAATTTTTTCGGAGCGGTTGTACATCGGTGAGGTGTCGAGGAGGCTGCCACCACTTCGTGTCAGCAGTTCGACTATCTTCCTGCGAAGTTCTATTTCAGCCGGTGTGCTTTCAACATCGAAAACATTGTAGGTCCCGAGCCCGACGACTGGCAGCAATTCACCGCTGCTCGGGATAGTCTTACTCATCATGTTTTCGCACTCAGCGGTGATTGCCAGCCGCGGCGCGGTGGCGAGAGCGAGGCCCGCGCCCAATATTTGGCGACGACTCCAATTGCTTTTTTTCATTCGACGCCCTGACTCCTAAGTGCCAATGCCTGTCGCTTGTAGTCACGTCCCAGCCACAATGCGACAACAGTCCAAACTGCTGCGAATGGCAGCATGGTGACTGATACGCCCACGATACCCCAGACCATCATTAGCTGGACCGACCATGCACCGATGATATCGCCAAAGCGGTAGACGGCCGTTTCGATGAAGTTCTTGGTCTTGTACTTCTCTTCGGGTGTGACGACTGAGTACAGCATGTCGGTGGAAGGTTTACTGAAGCTGAATCCAAGCGATCTGCGTGCAATAGTCAGGAATGCGACAACACCGAGCACCGGGTCAAATGCCAACAGCACGAACCCGGCTATAGAGAAAATCGGCAATAGTGCCAGCGATCGGCCGATCCCGAATCGCATAACAATTTGCTTGACGACGAACATCTGGCCAAGCAGCGCAAATAAGCTGGTCCAGAAATTGATGCTTGAATAGAACTCAATTTGCTTATCTGCATCGGAGATTGACTCCTCAACCATCTGTGCGGCAAAAATGTAAAGTGCGGTCCCGAGCAAACTGGCGAAAATCGAGCAAGCTACGACTCCCAGAAAGTAATTGGATCCGAAAACGTGCGTGACGCCACTTAGCGGACTGCCGCCGAGCGGTTCACTACTTTCAACGGTATCGCCTATTTCCGCTTCGTGTTCATGTGCCACCCAGTGCCTTAGCTTGTAAATACAGAGGACAGCCAAGGTCAGAATCGCTGCCGCTATTGGAAACAGGTTTTGACGGCCAATATCGACTACGATCGCCTTAGTGGCCGCGCTGCCGATCAGCGCGCCGATGCTGCCACCGGCAGTGATGAAACCGAACAGACGTCTCGCCTGTTCGCGGGTGTAGATATCCGCCATGAAGCTCCAAAAAACGGATACGACGAACAGGTTGAACACGCTGAGCCAGACAAAAAATGCCCGTCCAAGCCAGATGTGATCTGCATCGTCGTTAATGTATTTGGCGAAAAAGAACCAAAAGATCAGGATGTTCGATACGAAGAACAGGTTTATCCAGGGCAAGAAGCTGCGTCTCGGATAGCGCGATGTGATCCAGCCGAATATCGGTGTAGCGAGCATCATTACGGTAAAAGTGCCCATGAATAAGTACGGGATCGTATCCGGGCCGCTACCGACGGCCATCGCTTCACGGATAGGGCGGAGGATGTAGTACGAGGACAAGACGCAAAAGAAATACGCAAAGGACCAGGCCACGGCCGCATACTCGTGCTTCTTTGGCCCTAGAATCTGTCCGAACAGAAATGTGGTTAATTTTGCGGTAGGGTTGCTGATCATCGTGGTGCCATCTTAATGGCCAAGCGACAAAAGTCACACTAAATTACAAAAACAAACATCAGGGGTGAAGAAATCATGGAAGCAGTTGTAATCGTTACCGTCCTGGCTTTGATGCAGTACATGTTTTTTGGCATTCAGGTCGGCGGAGCGCACCAAAAATACGGGATCAAAGCACCGACAATGTCGGGTGATCCAGAATTTGATCGCGTCAATCGCGTGCACCAGAATACGCTGGAGCAGCTCGTCGTATTGATTCCGGCGCTCTGGATGTACGCGCATTTCGTGAATCCACTTTGGGGTGCCGGCATGGGGGTTGTGTATCTCATCGGCCGATTTATCTATCGCGCGGAGTACTTGAAGGACCCATCGACCCGAACACTTGGTTTCTCGCTGTCGTTTCTGCCTGGTGCAGTTATGTCGGTTTGGGTGCTTATCGTCGCGATCTTGAAGTACGTGTAACAACTTCTCGATAAATCGACGAGATTTGGCGCTGTCCAAATCTCGTCGTTCGTTCGATTCTTATCACTCTTAAAGTGAAGGAGAAGGACGATGGCGAAAAGGATATTTGCCGCACTGATCATTCCATTGGTGCTGGGGTTGGCAGCCTCTCAAACTCATGCGCAGCTCTCACCAGTCGCGGTTGATGGTTGTGCGAAACTCGCGCGGGTTGTTTATTCAGAAGTATCTGCAGCGGCGGTATACGGACCGAATAAGTCGGGTCCCTGGTCGATTAATCTGGGGCAGGGTGACTTATCGGTCTGTGAGCACACCGCCAGGACCGTTTCCCGGGCATTTACCTCGGCCATGTTAAGTGCTGGTATCGACGTATCCTGGTCGCGCGATGACACGAGTAATGGTGATTTTTGCTGGAGCGGTTTTTTGTCACAGTGTTACCCGGAACGTGATCGCTTATCGTATTCCGGGATCGGCACTGACGCGGCATTCGTGCAGCAGAGCTGGTCGGTTGTCTCTCAATCGGTCATGCGTGAGATGTACAACCCATTCAGCAGTGACGAAGTCCGGTTTCGTGATGACGATCTGAAATTGCGGCTTGGATTGTCTTTGCGATCAATCGGTGTTTCTGGAGATCGCTAGCGCCCGAGACGGGGAGTTGCTGGCTTAATCGCCAGCAGCGTCCCAATCGGCGATAACCTGGCGGGCTTCAGCCACATCATCCTCGCCGACCATTACCCGGATATTTCCAGCGGCCGGAAGTTCTCCGATACCACCTTGCAGGTATTCACCCTGAATTACTGCTTCTATTCCTGCCTGCTGGAGCTGGTGCATGACAAGGTGAGCCTCGATATTGCTGGATGCGTCAAATACGGTTTTCATTGGGGGAGTCGACTGGTTAATGCGTTTAGCGTAACAAATATCGGGTTACCGTACCGGTGACCGTTTGCTGCGCCCGCATTCCGCCAACGATGACCCAGCCACCGCCAAACGGCACCAGTCCACGGTGATCCATTGATGCCGCACTGTCCTGTTTAATGACCCGCCATTCGGATGTCTCAAGGTCGAATAACAAGCCATGCCCGGCGGGCTCGGACGGATTGCCGTCATACCCTATGCCATCGAAGTTATACGGATTCTCACTACCGCCGAGGAACAATACGCTGTTTATTGCAGATATCCCTGCTGCCGCCATGCGGTAACGGGGTAGGCCGGGATGCTTCTCAACAGGACGCCAGTCGATGCGACGACTGTCTTTGGCGTCGATTATTCCCAACCAGCACTCGTCACTTGCTGCGAAACTTCTCGACCTGTCGGCATGTGGGACCACGGCGACACCGTCACAGTAGATGATGTTGTTGCCAACGACTCCGCCAGCGTGGCCAAACAATGATGTTCCCGGAACAGGCGTTGCTTGAGTCCATGTGTCTGAAACAGTGTCATAACGTTGTACGAGGTTTACATTACCGAGATCGTGCCAGCCATTAATCAGGTAAATGAAGCGGTCCTGATAGGTGAACGAAACGGCGTCATCGACGGGTACCGGCATCGGGCTGAGCTCTGCAAACACTCCTGTTTCCGGGTTGAATGAATGCACCCACGGCGTCGATACTTCAGTGCCGTCCTCTGCCACTGAGTAGCCGCCGAATACATAGGCAAGCTCGCGGACTGACGCTGCAGTCGTGGCGAGTCGGCCCACGCCGCCCGGTACCGGCGCATGTTCAACCCAATCGTTGATTTCATTACTGAGTACGAAGGTTCGCGCATGTGTATCTGAGTATTCCAGTCCGCTCCCAATGCCCGCGAAGCTAACAAGGTATTCGACATGACCGACGGTCACGGCGGTTACAGCGCTATTGGCAATGGGTTCGGGTAGTGAGGGCAATGTACTAACGCGCAGCATCAACACCGTGTCGTCCGCCCACAGAGTTGTAGAAAGCAGCAGGCAGAAGAGCAGTGTTCTGAGTCCTTGCGTTTGCACTACCACACGCTGCCCAGTGCGACTCGGATGGCTTCGCCACTGACGCCGCTGGATTCCTCGGATGCAAGAAAAGCGATCATCTCAGCGACTTCATTCGGCGTTGCAACACGTCCTGGTGGATAAAGCGCTGCGCGTTCCTCCCAGACCTGATCGGTTGTGATATCCCTGTCTGTTGCCTCTTGCCGGGCTGAGCGTTCGGCCATCTCCGTTCGAACCCAGCCGGGCAGGACGGCGTTCGAAGTGATGCCGTAAGGTCCGCCGTCAACCGCGACCGAGCGCATTAGACCCAGAAGCCCGGCTTTGGAGCTGTTGTAGGCACTGCCCGCGTGTTCGGCGACCAGGCTGGCGGTGGAACTAGTGTAGACAACGCGCCCATACTGGCGTTCGACCATACCTGGCAACACAAGTCTTGATAGATGGAATGGTGCGTCGAGGTTGACTCGGATCGATTCACTCCACACCTCTGGTTGCTGTTCCCAGAGGACCTTCTCGTGGGCTGATCCGATACCGTGGTTGCAGATGAGGATATCGATCGGTCCCAGTCGTTGCTCTGTCTCCTCAATCGCGTGTGCACAACCCTCCGGACTGCCGAGATCAGCGACCGAATATTCAAATCCGGTTTCTGTCAGGTCTTTCTCGCCGCGGGAGACGCACATTACTCGGGTGCCGCGTGAGTCCAGAAGTTTTGCGGTTGCACGTCCGATACCGCGGCCCCCACCCGTGATCAGCGCTACGCGTCCTTCGACTCCAGCCATAATTCACTTTCTCGCTCTACTTCATCGAAAAGGCATTGTACCGGCTGCCGTGGTTTTGGGCTGGTCATTGTTGTTTTTATGTCCAAAGAAACCTCGGAAACAGCGGCAATATCGGTATAATGAAGAAAATCGCAGGAACAGAGTTTATGAGCTCCCGATCAGACGACAAGACGAAAAAACCACCCACAGATGACCGAAAAGGTAAAGTTGTCGAGGACGGGCGCGGTCATCAGATATGGGAGGGCACCATAAAAACCATCAAGTTGTCATTGATGAAGACGGGGATGTTCAAGCAGACGGAGGTGCACCGACGGTTGCAGGAGCTCGCTGAGTCGGATACCGAAGCTGCGGACGCCGCATTCGATGAAGAACAGGAGATTCTCGGTGGTGGCGGGGGATTTGATCCTTACGATTCGACCAAGAAATAAGAAGGTACCTTTCACGCAAGATTTGGTTTCCACGGTGAAGTGATGTTGGGCTTAGCTCATAAAGTATTAGCTCTTTTTCGACCCCGGCTTCTGATGTAAAACGACCGTATCATAGGGGTCGAATCCACTCGAAATGTCAACATTCTGCGATGACACATTGAGAATTTCGAGGTCCGGCACAGTGGGTGCGTGCGAATACGACACGTCGATTCCGTAGTCGTCATTCCCGATCTCGTTGGACTTGTGATTCACTGTACTACTGCGCTGAACGGGATCGCTGGTCTTCCCTGGATCGGAAGACTTCGTTTCCAGCCACTGAATAATTCGTTTCATTTGCCAATTCCCCTGGACTGAATAGTTAGATTTTTTCTATGCACAGGTTTGCAATAGTGCAGGAAGTTTGGCACGAAATAGTATTTCGATATCGGCTGTTTTCGAGATCTGTGAACGATGTCACGTCATCAAATGCGATGGAAGCCCAGCAGCTTTCCACATATGGGCTGAAGGGGCCGCTGACTGGCGTGATCGTCACAAATGGTCCGGAGCGGACAGGCGATAGCGGTCGTCACACTTAACTAAATCGTCCGTGGTATCAGGGTAAAACCCTAGGGGATTGACTCGCCGCTCTGCGGCTCGCCCTTCGGGCGCACTTCGTGCGTCCCAGTAGCTTCGCGACTGGTCGAACAGTATTCAAATCCTCCAGAGGAACAACCAAATAAAAAGGGCCCGCTATGCGGACCCTTTGTATTTGGTACTCCCTAGGGGATTCGAACCCCTGTTACCGCCGTGAGAGGGCAGCGTCCTGAACCACTAGACGAAGGGAGCGGAGTATGGGCCGTCCTTGCGGACGGGGGCGCCATTATACGGCCGGGTTCTAAATCCTCAAGCCAAAATCGAAAAATTTTACTATCCCCCGCTCGTGAGCTGGGCTGGTATCATACGGCGCTTACTTTCACCTCAAGCGAAATCCATTTGAAAAACACCGGGAAACCCGGGTCTAAAGCGCCGAAGGTCATTCCTCGCGCCGCCCACAACGTCTCTCGAGACGAAATCTCCAAAGCCGCCCTCAAGGTTCTGTATCGACTTCACAAGTCGGGCTATCAGGCATTCTTGGTCGGTGGTGGTGTGCGTGATGTCATTTTGGACCTGCACCCCAAAGACTTTGATATTGCGACCAACGCGACGCCCGAAGAGGTACGTTCGTTGTTCAGCAATTGTCGCCTGATCGGTCGTCGCTTCCGTCTGGCGCATGTTCGCTTTGGCAGGGAAATCATCGAGGTCGCCACGTTCAGGGCAGCGGCCAATCACAAAGATGATGATTCCGCCCACGATGTCGAGGGCCGAATCATCCGCGATAATGTTTATGGCAGCATCGACGAAGACGTCTGGCGTCGCGACTTCACCTGCAATGCGTTGTACTACAACATCGCCGACTTCAGTATCTGGGATTACACCGGTGGTTTCGAGGATGTAAAGAAAAAGCGCCTGGTGTTGATTGGCGATCCGGCACAAAGACTGCGCGAGGATCCTGTGCGCATGCTTCGCGCCGTTCGATTTGCCGGCAAGCTGGGTTTCACAATCGACAAGAGCCTGGTCGAGGCCATGAGTGGTCACACCAGTCTGCTGACCAACGTGCCCGCTGCGCGACTATTCGACGAATTTCTGAAGTTGTTCCAGGCGGGGTTCGCTGAGCGAACTTTCGACTTGCTGCGGGAGCACAAACTGTTCGGAGAATTGTTCCCGGCGACTGAAGAAGAGTTATCGAACGACGAGAAATTTCTGGCGTTTGCATACGCTGCTCTTAAGAACTCGGACAAGCGTGTTGCTGAGGGTAAGTCAGTTACACCGATGTTCCTGCTCGGAGTCTTCCTCTGGCTGCCCATCAAGAAGCTTGCGGCCATCCGGCGCTCTGAAGAAAAAATGTCCGAGACTCAGTCACTGAGTCTTGCGTCGTATGAGATCGTATCGCAGCAACAACGACGTATCTCTCTTCCCAAACGGTTCACGATACCGATGCGAGAAATGCTGGCGCTACAGCCACGCTTTGCCCAAATGCGCGGTAAGCGAGCAATGAATCTGCTGGAGCATCGCCGCTTTCGTGCTGCCTACGATTTCATGGAGTTGCAGTCAGAGGTGGGCGAAGTTGATCCGGTGCTGGCGAAATTCTGGACTGACGTACAGACGCAATCAGCGGATGAGCGCGCGAAGAGTTTTCAGATGCAGTTGGGACAGGGTTCGGGCAAGACCCGCCGGCCACGGCGCCGACGCCGACGTAGACCCTCTGAAGATTCGTGACGGAACATTGGTATCCTGCGTACGTCGGGCTTGGCAGTAATCTGCAAGGGCCGGCACGCCAACTCGAAATTGCGTTTGAGTTGCTCGCTCGCATACCTGGTACACGACTAATCAGGAAGTCATCTCTTTATCGTTCGTCGCCGTTTGGCGGTGTGGAGCAGCCTGACTTCGTGAATGCGGCGGCAGCATTGATGACCCGGTTGTTGGCGGCGGAACTGCTCTTGGAATTGCAGCGCATTGAAAATGAATGTGGCAGGGAGCGTGGTGATATTCAGTGGGGGCCGCGTGTTTTGGATCTGGACTTGTTGGTCTATTCGAACCAGAAAATCGACGAGCAGGGCCTTACCGTTCCACATCCGGGCATCGGCGAGCGAAATTTTGTATTGTTACCACTTGCCGAGGTGGCTCCTGGCCTCAATATCCCCGGCTTGGGTCAAATCGAAAAACTCGATATTAATTTTAGCGAACCTGCGATTTCGCGCATTGGATAGAGGAAACCAGTGACCGTCAGTCATATCAGGAAACCCGGTAATGCCTCGCGGTATATCGCGATCGAAGGACCGATCGGCGTGGGTAAAACGGCTTTGGCCAGGCGACTGGCTGACAGCCTGTCTGCAGACCTTGTGCTCGAAGAATTCGAGGAGAATCCGTTCCTGGAACGGTTTTATCGCGATGGCCGATCTGCGGCATTACCGGCGCAGATGTTTTTTCTTTTCGCGCGCGCGCGGCAGATCGAACAGATGCGACAATCCGACCTGTTTTCAAGCGTGAGAATTTCTGACTATCTTTTTACGCGCGACCAGTTATTTGCCGAGTTAAACCTGGATAGAGAAGAGCTCAAACTTTACGAGCAGATCGCGCAAAACCTGGCTATTGATGCGCCGGTTCCGGATCTTGTTATTTATCTGCAGGCGTCAGTCGATGCAATCATGCAACGACTCACACGGCGCAATTCGCCGTATGATCGTTTCGTCGATCGCGCGTACGTTGAGCGACTGACCGATGCTTATTCCCGCTTTTTCCACAACTATGACGACGGCCCTCTACTGATAGTCAATGCCTCGCAAATTGATCCAGTCAATAATGACGCAGATTACGAGCAGCTTTTTCAACAAATCGAACGCACGACCGGTGGCCGTCATTTCTTCAACCCTGCTACTGCCGCGCTTGGCTGATCCCTCTCGCCTGATACACTGACAGACTATGTACACACAACTTGAACAACGCGGCATGCATGAGCCGCCGGTCAATGTTTCGACATTGCGGAAAATGAAGCATGACGGTGAGCCGATTGCGTGCGTTACTGCCTATGACGCCAGTTATGCAGCGCTCGTCGATGCTGCCGGTGCGGACCTCGTCCTGGTGGGTGACTCACTTGGCATGGTAATTCAGGGTCACGACACGACGGTTCCGGTAACTGTGGATGACATTATTTATCACTCGCGCACTGTCGCTCGCGGCTTACGGCGCGCATTCCTGGTCGCAGACATGCCATTCATGAGTTACACCGAGCCCGGCATGGCGCTCGTCAATGCTGTGCGCTTGATGCAGGAAGGCGGAGCTATGATGGTCAAGCTTGAGGGCGGCGATGACCAGGTTGAAATTGTCGAACATCTGGCACGTCACGACATACCGGTTTGCGCGCACCTCGGTTTGAAGCCTCAGTCAGTTCACAAAATTGGTGGATTCAAAGTACAAGGCAGAGACCCGGACAAGGCGAAGGAAATGTTGTTGTCCGCGAAGCGTTTGCAGGATGCCGGCGCCGATATTGTTCTACTCGAGTGCGTGCCGAACGAGGCGGGCAAATTCGTTACTGAAGCGCTGGATGTTCCTGTGATCGGAATTGGCGCCGGCCCGGATGTGGATGGTCAAATATTGGTGCTATATGACATCCTCAATATCACGAAAGGCCGCACACCGAAGTTCGTCAAGAACTTTCAAGCCGGTTGTGATTCTCCGTACCTCGCAGTGCAGGCCTATGTCCGTGAGGTCAAAGAGGGCGATTATCCCGCTCCAGAGCACTGCTTTTCCTGATTTCGGCCGGACCCCGCAAGAATTATGATGGTAGTACACACCAAGCAAGAGCTCGACGAGCAGCTGGCCGAATGGCGTCAGCACGACGATCACATTGCGTTGGTTCCAACGATGGGCAACTTACACGCCGGGCATTTATCGCTGGTTGAACTCGCTCGCGAGCATGCGGAGCGAGTTGTCGTCAGTATCTTCGTGAATCCCACTCAGTTCGGTGAGGATGAAGATTTCGAAGAGTATCCGCGCACACTCGAGCGCGATACAAGGCGACTCAAAACATCAGCAGCCGATCTGGTTTTCGCACCCAGTGTCGAGACGATGTATCCGTTCGGATTAAAGGACGCGACTACCGTTTCTGTACCGAGGATTACTGAGAATTTCTGCGGCGCAAGCCGGCCAGGGCATTTCGACGGCGTTACATCAGTCGTCGCACGTTTGTTTGCGTTAGTGCGGCCGGATTCGGCCGTCTTCGGACAGAAGGACTATCAACAGCAGTTGGTGATCCGCCACATGTCTCAGGACCTCAATTTGCCGGTTACTATTATCACGGGCGAGACGGTCCGTGAAAAAGATGGTCTCGCGATGAGTTCGCGAAATCAGTACCTGACCGATGACGAGCGTGCGAATGCACCGGTTCTGTTCCAGGTCTTATCCAGTGTCGCCGACGATTTGCAGAACGGCCGCCGAAATTATGAAGAGATCGAGGCTGAGTCGATGACGAAACTGGTCGATGCAGGTTTCGATGTGGATTATTTTTCCATTCGGCGTGCACAAAATCTGGAAATTCCGGACCGTGATTGCGATGAACTTGTGGTTCTCGCCGCCGCGCATCTTGGTAATGCCCGTTTGATCGACAACACGGTCGTTACGATCTAGTCAGATACGATGTTGCGACCCGCATGTTTCGCACGATACAGAGCAGCATCGGCATCTCGCGTTAGTGAGTCGAGATTTCCGCGCAAGCTAAGCTCCGCAACCCCCATCGAAATTTGTACCGGAATCTTAATCAGAGAATCGCTACCATCACCCGTGGTGCCGCTCACTGAAACTCGAACGCGCTCCCCAATGGCGAGCGCCTGCTCCTGAGTCGTATCCGGCAGGAGGACTGCAAATTCATCGCCACCGTATCGTACCAGGAGGTCACGGGGGCGGAATTGTGATCGCAGGACTCTCGATACGGCGGACAACGCCCTGTCCCCTGCAATGTGACCGAACATATCGTTAAACTGTTTGAAGTTATCGACATCGATCATCATCATCACAACGGGCTTTTCTTTTTCGACGCAGCGATCGATTTCTGCGGGAAAATTTTCCAGCATGGAATGTCGATTCGCAAGATTTGTAAGCGCATCAGTTGAAGCGTGTTTTTCAAATTTCTTAATTTCACCAAAGCTGTCGGCGATAACGCGATTGTGGCTGCGTACGCGCTCCGAGAGAACAACCAGCAGATTCTTGGCGAAGTCGTGTGATGCATCAACCATTTCCCACAATACGGTCTGGTGTATCGACAGCAGGTGCGATTCCTCGGCACCGATCACGAATGCCGATGGGTCGCGGTCCTCGATTATCGACATCTCGCCGACGCAAGCGCCGACATCCATCGTTGCCAATACCGGCGTCTCTGCGGAGCCGACATGGATATTCAGACTGCCGGAGAGAACGATGAATACATGTTCGTTTCTGGCGCCAGGCGACAGCAGTAGTTCACCGGCTGCGAGATCACGACGATTACAACGTTGCAGTAGTTCATGGACGTCATCTGGCTGTACACCCTTGAACAGCTCAAGGCTATCGAGCAGTGAGCGCTTGTAATCCGAATTTATCGCCAATGATTGTGGCAACGTTGACTCCCATGTGTACCAGAGCATTGTCGCGATTATCGACGCAGAT
Organism: Woeseiaceae bacterium; assembly: GCA_021773055.1. GTDB lineage: Bacteria > Pseudomonadota > Gammaproteobacteria > Steroidobacterales > Woeseiaceae > UBA1847. The sequence goes on from JAJFKV010000029.1 coordinate 85,156, forward strand.
AAACATCGACCAGCACACAAATTCGTTGCAAAACAAAATGTGACACAGGTCACTTATCGTTGTTGCAGAGCTCCGCACGTGATTCCGCGAACTCGGATCTGTCCTCTTCAGTAGGCTCGGGGTAGCGCAATCCGATGCCTTGTAGCGTGTCGATAATGATTTCCGCAACACGCGCTCTCATGTATGGCTTGTCGTCGGCAGGAATGGCGTACCACGGTGCCCAGGGCCGGGAGGTTGCGTTGAGCGCATCCTGATAGGCGAGCATATAGTCATCCCAGTGGCGCCTTTCAACGACGTCGCCGGGTTCGAACTTCCAATTCTTTGCCGGGTCGTCAAGTCGTGCGAGGAAACGTCGTTTTTGTTCATCCCTGGAAACGTTCAACCAGAACTTGAGAATGACGGTTCCATTACGCGCGAGATGTTCTTCCTGTTGCCGAATGGATGTCAGGCGCTCGTCCCAGATTGTTTCGAGATTTACCTCACCCGGCAACTTTTGATAACTCAGAATTTTCGGATGCACGCGTACGACCAAAACTTCTTCATATTGGCTGCGATTGAAGATGCCAATTCGACCACGCTCTGGCAGGCGACAAGTTGTTCGCCACAGGAAGTCATGATCGAGTTCAAGGCTGGAAGGTTTCTTGAAGCTGAAAACCTGGCAGCCGGATGGGTCAATTCCCTGCATTACCGATCGAATAGTACTGTCCTTGCCAGCCGCATCCATGGCCTGAAATACCAGCAACACAGAATGGCGGTCACCTGCAGCTAAAACTCGTTGTAGTGTATTGAGATTTTCACTCGCTTCCCGGCGATGTCTTCCTTTGTGCGAATGACCATCAGTTTGTGGCTGAGTACTTGATTTCGAAACGTCAAAGTCGCCGTTATATGAAACCAGATAGGGCGATTCGGGTGCTTCAAACATTGCGAGTCTCCATCACTGTCTATTCGTTTGCATGTTGTGCGAGCGCCCACTCTACATGTTCGGCGATCATTGGCGAATTGTCCCCTTTGCGCGCTGTGAGTACAGCGATGACCTCAGCCGTCTTGTCCGCGTTACCGAGTGCCACTGCGATATTCCGTAACCAGCGCTCGTAGCCGATCCTGCGAATAGCGCTGCCTTGTGTTTTTTCAAGCCAGTTATCTTCGCTCCACGAAAAAAGTTCGGTGAGTTGGGCAGTGTCCAGACCGTGGCGAGGAGCGAAGTCTTCTTCGGCCGTAGGGCTCGCGAATTTGTTCCATGGGCAGAATAACTGGCAGTCGTCGCAGCCATAAATCCGGTTACCGATGTCTTTTCGAAATTCGACCGGGATCGAGTTCTTGTTTTCGATCGTCAAATAGGAAATACAGCGTCTAGCATCCAGCGAGTAGGGCGCAACGATTGCTTTGGTTGGGCAGACATCAATACAGGCGGTGCAAGTGCCGCAATGTGATTCTTCTGCCGCGTCGATCGGCAATGGCAGGTCGGTGTAGAACTCGCCGAGGAAGAACCAGGAACCGGAGTCGCGGTCGATTACGTTGGTATGTTTTCCAACCCAGCCGATGCCTGCTTTTTCTGCAAGTGCTTTTTCGAGGACAGGTGCGCTGTCGACGAATACGCGGTAACCAAATTCGCCGATGTTTTCTTCAATACGACGCGCAAGTGCGCGCAAGCGTCCCCGGAGTGTCTTGTGATAGTCACGACCCAGCGCGTAACGTGAGATGTATGCGCTGCTACCGTCATCCAGCCTCCGCTTCGATGCGTCCTGCGATTCTGGTAAGTAGTCCATGCGCACGGATATCACGCGCAGGGTGCCGGGGACCAGTTCATCCGGTCGGCTACGTTTGGTGCCGTGGCGCTCCATATAGTCCATCGAACCGTGGAATCTGCGCTGCAACCATTCGGCCAAGCGACCTTCGGCCTGCCTGAGCTCGATATCGGTGATTCCAGCTTGTTGAAACCCGAGTTCGCCACACCAGGCGATCACCTTGCTCTTAAGCTCGGTCATATCGGCACCGCCGGATGGGTATGTGGGTTTCGTCACTGTTTGATCCTTCGAAAGGCACAGTATAATCACGACTATGCAAACCTTACCCGCAAACATTTACTCAGTAGCGTCGATTCGCGCGATTGACCGCAACGCGATCGAAGACAATGGCATACCTGGCTATACGCTGATGAAGCGCGCAGGTCGCGCGGCAGTCCGTGCGGCGCGTGAACGATTTCCGAACGCGATGCGTTGGCAAGTCATTTGCGGTGCCGGCAACAACGGCGGCGATGGATATGTTGTCGCACGGCTCGCAGCACAAGATGGCATCGTCGTCTCAGTCCTGACGCTCGTCGATCCGGCGACACTGACGGGCGATGCAGCCTCCGCATACGGTGATTTCACAGCCGAGGGCGGCATTGTCTTGGTCTGGACTGGTGAGTTCGACGCGGAAGCCGACCTGTTAGTCGATGCGATTCTGGGCAGCGGGCTTGAGCGCGATGTCGCTGGCGAATTTGCGGCAGCGGTAGAGGCTATAAATGCGCATTCAGCGCCGGTTCACGCGATGGATATTGCGACAGGTATCAACGGTGACACCGGTAAATTGATGGGTTGTGCGGTCGTCGCAGACCTGACAACGACTTTTGTAGGCCTTAAAGCCGGGCTTTTCCTGGGCGACGGTCCAAATCACTGCGGCGAACTCACTTTCGATGACCTGGAGATCGGCGCAGAGTGTCGCTCGGACATCCCGGTGACCTACATCAGGCTGGATGACAGTGCATTGGTTGCAGCATTGCCGCCGCGACCGCGCGGTGCCCATAAAGGTGATTTCGGCCACGTACTGGTCATTGGCGGCGGACCTGGCATGCCCGGTGCGGCCCGGCTTTGCGGTGAAGCAGCGCTTAGAGCGGGTGCCGGCCGGGTCAGCGTGGCTACCCACCCCGACCATGCGGCACTGATCACAGCAACCCGTCCTGAACTCATGTCTCACGGCATCAGCGGCGAAAGGGCTCTGACCCCTTTGTTGGAGAATGTCGACGTTGTGGCCTTTGGGCCCGGATTAGGGCAGTCGGACTGGGCACGTGAGTTATACGACGTGGTGGCGAAGTCTGGGTTACCGGCCGTGTGGGACGCCGATGCTCTGAATTTGCTGGCTGCCGCTCCAGATAGTGCCGAGAAGCGCATCATCACGCCGCATCCCGGGGAGGCGGCAACATTGCTGGGCAGCAATACCGCGGAGATACAGGCGGATCGACCAGCTGCGTTAGAGGCCTTGACCGCAAAGTACGGAGGAACGGCTGTTTTAAAAGGGGCCGGAACTCTTATTTCAACCCGTTCGGACGTGCCTTTCATCTGCACGTCTGGCAATCCCGGCATGGCTGCAGCGGGAATGGGGGACGTACTGACCGGGGTCGTTGCGGCGATGTTGGCGCAAGGGCTGCCCCTGTCCACGGCGGCAGCAGTCGGGGTGGAATTGCATGCTCGGGCTGGTGACCTTGCTGCGAAAGCCGGCGAGCGCGGATTGTTGGCGTCTGACCTGATTGTTGCGCTGCAGGCCGTGGTAAATCCATGAATCGCTTCTTGGCTGACGAGGCGGCCACCATAGCGCTCGCCGGTGAGATTTTCGCAGCATTGCCCGATGACCGGGCTGGTTGGACGGTATTGCTGACGGGCGAATTGGGGGCGGGAAAATCGACATTTGCTCGCGCTCTCATCAAAGCGGCGGGCCACCAGGGTGCCGTCCCGAGTCCGACGTATACCCTGGTAGAGCCCTACAAGCTACCGGCGGGAAATATATATCACATTGATTTATATAGGGTTTCAGATCCAGAGGAACTCAGGTTTTTAGGCTGGAGTGAGCTCGACGATGGCTTTCGCCTGGTCGAATGGCCTGACAGGGCACCGGACCTCGTGAATGAAGCGGATCTCGCTGTCGAGCTTGAGTACGCCGGGAATTCCCGTACCGCCAGCATCAAGGGACTCAGTACACGCGGCTCCGTGTTGATTCAAAAGATTAACTAAGCTTGGTATCTCTATAATTTTGCAGCAAAAACTCTTGGTTTTTGCTGCAAAATTTGTATACTCGTCCGACATAATCCATTCGATTTCGACTTATGTCCTGATGATTCGTACGCGACAGACACTGTTTTCACTCATTTTGCTGCTGAGCACGGCGGCCAATGCGGGCTCTACGGTTGAAAACGTCCGAATATGGTCGGAAAACGATAAGACACGAGTGGTTTTGGACCTCAGTCGCTCGGTAGATCACAACATATTTACATTGCGAGGACCGGATCGGCTCGTTATTGACCTCAAGGACAGTCGTCTCGCACAGTCCCTCGCCAAATTGCCGAAAGGGACAGGCACCGTACGTTCCATACGCAGTGCCGTGCGCGCAAATGGGCAGCTCCGAGTCGTTCTGGACCTGACGCAGGGAGTTCGCTCGCGAAGCTTCACTGCCGGCCCAAATTCAGAATACGGCGATCGGCTGGTTATCGACCTGACCCGTGCCGGCAAACTGCAGCCCGTGAAGCGGGCCTCTGAAGAATACCGGCCTGGTCGGGACATCGTTGTTGCAGTCGACGCGGGTCATGGAGGTCATGATCCTGGTGCACTGGGACGCCGCTCCAAAGAAAAGAACATTGCGCTTGCGGTCAGCAAAGAACTGGCACGACGTATCAACGCCGAACCCGGTATGACCGCGGTGTTGATTCGTGACCGTGACGTATTTGTGGATCTTCGCGAGCGCTGGGCAATTGCGCGCAAACACAAAGCCGACTTATTCATCTCAATACATTCGGATGGTTTCGAAGATTCGCGTGCCAATGGCGCGTCGGTATTCGCCCTTAATTTGCAGGGTGCGAGCAAAGAAGCCTCAATGCAACTCGCCAAACGCGAGAATTCGGATGTCAGCGTCGGTGGCGTTTCACTGCACGACAAGGACAAGGTACTGGCCTCTGTCCTGTTTGATCTGTCACAAAACGCAGCGCTGAGCGCGAGCCTCGATGTCGGTGCCAACGTCAGCCAGCAACTGAGCAAGGTCGCTAAAATGCACCGCTTGGCGGTGAAACAGAAAGAGCTGGGAGTGCTCAAGGCTGCCGATATGCCGTCAATATTGGTGGAAACAGGATTCATAACGAACGCTTCAGAAGAAAAGAAGCTGCGTGACAAGGGCCATCAAGGGCGATTGGCGAATGCTGTATTGGCAGGCATTCGCGCCTACTTCTTTACAAATCCACCGCCCGATACTCAGATCGCGATGGATCTTCGTCGTGAGCCGTCGCGACGGGTTCGTCATGTCATCGCGCGCGGCGACACAATCTCCGAGATCGCTGTGCGTTATAACGTGAGTCCGGCAGCAATCCGCCAGGCGAATAAGCTGTCAACGGACAAAATTCGCGTTGGCCAGACGTTAAGTATCCCGGTCTTCACCGGAGGCTGAATCTCCAGGCGAGACTTTTGCTCGCGGATTTGAAAAGATGGCCAATTGCCACTTCGGTCACCAGCCAGTCCGCATGCCCATCCAGCAACTGCCAGATCACCTGATCAATCAAATCGCCGCCGGTGAGGTCGTAGAGCGCCCGGCATCCGTAATTAAGGAGCTGGTTGAGAACAGCCTCGATGCGGGTGCGCAAACGGTGCAGATCGATGTGCTCGCAGGCGGTCAGAAGTTAGTTCGCATTCGTGACGATGGTAAGGGTATCGACAAGCAGGAGATCGCACTCGCGCTGTCGCGGCATGCGACCAGCAAGATTTCGAGTCTGGACGATCTGGAAGCAGTCGCGTCGCTGGGCTTTCGTGGTGAGGCATTGCCGAGTATCGCGTCGGTTGCACGCCTGACTTTGTGCTCGCGAACGGCAGATAGCGATCCGGCCTGGCAAATAGAGGCTGATGAGGGCGACATTAGTGCTCCGAAGCCCGCGGCCCATCCGCAAGGAACTACCGTCGAAGTCCACGATCTTTTTTACAACACACCGGCACGTCGACGATTCTTGCGCACAGAGCGGACTGAGTTTGGTCACATCGAGAAGTGGGTTCGTCGTTTGGCTTTGTCCCGACCCGAGATCGCATTTACGCTGACTCATAACCAGCGCACGGTACTGCAGGTACCGGCAGGACGCACCGAGGACGCGCAAAGACAACGCGTCGCCAGGATTTGCGGTGATGCGTTTGGCGAGCAGTGTGTTTACATCGAGCGCGAAACTGAAGGTATCGCATTGTCAGGGTGGATCGGCTTGCCGACATTCAACCGCAGCCAACCCGATATGCAGTACTGGTTTGTTAACGGTCGTAGCGTGACGGACAAGACGCTCGCACACGCCGTGCGCCACGCGTACCGTGATGTCTTGTTTCATGGACGGTATCCCGCATACGTTTTGAGTTTGACGATGGATCCGGCGGGAGTTGATGCGAACGCGCACCCCGCCAAACACGAGGTTCGATTCCGTGATGGCCGCCGCGTACACGGTGTCGTGTCGCAGTCGATAGACGTTGCATTAAAGGACACCCGACCGGGTGGCTACGACGTGGCACCGATTCCGATGACGCGCGAGTCAGTTTTCAATCAGGGCAGTATTCCCTTGCAGTCCAGGCCATCCTCGTCCGGCGTGCGAGAAACTCTGGCGGCTTATCGCTCCATGGCGACCGCGCCGTCGCTTGCAGGTATGCCGGAGAATGCTGCAGATGTGCCGCCCTTGGGTTTTGCCGTCGCGCAACTTGCGGGCGTGTACATACTTGCGGAGAACACAGACGGGCTCGTGATTATCGATATGCACGCAGCCCATGAACGTATCACTTACGAAAAACTGAAAAAGGGTTTCGATGATCGGAACCTGATTCGCCAGCCGTTGTTAGTACCCGAGTCGATCGCAGTCGCCGAGAGCGAAGCGAACCTTATCGAGGAGTCAGGCGAAATGCTGGCTGGTCTGGGTCTGGTTGTGGATCGCGCTGGTCCGACAAGCGTGACGGTTCGTGAAGTTCCCGCATTGCTTAAGAATTCCGACGTTGAGGCGCTATTACGCGATGTGCTGTCCGATCTGTCAGAGGCCGGGCAAAGTCATCGCATAGAAGATGCCGGTGATGATTATCTAGCAACGATGGCCTGTCATCATTCGGTGCGTGCAAATCGAATGCTCACGATAGACGAGATGAACGCATTGTTACGCGAGATGGAACAAACAGAACGTGCAGACCAGTGCAATCACGGTCGTCCGACCTGGACGACCGTGACAATGCCCGAACTGGATCGCCTTTTTCTGCGTGGTCGTTGAGATAAATCGATGACCGCTAAAGCTGTTCTGTTGATGGGGCCGACCGCATCCGGCAAGACCGATATTGCGATCCGTCTGTGCAAGCGTTTCCCCTGCGACATCATCAGTGTTGACTCTGCGCTGGTGTATCGCGGAATGGACATCGGCACGGCCAAGCCCGATGTGGAGACATTGCGTCGTGCACCTCATCAACTGATTGACATTCGTGATCCTGAAGAAAGTTATTCGGCAGGAGACTTCGTGCGCGATGCGCGCGCGGCTATCGATTCGAGCATCGCTGAGGGCCGCATGCCTCTGCTGGTGGGTGGCACGATGATGTATTTTCGCGCGCTCACCGAAGGTATCGCCGAATTGCCGGCAGCGAACATCGACATCAGGGCGCAGATTGATCGGGAAGCGGACGACAAAGGCTGGCCAGCGATGCACGCCGAACTTGAACAAGTCGACCCTGCGCTCGCCGAGAGACTGAACCCTAATGATAGCCAGCGCATTCAGCGAGCGCTCGAAGTCTTCCGCGTTAGTGGCAAACCGCTGAGTGAATGGCAGCGCGATGCGGCCGCTCATGGTGGCAATACCGGTGATATCGAGTTCCTGAAGATCGCACTGCAGATCGAACCACGCGAGCTGCTGCACGCTCGAATCAAGCAACGACTGGACCGGATGATAGCCAGCGGCTTCGAAGAGGAGATGCTGACCCTCAGGGCACGCCCAAAACTCATTAAAGACAGTTCCGCAATGCGCTCAGTGGGATACCGGCAGTTCTGGAAATACCTGGACGGGGACTACTCGAGAGAGGAAGCGAGAGATCGGGCGCTCTTTGCGACGCGCCAGCTCGCCAAGCGGCAATTGACCTGGCTGCGGTCAGAAAAAGCTCTGTTTTCGGTCGATCCTCTTGAAGCCCGGGCCATTGACACCATATTGGCCTATCTGGCGGGAAAATCGGGCTGAAATTCAGCGCGGAAGGCGATTTTCCTGTGATAGACTTTTTAAACGCTTAGGCAGAGTTTCGCGATGGGCAACCGGCGCCACCGGATTGCGAAAATCAACAATAAAAAATGCAGAATAAGGAGACCCAATCATGGCTAAAGGGCAATCACTACAGGATCCATTCCTGAATATCTTACGAAAGGAAAAGGTCCCGGTTTCCATCTACCTGGTTAACGGTATCAAGTTACAGGGACAAGTGGATTCATTCGATCAATTCGTGGTTTTACTCAAGAACAGTGTTAACCAGATGGTCTATAAACATGCGATATCGACGGTCGTGCCGTCGCGCAATGTTCGTCTTCCCATGCCGGACGACGAATCTGGAGACGACGACGAGTAATTACACTGTGACGCTACCTCGGCAGGGGGTGGTGTTTGTTTGAACGGCCGCAAAGTGGCGAACGAGCAGTACTCGTCCAGGCGAGTCCCGACGGTTTACCCGAAGAGTCCGAGCGAGAAGAGTTTATTGAGCTGGCGACGTCGGCGGGCGCGTTAGTGGCCGCTGAGCTATTTACCTCGCGAAAACGTCCCAATCCCCGGTACTTCATCGGCAAAGGCAAGCTGGAGGAGCTCAAGACGCTCATTCGGCAAAACGGTGCTGAACTCGTGATTTTCTGTGCGGCTTTGAGCCCGAGTCAGGAACGGAACCTGGAACGCGAGTTGCAATGTCGTGTACTCGATCGTGCGGGCTTGATTCTCGATATTTTTGCGCAGCGAGCGCGCAGTTTTGAGGGCAAGTTGCAGGTTGAGCTTGCCCAGCTTCGGCATTTGTCGACTCGTTTGGTACGCGGCTGGACTCACCTTGAACGGCAAAAAGGTGGTATCGGACTGCGCGGTCCTGGTGAAACACAGCTGGAAACTGATCGCCGCCTCATCGGCAATCGCATCCGGCAATTGAAAGAACGACTGGAAACTGTCGATACCCGTCGGTCGATGAACCGCCAAAATCGCATGAAGGCTGAAATTCCAACGGTTGCGCTGGTTGGCTATACGAATGCGGGAAAGTCAACCTTGTTCAACGCGTTAACCGATGCTGGCGTGTACGTCAAAGATCAGTTGTTCGCTACGCTGGATCCCACCGTACGGCGGCTCGATCTTCCCGAGAGTGAGCATGTAGTTCTCGCCGATACGGTCGGTTTCGTTCGCGATTTGCCGCATGAGCTGGTAGCTGCATTCAGATCAACCTTGCAGGAGGCCCGTGAGGCGGACTTGATCCTGCACCTGATCGACGCAAGCGATCCGAATCGCTGGCAACGTGTGCGGCAGGTAAACTCGGTATTGAAACAGCTCGATGCCGATCAGGTGCCGCAGATACGGGTGTACAATAAGATCGACAAGCTGGATCGTGAGCCGCGAATGACGAATAATCGCCATGGAGAGGGGCGCGCGGTCTGGCTGTCAGCAATAACAGGTAAAGGCCTGCCGATGCTGAAAGAAGCCATAGCAAATCGCCTGCGGCAGAAAACGACGCATCGTACAATCCACTTGCAACCCGCCCAGGGACGGCAACGCGCCAAACTATTTGAGCTTGGCACTGTCCTTAATGAAGAGGTGTTGGAAGACGGCAGCTGGACGCTGGAATTGCGAATGGCAGAAAAAGACTTGCGGCGATTTCTAAAGCGTGAAAATCTGCAAATTGAGCAGGTAACAGATCAACTGGAGCCGACGCTGGAAAAGGCGGCGGCAGTAACTTCAGCAAACGAGTAAAAGCAAAGACATTATGGCTAACAACGACTCAGGCAATGGTCACGATCCGTGGAAGCGGGACGATGGCGAGCCAAACGACCTTGATCAAATTGTGCGGGACTGGCAAAAAAAATTCAGTAGCATTCTTGGTGGCGGCGGCGCTCCCAGCGGCGGTGGCACCTTTGCCCTGATCATCGTGCTGTTGATCGCATGGGGCCTGACAGGCTTCTATCGGGTAGACGCCGCTGAACGCGGTGTCGTGCAGCGCTTTGGCGCGTACATCGAACCTGTGAAGATGCCGGGTCTGCGCTGGCATTTACCGTTTCCGATCGAAACGGTCGACATCGTGAATACAGAGTTGGTCAACGACTATAACTTCAGTACCGAGATGCTGACGGCTGACGAGCAATACGTCTTCATCGACATCGTCGTCCAATATAGGAGAACGGATCCTGTGAAGTACAGTTTTGAGGTGGCTGGTCCGGACAACACACTTAATGACTTAACTGAAAGTGCATTACGTGGTGTTGTCGGAACAAGTACGCTGACTGAGCTGATCGGTGAACGACGCGAACAGATTCCCGATCGGACGATGACTGAACTTCAGGAAACGCTGGAAAATTACGGTGCCGGGTTGACGGTCACGTCGATCAACCTGAGGGTTGTTGACTATCCAAAATCAGTCCAGGAAGCGGTTGATGACACGCAAAAAGCACGCAACGACAAAGAGCGCTACGAACTGGAGGCGGAGACCTATGCAAACGATATTATTCCGCGTGCACGTGGCCAGGCGCAGCGCGTATTGCAGGATGCTGAAGCCTATCGCGACCGCTTGATAGCGGACGCGCAAGGTGAAGCGGCTCGCTTTGAGGCCCTGCTGACTGAATACCAGAAGGCACCTAAGGTTACGCGCGACCGTTTATATATAGAGGCGATTGAAGAAGTTTACGGCCGCTCTAACAAAGTCATTCTGGACTCTGAAGGTAGCGGAAACTTGCTGTATTTGCCCATCGACCAATTATTACGGCAATCTGGTTCATCGTCGACAGGTGATTCAACGTCGCGGTCGACATCCCAGCTTCCGTCGATTGACGCGAATGCTGATGGAAGGTCGAGCACTGACCGCGAGCGGAGGACACGAGAATGAATAATTCAAGATTCACAGCCATAGTAATAGTGGGCCTGGTTTTCGTCGTGATTGGCTTGTCGGCATTTACAGTGGGCGAGAGAGAACTCGCCATTAAGCTTCAGGTAGGTAAGGTCGTAGAGGCCAATTACGAACCCGGGCTGCATTTTAAGATACCGGTGTATCAGTCGGTTCGTAAATTCCCGAGTCAAATTCTGAAGATTGATGATGCACCGCAACGTGTCTTCACGCTTGAGCGCACGGCAATGACGGTCGATTATTTCGTCAAGTGGCGCATTGTCGATGAGGTGCCTTTCTACACTTCAACGGGCGGCCTGCAGGACGTTGCTATGGATCGGCTTCGTGAGATCGTCAAGAACTCAATCGTCACCGAATTCGGTAAGCGGACGATTCAGGAAGCAATTTCGGTTGAACGCGTCGAACTAATGCGCGACATGCTTGTGAATGCCGCCGAAACCGCGCAAGGACTCGGAATCGAAGTGGTCGATTTTCGTGTGAAACAAGTTGAATTCATAGCCGAGGTTCGAAATTCGGTTTACGAACAGATGCGGGAGGAACGTGCCCGGGTCGCGGCTGAGACGCGTTCTGAAGGCGAAGAGGCCGCAGAGTTGATCAAGTCGACTGCTGATAAGGACCGAACAATACTAATGGCCAATGCCTATCGTGATGGCCAGATCATTCGCGGTGATGGTGATGCGCAGGCCGCAGAGATCTACGCAAATGCCTATAGTAAGGACGCGGAATTCTACGCCTTTTCTCGCAGTATCACTGCTTACAAGAAATCGATGGGCAAGTCGGGTGACTTGCTGGTGCTGGATCCAAACAATGAGTTCTTCCGCTACTTGAATCAGTCGAGTGGTGAGCAATAGCTACCGAGATCTTCACGGCATTGGCACTTGTCCTCGTTATCGAGGGCATGTTGCCGTTTGTCTCGCCGAGAAAATATCGTGAGCTGGTGGCGGAAATTGCACAACTGGGAGACAATCATATCCGGACGATAGGTCTGGTTGTGATGATCATCGGGCTAGTAACCCTGTTCCTGATTCGCGGATAAAGAGCAGCAATACCATGGGAAAAAATGTAGTTGTCATCGGCACCCAATGGGGTGACGAAGGCAAGGGAAAAATTGTGGACCTGCTAACGGAACGTGCGACAGCGGTTGCGCGTTTTCAGGGTGGTCACAATGCCGGTCATACGATCGTTATCGAAGGCGAGAAAACGGTCTTGCATCTCATCCCTTCGGGGATTCTTCGTGACGGTGTCAGTTGTCTTATTGGTAACGGCGTTGTGCTGGCATTGGACGCGTTGGTAGAAGAAGCGGATGCGTTGATCAAGAGGGGAGTTCCCGTCTACGAGCGGCTGAAAATAAGCCCAGGATGCCCTTTGATTTTGCCTTCTCACGTTGCGCTCGACGCTGCACGAGAAAAGGCCCGTGGTTCGAGTGCCATCGGAACGACCGGGCGCGGTATCGGACCGGCCTATGAGGATAAGGTGTCACGACGAGCACTAAAGGTCTCCGATCTTTTTGTTCGCGAGACATTCGCATCAAAACTTGGCGAGATTCTCGACTATCACAACTTCCTTTTGAAAAACTACTACGGTGCGATGCCCGTCGATTTTACTAAAACACTGGACGAGGCACTGGGCTACGCCGAAATTATTGCGCCGGTTACGGCAGACATTACCCAGATACTTCAGGACCTGGCCGATTCGGATAAGAGCATTCTGTTTGAGGGCGCGCAGGGTAGTTTCCTCGATATCGATCACGGGACGTACCCGTTTGTTACTTCTTCAAATACAGTTGCAGCTGCGGCGAGTACGGGCACGGGCATTGGACCGCGTAATCTCGATTACATCCTTGGCATCGTGAAGGCGTACACGACGCGTGTCGGTGCCGGGCCGTTCCCAACGGAATTATTCGATGACGATGGCGCACACCTCGCGAAAGTGGGCGCTGAATTTGGTGCGACTACAGGCAGGCCACGCCGCTGTGGTTGGTTTGATGCCGTGGCGTTGCGCCGATCGATTATTAACAGCAGCGTGTCGGGCTTGTGCGTAACCAAGCTGGATGTGCTCGACGAGCTCGAAACCATTCAGATTTGTGTCGGATACACGATCGACGGCGAGTCAATCCCGGGACTGCCGGTTGTCGTTGATCGATTCGCAAAATGTAAGCCGGTTTATGAGGAATGGTCAGGCTGGCAGGAATCTACGGTTGGCGTAACAAATTATGGTGACTTGCCGCAAAAAGCTCTTGATTATTTGACGCGTATCGAAGAACTCGCCGGTGTTCCTGTGGACATTATTTCGACCGGCCCGGATCGTGAACAAACAATTATTAAGACGCATCCTTTCGGCTAAGACGCGCCAGGGCCAGCAAGCCGAGGAGAAGCCAGAGTCCGAGCGCACCGCCACCCGATCCGCCGGTAGACCTACCGCCAGAAGTTGACGAGACCGTGACATTCACCGTCGACGTATCGCTTAGGCCGCCAGGATCAGACACTTCCAGCTCGAAGCGGAATATGGTGTCAGAACTAACCGTCGGCGCCCTGAAACTTGCTGTCGATGTGCTTGCGTCGGATAACACTACGGTTGGGCCGAGTGTCTGTGACCACGCGTAGGACAAGGTATCTCCGTCCGGGTCATTTGACGCTCCGCCGTTCAGCGTAACCATTGCACCACTACTCACAGACTGACTCGTTCCGGCCACCGAGTTGGGTGTGCTGTTTGATCCGGTACCATCCAGAATATCAATACGAAGACTTGCATTGGGACCGATGCTGCCGCCACTCGCGTTACTCAGGCTGAGTTCAAAAAACTCGTTCGCTTCGCTGCTACCGTCGTCGGAGATCGTGTATTCGATCCACTTGGGATTTGCATCACCGTCGGCCCAGGTTACTGAACCCGCGGCGGCCCCGAAATAATCAGTGCCACTCGATGCATCACCAGCGACTACGTTGAAGTCAACGCTAAGTACGCCGCTCGCGCTGCCTGACCGCTTGATCACCGTAACCGCTGTTCCGAAGCCACGCTCGGCAATCGAGAGAATCGAAGATGAGAACTCTACAACGCTTAAATCACCCGGATCGCTGATGTACGCGCTGGCGATGCTGGGTGATGACAGAGTGGCGCCGCCTGTTGGTGCAATTAGCTTGATAAGAACACGCTCAAGCCCTTCAACAACGCCGTCGTTCGTCAGCCCAAGATTAATCGTACGTGTGCTGCCGTCACCGTCGGCCCAGTTGAGGACACCACGTGTTGCTGCTACGTCGCCAATACCGGCGGTCGCCCCTAGAATTTCCCAGGTGACGCTGGTCGCACCTTGGGAGCCACCAGTGCGTTGAACAACGATGCCGAGTGTTTGTGTCTCGTCAGCGCCGAACGCATCTGCAGCGAATGACAGCGAGCCTTCTGCAACGCCCAGCGTGTTATCGGCGACCATATAGAAGCCACTATCGATATCGCTTAACGCAATATTGCCGCTGGGCAGGAACGGATACGCACCCCAGTTTCCCGGAAAGCCGGTCGCGTCCGAGGCAGGATAGGTGTCAAACCGGCCAGCGGAGACAGGGTTCGCCGGATCACTGATGTCGAGGATAGTAAGCCCGCGCGTGTAATTCGACATGTAATAGCGATTGCCGCGAACAAATCCATTGTGATCGATTGCCCTGGTTGGGCCCGTCCAGGAGCCAACCAGCGCCGGGGCGGTCAGATCCGAAATTGAGACGACGCGTAGTGTTGTTGCAAGGCCGTTGTCCCGCTCATCAAGCTCGTCCTGAACGAACAGAAATTGCTGGTCCTCTGACGGCCATCCCGAATGCGTGTAGCCGGAATTGTTGTACGGCAACTGACTGAGTCGGGTCGGGCTGAGGGGGGCGCTTACGTCCCAGATATCCACACTGGTTTCATTGAAATCAAAAAGGATGTCGCAGTGATCGGAGCCACCTGCGTTAACGCATTGAGTATCTTTGCGGGTATCGGTTACAACCATTGACGCGCCATCATGCATGTACAGGCGATTGCCACCGGGTTGATCATTCGGTGTGGTCGGCGTGACGCTGAATGCTGGGCTTGCGGGGTTCGAGAGCTCATAAGAGCGATATCGACCATCACTCAAATTCGAGCCGGCGAGAATCAAAGTCGGTGCGTTGCCAGTAATCGAAATACCGGTGCTGAAGTCCGCGTCCAGCAGATATACATTGTGAGCTTCGGCGAAATCACTTGGGTAGCTGATTCGTGCGATGCGATGTGGAAGCTGGCTCAGGTCAATGATGAACAAACCGTCTGATGCATTGTCAGCTGTTATATAGGCATATGCATTCCAGCGACTGTCAGTAGCGTTCCAAAACTGGTGGACCTTAATGTCGCGCCACGTGGTTGACTGTCCGTTAACAAAGCCAACTTCGCGCGGATTCTCCGCGTCGGTGACATCGAAGACGGCTGTGCCGGTACTGTATCCAACGATGGCATATTCGCGGTGCGTATTGAGGTCCATAAGACCCCAAATATCGGCACCTCTGGCACTCGGTGTTCTGTCCGCCACATGCGCCAGCAAATCAACATTGCTGCACGGAAAGCTGCCGGCAAATCCGCCGCCGCAGGCAGTCGCCGCCGCATTGGATTGCAGGCTGAGTTGAGTTTGCACCGCTGCCTGATTCAGACCTTTAGTGTCGACAATTACGCGGAAGCCTTTCGCTTCCAGATCTCCGGCGAATTCAGGTGCAACGCCGATCAGGGTTGATCGAGAGCCAATCGCGTAACTGCCGCGTACATCGATCGAACCACTCAGGAGATAGACAACGTCGGCGACGTCCGACAATTCATACGAGCCGCCGCCGATCCGGATCTGACCATTCTTGCCGACCTGTTCCAAGGCATAAGCGATCGTCCGGCATGGGGCCGTCACCGACTGGCAATTGCCAGCATCGCTACCTGTCGCCACGACAAACAGCGGTGGCTCATCATCGTCGGCCATCGCGGCACTACCGAACGACAATACGGCCAGAGCCGTCATGGCAGGTAAGATTAAACGTGTCATATGGGGAACCGAATCCTTATAGAAGTCCCTATAATAGCTGTTCATACCGCTCTACGATCCCTGCCGATCGACATCTTGTGAAATCGAACTCTTTGAAACCGCCTACATCGAGCAAAGTTTCAGTGAGCGCCCGGATGTTCACGAGATAACGACAACGAGCCGGGAGATTATGGGTTCTCTCCTGGGCGAGCAGGGCGTGGACGAGATTCTCAGCCACCGGATCAATCCCGCTTGTGTTAACGGGTGTACGTGATATCGATGGCGCGGTGCCCGGTGTTTATCGTGACGGTGGAGTGATTGATTATCACCACGACTCGCCGCACGGCACCGTGGAGCGGTTAACGCTATACCCGCATTAGCGATTTTGTGAACTACTCGCAGTCCGATCGACTTGCGGCCTGGCGAGCCTGCACGTTGGCTTGCGAGGAGCTTGCCGATGAATTCAACGAAGTACTTGAGACAGATCAGCTGGCAGCACGCCTGCAAGCGCTGTGATAGGCTGATCGCCGAAAAAAAAACAAGACAGAACAACAAGAGGGGAATCCCAACATGAGCGATACCACTATCGGTCGCCCGTATCCTGAACTCACCTGGGTCGCATTAGTCGTCGGCTGGTTTATTGGCGTGATTCTTGCCGGATCAATCGGCTATGCGTCGTTGGTTCTCGGATTTTCGATTGAGGGCTCCGAGCTCGCCGCCATCCTCGGCTTCGGCATCTTGCGTGGCATGTTGCGTCGTAAGAGCATCATTGAAAATAATATCGTGCAAACCATCGCGAGCGGTGTGAATGGTGCAGCGTCGGGAATGATGTTTTCTGTCCCCGCGATCTTTCTGCTTGGTTTCGGTGATCAATTCGATCCCGTGGTACTGACTTTTGGTTGTATCGCAGGCGCCTATCTCGGCATTGCGTTTATCATTCCGCTGCGTAAGCACATGATCGACTATGAGCGGTTGACCTATCCGGGTGGTGTTGCCGTGGCAACGATTCTGAAGTCGCCAGGCGCGGGTGTTCGTAAAGCGATCGTCTTATTGATAGCCGCTGCGGTTGCGGCGGGTACTCACGTCCTGACTATCAAGACGGGCGTTGATAACTGGAATGTCGGCGCAATTTTCGGCATGCCTGAGTATATGAATGGTATCTGGTACCTGTCTTTGATGACTATCGGTGTCGGATTTATTGCGGGAAGAGGCGGTGTCGCGTTCATCATCGGTGGATTTGTTGCGTATTGGTTTATCTCACCCATGCTCTCTGCTACGGGCAGTTTTCCGGCGGATGCCGGCGGCGAGATTATTAATACACCGGGGCCGTTACGCCTGTTGCTGTATCGACCACTCGGTATTGGCATGCTCATCGGTGGGGCTGTCATGGGCGTGATCCTGGCATTCCCTTTGATCAAGACTGCGATCAGCTCCATGCAAAAGGCAGCAAAGGTCGCATCGTCAGTTTCGAGTGACGAAATGCCGATTAAGCTTCTGTATTTCGCTATCGGTGGTGCGGTTATCCTGCTCACTTACATGGCCGTAACCTCCGTTGAAACTGTGGGCCTTGTTCGTGGCATCGGGATGGCATTGGTCGGCACGCTCTGGATCTGGATGTCAGGCATTATTCTGTCCGAAGCAATCGGCCGAACTAATTGGTCGCCGCTATCTGGCATGACGCTGGTGGGTATCACGTTGTTGATCATCGTGACTTATGGCACGGGTATGGATCGCGGTGATTCAATCATCGCAGCAGTCATGGTGGGCGCCGCGACTTGTGTGGCCATGTCACAGGCGACAGACCTGATGCTGGACCTCAAGACTGGCTATCTTGTAGGTGCTACGCCGCGCATGCAGCAGCTCGGTCAGTTTGCTGGCGCGTGGCTTGGCCCCATCGTAGTCATCCTTGTCATATTCGTCCTGCATAACGCAGAAGGTTACGGACTCGGCAGCGACAAGTTGCCAGCACCTCAGGCGCAGGCGCTGGCGAGTACGATCGACGGCATTATGGGTGGCGATGTCCCGGCCCAGAAATATGCAGCGGGTGCCATGCTTGGCGGCATCCTGTCCGCCTTGATGGGTGGTTTGGGTATTACGGTTGGTCTGGGGTTCTATCTGCCTTTCAACATTGTACTGACGTACTCACTGGGCACGCTGGCTCGAGAAATATCAGATCGCATCAAGGGCAATACCTGGAGCGAGGAGGTGGGCATTCCAATTGCCGCCGGCCTGATTGTCGGTGAGGCGCTGGTCGGCGTCGGTAACGCAGCATTTATTGTCCTAACTTCGTAACTAAGGAGTAAAACGATGAAAAATCTTGGATACTTTTTGGTTGTTGCAGGCTTTCTTGGTGGTGCATTCGCTACGTCCCTGGATGTACAAAATGTCGACTGGACACTGTTTGGTGTGACCGCGGCAGCAGGAATTATCGGCCTGATTATTTATAAGCAGCAAGTCGGTGCATTGGCGCGCTCTGAATCGGTACTCGAAACCAATCGCGCCGAACTGCGTGAGTCGATTGCAAATGTTGTTGAAGACCTTCGGGCAATTAACGAAGCTGAACTGACTCGTGGCGCGGTATTGCGTGATCGAAT
>JAJFKV010000030.1 GCA_021773055.1 Woeseiaceae bacterium
GAGTCAGGCACTTGCAGAGGGACTATCGGTCGGCGTATCGATAGGTTCCAGTACGGTTGAAGCGGATAGTTCGGTAACGACCATCGACTTTGATGCTAATGATCTGGGCTGGAAAGTTCATGGCAGGTACATGTTCAACGACCATTGGGGTCTTGAGCTCGGCTATGCTGATTTTGGTAATCTGGATGACTCTCTGCTGGGCGTTACCGTGGAAGCAGAACTAACGGGAATTGACGCCTTTGTTGTCGGTTCTTTGCCGGTTAGCGAGTCTTTCAATTTCTTTGGCAAGGCGGGAATAATAGCCTGGGACGCCGAGCTATCGGTGCTTGGCATTGGTTCGGCAGATGCCGACGGTTCAGACCTGGCGCTTGGATTGGGCGGCGAATTTCATGCGACTGACCGCTTCTCGATTCTGGGTGAGGTGGAGTGGTTCGATGTCGAGGACGCCGATTCGGTATGGATGCTCTCTATCGGTATCGCCGTGGGCTTCAACTAGACGTCGCGCAGCTATAATCCGGTTATATTGAAGGATTCGTAGCCGCCAACGCCTCTAACCTTGTAGTTACAGGAAATTGTTTGAAGACCATGCCCGAAAATGCTGACAAAAGACTGGTTGCAAGACTGCTGGACGGCGATCGACAAACATTCGATGCATTCTTCAATGGCTACTATCCGCGCCTGTACCGTTTCGCCCTGACGAGGCTTGATAACGATCACAACCTTGCGGACGAAACGGCTCAGGTGGTGTTGTGCCAGGCTATCTCAAAGATGGCGAGCTACCGTGGCGAGGCGCCGCTTTTTACGTGGTTATGCACATTTTGCCGATACGAAATTTCCAAGCAGCGCAAGGCAGTCGGAAGAGCACAGGGCGATACACCGCTCAATGAAGACGACCCCTCTGTTCGTGCGGCGCTGGAATCACTACTTTCAACGTCCAGTAACGACCCTTACGTTGAGTTGTACCAAACTGAGATTTCGCGACTGGTCAAGGTAGCTCTGGATAACCTGCCGTCGTTATATGCCGACTCACTGGAGGGCAAGTATGTGCACGGTCTGTCAGTAAAAGAGATCGGAGACAGAATCGGCAAGAGCCCTAAAGCGACTGAATCTATTCTTACGCGTGCCAGGTTAGCGTTTCGCGATGCTTTCACGGCGCTGGTTGACGACGAGCAACGATTGTCGTCGGTACTCGAGTAACGCAATGACTAATACAAAGGGAAATGACGACAAGCGATCTGGTGAGATGGATAGCGTGGGTCAGTTGATTAACTACGCTGGTGCTCGCGAAGGAATCCAGGCCGAGACGATGAACGCAGCACGTAGAAACGTAACTGCTCATTGGGAAAATGTTGTTGCCACACAGCAAGGTCGTGGCGGCCGTCGAATTACGCATTGGTATGCACTTGCAGCAAGTCTGATCGTGGTCACAGGTGCAGCGCTACTGCTTGCACAGCTCCGAACCACACCAGAGGTGATTTTGACAGCTAGTGTTGATCACATTCTCGGCGACGTATTTATTGATGATGTTGCCCTCAGGCCTGGAGACAAAATTCCTGCGGATGCCCGGATCGAAACCGACGCGGAAAGTCGGATCGCGGTGAGGATGGCAAACGGACAGTCGCTCAGAATCGACACGTCAAGCGAGTTGTTTTTTCATTCACCGGAGCATGTGTCGCTGCAGTCGGGCGCTGTATATATCGATAGCGATGGCGCTCCGGAGCACTTACCCATTTTGATTTCCACATCAATTGCATCGGTACAGGATGTCGGCACTCAGTTTCAGGTTCGTCTCTTGAACGCGACCCTGATTGTTGGGGTGCGCGAAGGCAGTGTGGAGATCGCGCAGCAAGGGCAGGCATCCCGGGCGATCGATCACGGACGCTTTATCGAGCTGAGTCCGATGAGTCAGGGCGAGGAGCGGCTACTGCAACATGATGATCCGAGCTGGGAATGGATCAAGACGCTGGCACCCGATTCAGCCGCGCCGAAATCGACGCTGGAACAATTCTTGCGCCGCTATGCCGATGAACTTGGTGTCAGGCTGCGGTGGACAGATATAGTTTCCGAAGAGAATGCGCGAAAGATCGAGATATCAGGGCTGGACGAGGACGCCACCCCGAGCGAGAGTCTGGAGATTGTGCATGCAATCGCCGATTTCAAAATCAGAACGGATAACGAATCGATATGGGCCACAGTCGAATAGTTCGACACATGCGATCGTTGCTGGCGCTGTTCTTGCTGTGCGTAGTCGCCAGCACTGCAAGCGCGGCGGATACCAAAGAAAATATGTCGCTGGTGGATGCGATCGAGAGTGTGCGTGCTCAAGGTCTCGAGGTTGTCTACTCGAGCCAGAAAATTCAGCCATGGATGCGCGTCAATTCGACGCCGTCGAGTACGGATCCATGGATTGTGTTGCGTGAGGCGTTAGCCGAATACGATCTGGACTTACGGCGTGGGCCGGCTGGACGATGGCTGGTAGTTGATCTTGAGACGACGCAACCCACAACAACAGGAAATTCGCCTGTATCCATCCCGGTCTTCGTTGCACCGTCGCTGGAGGAAATCAAGATTGTCGCGAGTCGCTACTCAATGTTCAGTAATGACGGTACGAGCGAGCATTTTCTGTCCGGTG
Organism: Woeseiaceae bacterium; assembly: GCA_021773055.1. Taxonomy (GTDB): domain Bacteria; phylum Pseudomonadota; class Gammaproteobacteria; order Steroidobacterales; family Woeseiaceae; genus UBA1847. Next base: position 2,633 of record JAJFKV010000030.1, read on the forward strand.
ACGAGATTCGTTTAATACCCCATATTGCGGATGATGCGTTTCGCGCATTCCATCGCTTGCCGGGTGTTGCCGCAAACGATTTTCAGGCCGCGTTTAACATTCGGGGAGGAACGACTGATGAAGTCAAGATCGTTCTGGATGGCGTAGAGCTGTTCGAGCCATACCACATGCGCTCACTTTTTAGCCCGCTCAGCGTAATTGATCCCGGCATTATTGGCGACGCGCAGGTGTTGTCCGGTGGCTTCACGGCGGAGCACGGCAATCATATGAGTGGTGTCATCGATATGAACACCAGGCATCCGACGGGCGCGCCGGTGCACCAACTTGGTGTCAGTTTCGTCAGCGCATTTGCGCGGACGAGCGGAACATTTGCGGAGGAAAGAGGCACCTACCATGTGTCTGCGCGGCGCGGCTACCTCGACATCCTGGCCGATACCGTTTCCGAAGATGGGGAAGAACTTACGCCACGCTACGGAGACGTTTTCGCGCGTGTAAGCTATTCGCTGACGGATTCGATTGAGCTTGAAGCACATGTGTTGACGGCTTCGGACGATGTCAAAGTTGTAGACCTTGCCGATCACGAGAGTTTCGGCGAAGACAGTAGGCTCAACTATGCGTGGTTTAGCCTTGACGCAGAATTGACCGATGACCTGACACTTTCAGGTACGTTTTCTGCCGGCAGTGTGGAGGCAGATGAAGTAGGTCTCGTGCGCGATCTGCCGTTTGAAATTATTACACGGACCTTCGATACTGATATTGATATCAGCGGACTGCAGACAGATCTTGCGTGGAAATCCAGTGAGACGACGCTGTGGAAGCTCGGCGCGCGATACCGCAATCTGTCGGCCGATTTTGACTACGACATCGACTCGCTTCGACAGACGGATTTCGTCAACAATGGCGTGCCATATACACTGGTGCGGGAGATTGATACGTCGCGGGAAGGGGAGGAATACGGCGCATCTGCAGCGTTTCGATTTCAAGTCTTTGACGATCTGGCCTGGGAACTCGGATTGCGGTGGGACAAGCAGACTTACACGGACCTCATCGACGATACTCAGTTGAGCCCGAGAGTTAACGGTTTCTATCAACTGGGTGAGCGCACCGAGTTGCGCCTTGGTTGGGGTCGATATTACCAGCCACAGGGTATTCAGGAGCTACAGGTGATCGATGGGGTCAGCAATTACTTCCCAGCGCAACGTGCTGAGCATCGGATTATTGGTATCAAGCACCGTTACCCGTCGGGCATCGATCTGCAGTTGGATTTTTATGAAAAAACATACAGCGACGTGCGGCCGCGATTCGAAAACGCGCTGGATAAATATCAATTTGCGCCAGAAAGTAATTTCGATCGTATTCTTATAGAACCCGATCGTGCACGTTCCCGCGGCATGGAGCTCACACTACATGATCGCCAGTCGTCAAAACTGGATTGGTGGCTAAACTACACCTGGTCCGAGGTGTACGATGTCATTGACGGCATCGAGGTTGCAAGAAGCTGGGATCAGCGGCACGCACTGGCCGGAAATGTTACGTGGCACGGGGAACACTGGACGCTCAATGCTGTTGCACGCTATCACAGCGGTTGGCCACGAACGCAACTGCAGGTCATTCCAGCATTCGATAGTGCGGGTAATTTTACTGGCGCCGAAAGTGATTTTTCAAATCTTAATACAGAGTCATTCGACGACTATTTTCGTGTGGACGTGCGTCTGTCCAGAACGCTTGAGCTCGCCAATAGCAACCTCGAATTCTACCTGGAAGTCTTTAATCTGCTGAATAACGAAAACCAGTGCTGTATCGGGGGTCACAGGGTGCAAATCAGGACATCCATCGAGGTGTCTCCCAACTTCGATGAGTTCCTGCCATTCTTCCCCTCATTCGGCTTCGTCTGGACCTTCGGAGCGGGCGCGAAATAGGCTGCGAAGTCGTAACTGCCGGCGAACGCGAACGTCCTTGAGGTTTTCGTAGCTCAACAGAGCAGCTTCAGGTTTCTGAATGCACCGCAACAAGCTCGCCATCATCAAGTGATTCAGCACCGCGCACAGCGACGCGGTCACCCGACTGTAACGCGCCGCGCACTGCGACCAAATCGCCACTGGCCTCACGAACCTCAACAGAGACTCGCTCGGCTTTGGCATCATCGTTGATGCGCATCACAAACGCGCCATCTTCCCTCAGCACCACGGAGTCCCGCGGCACGGTCAGTGCGACATTGGGCGAAAGCACCAAATTGACGCTGACCAGTTGACCCGCCGCAACCAGGCGCGGTGCGTCAAAAGGAAGGTCGAGCCGCACCTCGAAGGTTTGCGATTGTGAATTCGCAGCGGGAACAATCTTGCGAATCCGGGCCTCGAGGCGCAGCTCATTCAAGCGGACTTCAGCGGCTTCGCCGGCACGCATTCGTGGAAGGTAGCGAATCGGCACTGCGGCACGCACTTCAAGATTTTCGGTATCGGTCATTGCCGCGAGTACAGTACTGCGTTCGACATCCTCGCCTGCGTTGCGCAGTCGCTGTGTCACAACACCAGAAAATGGTGCCTTAACGCTACAGCGTCCCAGTTGGCTGTCGGTTTCCCGGATCGCAATATGCGCGATGCGCAGATCGCTGCGAGCGAGATCGCGATCCGCCGCCGTACGGTCAAGCTGAATTTCCGCTATGACATGGGTGCCACGCACGGACTCGAGGCGTTCGACTTCGTTAGCAAGTGTCTCGACATTGATTTTCGCACGTTCGGCTTCAGCGAGTTGGCGCTCACGTTGCAGCTCTAACATCTCGCAGTCGAATACCGCGACCGACATGCCGGCCGCGATGTAGTCTCCCGGTTCCGCCAACAGTAGGATCCGGCCAGCCATGCCAGCTGTGATCTGCGCTTCATTGCGGCTAAAGACGGTGCCGGCCGCGGGCACGGTTGGCGCAACGTCAGCCGAAACGACCTCGGTTACCGTAATTGGCGTGGCTTGTCTTTCGTCCTCCGCATATCCGTCATTGAATGTAAGGCACAGCATCAGCGCGAATAACAGCTTCAGTGCTCGTTCGATATTTCTGGTTGCAATCATGATGTCATCCTCGGCTGCGCGAGCGAATTCTCGCGAAGCATGACCTTTTTTGATTCGACAATTTGTCTGGACTCACCGAGACGCAAAATGCTCGGTAGAAGTAACAGCGTGAATACGGCACTAACGCTCATGCCGCCGACAATCACGGTTGCGAGTCCGCGGTAGATATCACTACCGGCACCCGGCACCAACATCAGCGGCAACATGCCGCAGATTGATGTCAACGTACTCATGAAGATAGGGCGTGCGCGAATCCGAATCGCTTGTGCAACAGCGTCGGTACGCTTCAATCCAGCACGTTCTGCCGCACGGGTCTGGTGTACGAGCAGGATCGCATTATTGACAACAAGGCCAAGCAGGATGATAAAACCGATCATCGTCAGCAATTCGAGCGACTGGTAGGTGAACAGGTTCAGGATACGCAGTCCGAGTACGCCGCCGACGATCGCGAGCGGCATTACGAGCAGCACGATCAGGCTGTCTTTAACCGAACGAAACATCGCCGCCATAATCAGTGCAAGTATCAACACTGCCAGGCCGAAGTTTTTGCTCATGTCGGCAACAGCGTTGTCGAGCTGGTCGGCCGTGCCGCGATAAAAAATCTCGGCGTCAGCGGGTAGGGCGTCGCGCAGTATCGGCCCGATCTCACCGCGAATCGTAATGAGCGCGTCCTCGATCGTCATGTCGGGCGGCGGTAGCACCTGCAAGGTAACCGTGCGCTGGCCGTTGACCCGGCGTAACTGTGTTGGGCCAACCGTGCGCTCGATATGAGCAAGCTCCCCGATCACCTGAATGCCTGACTGCGGCGTAAAGATGGGCACGCCAGCCAGCTCTTCAGGTGTGTTCCAGTCGCCGCTCCAGATAAGCACATCCATGCTTTCGTTTCCGTCGAAGTAACGGCCTGCATTGAGACCACCCGTGAATGCACGAACCGCGTCCGCGACTGCGCCTCGATCGAGGCCCGCCTGGGTAATTCGAATATCGTCGGGCACCAGTTGCAGCTCAGGCTTGGACAGGCTGACGCCCGGCAGTGCTCGCACAGACCAGTCACTGAAGCGCTCGTTCATCGCGTCCTGACCGGCTTTCGCTGCAGCCATCAGCGCCGAGAGTTTGGGACCCTGGAGATCGATATCGATATTACGCCCACCGGAAATGCCGATGTTGAGCAATGACGCGCGAGAAACAAATGGTTTCGCACCAGGAAGCCCGACCAATATTTCGTCGCGAAGCTTTTCTATTAGTTCCGGCGCTTCACGGGGGTCATGCGGATAGATGTAAATGCCGGTTGCGTTTGAACCCCAGGAATACAGGTTGTAACCGCGGATCCCGGGGCCGACATCGCCGTCGACGTGCGGCTGGAGCCGGTCTATGACTTCGAGAATCAGCTCTCTTTCGATAGTGCTGAGCGGAACGCCTTCCGGCATGCTGAAGAAGACCTGGACACCGTCGGAGTCAGCTTGTGGCAAGAAGTCGAGTTTTGGCGCCAACAGCCAGGTCAACAGTGCCGGTGCCAGCAACAACGACACGATCCATTTCGTCCGCAGCTGCGGTGTTCGCGTGAGGTGAATAATCTTGTTCGTGATTTTGTCCCAGAACTCGCTGAGGCGATCGACAGCCAGTTGATCGCTGCGAAAGTGATTGCTCGCCACCGGCAACACGGTGATCGCAGCAATAAACGAGGTTGTCACCGCGACTGACAAGGTCAGAGCGAGATCCGCGAACAGTTGACCCTCCAGACCCTTCATGAACAGGATCGGCAGGAATATAGCGACACTCGTAATAGTTGACGCGAACAGCGCACCCGCGACTTGTGATGGGCCCTCGCGCGCCGCTTCGCCCGGCGACATGCCATCCTGACGAAGGCGCACAATATTTTCCTGCACGATAATCGCTGCATCGAGGACCAGACCCACGGCGAACGCGAGACCGGCGAGTGACACGACGTTCAGACTGCGGCCTAAGAGGCTCAACACCAGCAGTGACGACAGCAACGAAAATGGAATCGTCGTTGCAATCATAAGTGTCGCGCGCCAGCCACGCAGGAACCACCACAACACACCGAGCGCCAGGAACACCCCGAGCACAAGATTGCCGTTTACGAGCCCGATTGCACGCCGAATGTGCACCGACGCATCGAAGCTCAGGACGATCTGCAGGTCTTCCGCTGCCAGCGGGCCGGCATTGAGCTCGGCGAGAGTTAAGTTAATGTCATCCAGGATCGAAACAGTGTTCGCGCCGTATTTGCCTTGTACGGAAATGTAGTAAGCCGGAAAACCCGTGCGATACATGAAACCGCCGCGTGGATACAGCTCGGTCGTGATATCAGCGACCTCACGCAGGCGTATCGGCTGGTTATTCGGCCGCGCAACAATCAGATCACCGAGTTCGTCGAGATCGAAGCCGCCAAGGAAGCGCACCGTGTACTGACGCCGGCCGACGCTGGCGACCCCGCCGGTTGAATTCACAGCGCGTGTCACCGTGTTGGCGATATCCGTAACCTGCACGCCGAGCGCTGCGGTGCGATATGGATCGAAGTCGATCAATACCAGGCTATCGCGCTGGCTGTTGAGGTTCACGCGCTGCACGCCGTCGATCTTCATCAGAGCGGGCTCCACTTCCGCTTCGATAACGCGCTGAAATTCTGCGACGTCGGTGCCGGGCGTCGCGACCTGCGGATGCACCAGCAAGGTTGCGACCGGAAAGTCCCAGCCCCCGACCTGGATACTGGGTTCATCTGCGTCGGGCGGCGCAGCGTCAGCCCGATTCAAAGCATTGAGCACGTCCAGCATGGCCTGCTGCAGATCCGTACCAACGTCGAATACGAGATGCACATTGCCGTTGCCAGCGCTCACGTTACTTGACATCTCGACCACACCGGGAACCTGTCGCAGCACCGTTTCCTGCGGTTCGACGATGTTCGCCTCGACTTCCTGCGGCGCGGCGTTTCGCCACGAGGTGTTGATGTTGATCTCGGGATATTCGAGGTTGGGCAACATCTGGATGGGCAGCGACGCAATCCCGACCACGCCGAGCACAAAAAGCAGCACTGCGGATGCAAGCAGTGCGGCCGGGTTGTCCGCGGACATTCGAATTAACGACATAGTGGGCTGTTCCCAATAAAGCGATGTGCCAATGATCTTTAGATGCGCATTGGACCAATAAGGTTTGGGAAATGTCGGTGACTTGCGATGAAACGTGTGTCTACCGCGACAAGCGGTGCCGGACGCGAAAATTGTCTGACTGGGAAAAAACCTGGTTTTGGGGTAGCATCGGCCGCTTGTTCTAGCATCCTATAATCAAAATAACTAAGGAGTTAGCAATGAGCTCAAGCAATTCCAGGACACCCTTGATGGTGTTCGCAGCAATCGTCGCGGTATACGGTATTTTCGGATGGCTCGACGTGGCCAACTACGCACAGGGGGGTTGGGCGACGGACCCGGAAAGTGTCGTGACTCAGGTGCTGTCGGGTAGCCCCGCTGAAGCGGGTGGCCTGCAGGTCGGCGACAAGATTACAAGTCTCGGCGGCATCGCTACTACCGATGCAAAAGCGCAGTCCCGCCGTAACAGGCCCGAAGTCGGCGAGACGTGGGAGTTTGTCGTCGCGCGTGACGGTGCCGATGTCGCCCTCGACATTACATTTGGTGAGCCTGTAGCGCAGCGCAAGTTCGGCGCGCACGCTGGTTTCGTTGTTGGCTTCTGCTTCATCGGTCTCACTTTGTGGGCGTTCATGCAGCGCCAGACGACTTCGACGCGAGCACTGCTAGTCGCGGGGACGGCGTTCAGTCTCGTATTCATAACGGGGCCCTACTTCGGCACTTATATGATGCGCAGTATTGATAATGTCGTTTCCGTATTCCTGATTTGGCTGGGCGTGGCGTCGATACTCAATTTTCTGCTCGTGCATCTGCGATCGGGTGGAAACCGGCTGTATTATTTACCGGCATTAGCGGTCGCGCTCTTTATCGGTTGGCGCATTCTCGCAACACCGGAAGCGACCGATACGCTGAATAATTTTGGCAGTGTCTTTATCGGCACAGTGGCGGCCTTTTACCTGATTTTCTCTCTCGTCACGGTTTATCGCGCTTATAGTGGCGCGTCAGCGAGTGACCGGGATGCCAACGGGCTGAACCTCATGCTCATCGGTGCGCTCGTTGGGTTCGTGCCACCAATTGTCGGGATTGTCTCGGGTATTGTCGCACCGCAGATGGTTTTGCCAGGGCAGAACTTCTACTTCCTGAGCTTCGTCGCAATTCCGATTGCGTGGTCGATGGCCGTTCTGAAGGGCGGCGCGGCGGCAGATTAAACGTTAAAAGAAACCCCGCCTTGAGCGGGGTTTTCCTTAGCTACGATTCGCTGGCAGGTGCAGTCGAGCCCGGCATCCTGTTGGTTGGCGATTAACAAGTTCCAGCTGACCACCATGAGCTTCAGCGATTTGCCGCGCAAGAACCAGGCCGATTCCGTTGCCGCCGGGCTTGGTCGTAAAAAACGGTACGAAAAGATTTTCCGAGTCGGGCACGCCCGAGCCTTCGTCCTCGATATCGATGGTCGCCCCGTGCGGGTCCGCCGACCAGACGATTCTCACGACACCATCCGGCGGACTGGCCTCCAGAGCGTTCTTGATAAGGTTCAATAACAGTTGCTCGAGCTGTGCGGGATCCACCTGCACCATAGCCTCGGGTCCGTCACAGCTGATCCTCTGGGTATTCTCAAAGCGTGCGGTCTGTCGTATCAGGGCCGCCACATCGACAGTCTGCAGGCTGGGTTCCGGTAACTTCGCCAGCAACGTATAACCTTTGACGAAGCGGGCCAGTGCTGCCGAACGATTTGATATCAGGTGCAGGCCATCTTGCAGGTCTTCTTCGAAGCCCGGGTCCTGCCGGCGCCGGTCGACACGGTCTGCCAGCGTTTCACTAATTGACTGGATCGGCGCCAACGAGTTGTTGATTTCGTGGCCGAGTACCTGAATGAGTCTTTGCCAGGCCAGACGCTCCTGTTCTCGCAACGCACGACTGAGGTCCGCGACCACCAGCAAATGATGCACCTGTCCGCCTTCGCGAAACCGCCGGTGGCGAATCTCCCAACGCCCGCGCACGCCGTGAAACTCTCGATCGACGATCTGTTGCCTGGGGGCCTCGAGCAGATCGTCCAGCTGCAGCAAGCCAGCGTTCAGCTCTCGTAGCTGGTCGCTGGATTGTGTCTGGATGCCGACCAGGGCTCGGCCGGCCGCGTTGACCAGCCGCAATTGCTGCTCCGGGCCGAAAGTGAAAACGGCGATATCCACCGTGTCGATGACCTTGGCGACCAGTGCAGTCGTCTCCCGCACCTGCACCCGTTGTCGATGCAGCGTGTCCCGAAGCTGGTTGGTTTCCCTGACCAGCTCCCCCAGCGCATCTCCCGGCATATCCATACGACCGCGGTGCAGGTAGTCGCCTTCGCGCAGTGCTTCAAGCAGCGACGCCACGGTGCGCAGGGGATAGGCAGCCTGTTTTCTCAGCGACCGCAGTCCCAGCAAGCCGATTGCCAGGGCGACCATAAGCCAGGCAAAAGCGACAACCGTTGACGGTCTAAAGCCCGCCACGAACAAAACAGAAAGTGTTACAAACGGCGCAGCACTAAGCGCTGCGATCAGAAGCAGCCGGTGCTCGTAATGAGGATGTCGCGGCCGGCGCCCGGCATCGACTGATTTGAGATCATTTGCCAAGCCCGATTTTCTCCATTCGTCGATAGAGTGCACTGCGGCTTAGCCCCAACACCTTGGCGGCTTTAACCACATTGCCATCGAAATGGGAAATGGCGTTGAGTATCAACTTTTCCTCGGCAGCTTCGATTGTCATCAGCGGCAGCTGGGCAGCCAGCACGCCGCCGTCTGATTCCAGACCCAGGTCAACCGGCTCGATAGCCGAATCCCCGGCCAGTAACACCGCACGCTCCACGATGTGGTCCAGTTCTCGTACATTCCCCGGCCAGGGGTAGCGACTGAGCAACGTCAGTGCGGCGGTGGAGAAAGACAGATCCGGGCGCCCGTAGCGCGCGTTGTGCCGGGCCAGAAAATGTTGTGCCAGCGGCTTAATATCCTCGGCCCGCTCAGTGAGCTTTGGCAATTCTATCTCTACGGTGTTAAGGCGAAAATACAGGTCCTTGCGAAACCTGCCATCGGCGACCGCCTGCTTGAGATCTGCGTTGGTCGCCGTGATCAGGCGTACCTCGCTTACACGACTGCGTGATGCGCCGACCGGCTCGAAGCGGCCGGTCTCGATGACATGCAGTAGCTTGGTCTGTTGTTCCATGGGCATGGTGCCGATTTCGTCCAGGAAAAGCGTACCGCCATGGGCCATCTCGATCCGGCCAATACGCTCCTCCCTGGCGTCAGTGAAGGCACCTTTGACATGACCAAACATTTCGCTTTCGAATACGCCGCCGGCCAGCCCGCCCATATTGACCACTACAAACGGCCCATGCGAGCACTCCGACAAGAGATGTATCTGTCTGCTGATCAGGGTCTTGCCGGTGCCGTTGTCGCCTGTTATCAGCACGTTTGCATCCGATGGTGCCACCCGCGCCACGACCTCCAGTACCTGCAGCATGGCGGGCGCCTCGGCGATCAGCTCCTCGGCAGCATCCTCGACCTGCCGGTGACCGGTAGCGCGGCTGCGACGCTGATCGCGCAGAGCCCCGCCCAGCTCGGTCTGGTTGCGGAGAATCGTGAGCAGTCGACTGTTCTTCCAGGGTTTTTCGACAAAATCGGCAGCGCCGCGCTGCAAGGCCGTAACGGCCAGTTCCACCGTGCTCCAGGCGGTCATGACGACCACCCGCAAATGCGGATCGAGGCTCTGTAGCTTATCGAGCAGTGCCAGCCCCTCCTTGCCGGAGGTTGTGTCCCTGGTGTAGTTCAGGTCAATCAGTACGACATCGTAATTCTTGTCCTGCACAGCGGCGACGACCGTCTCAGGGGATTCCGCGCCGTCCACGTCGAAACCCTCGCCGCGCAGCAGCAGTTGTATTGCACGCGTTACATCGCGCTGATCGTCGGCAACCAGGACTTTGGGAAGATCGGACGTAAGCCCGGATGGGTCCGGCGCGATTCGTGTCATGCCTTCGCTATTACGCCAATTGCTGCGACGGGTCAAGCAATGGCCGGGCGGGGAACTCGCCCGGCCGTTGCCTGCTCAGCTTATTCCCAACGTAGCGAGACGACCGGATCGACGCGCGTCGCGCGTCGTGCCGGTACGAAAGATGCCAGGAAGGCAATGCCGAGAAACAAAACCGCAGTGGAGATAAAGGTCGTCGGATCGGTTGGCGAGACACCGACCAAAAGGTTCTGCATGAGGCGCGTGACCGAGAGTGCAACCACGACACCCAATGCGCCGCCAATTGCCGCCAGGAAAAGGCCGCGGCCAACGACCAGAGAGAATATCCGCGAAGGCGTAGCACCGAAGGTCATTCGTACCCCCAGTTCTGCCTGTCGCAGTCGAACTACATAGGAGAGCACGGAGTACAGACCGACGCTCGCCAGAATCAGCGCGACAACACCAAAGATGCTGATCAGACTCAGCGCAAACCAGGTCGGCGCCTGAGACTCATCCACGATCTCGGTCATTGGTCGCAGCTGCTGGATGACGACATCACTGTCGCTGGCTCGCACCAGCTCCCTGATGGGTCCGGCGAGAATGTCCGGGTCCGCTTTCGAGCGCACAACAAACGATCCGAATGGCCCGAAACCGACCAGCTCACTGGCCAGGAAGACGGTTTCTGTCCCTTCCTCCTTGAGCTGCAGGGAGTCCTGGTGATGAACGACACCGATGATCTCGACCAGGGTCGGTTCTGGCCCCCATCGCACCATCAATTTCTGTCCCACTGGACTCTCGTCCGCAAAAGTCTTGCTCGCCATGATGTCGTCAATGACGATGTAGGGCAGCGCGTTGAGCTCGTCGTCGCGGTTGAATACCCGGCCGGCGAGCAGCTGGGTCTGCATTGCCTGGAAGTAGTTGCCCTTGATCACACGGTAGTTCGCTTGCCGGTACGCTTCTGGGTTGCCACTTTCCTGCTCGGTCGCATAACGGCCATTGAAGCCACCACCTGTCAGCGGCAGCGGTCCGATCATGCCGACGTTGTCGACGCTGGGCATCTGGCCAATCTGTTCATACAACTGGTCCACGAATCGATACTGGTCAGCAGGTAACGGATACTTGTCGTTGGGCAAATTCAGATTAAACGTCAGCACACTTTCGGCATTGAAGCCCGGGTCAGCCGTTTGCAGGGCGATGAAGCTGCGCACCATTAGCCCGGCACCGACCAGAAGGACGAAAGACAGGGTAACTTCCAGGATTACCATGCCGTCGCGAAACAGCCTGCTGCCGCTTGAGCGAGAGCTGCCCGCTCGCGCACGCAGTTCGTCAACCAGGTTCGGCCGCGACATCTTGAGGGCCGGCATGATACCCGCCAGGACGGTTGTGCCAACGGTGATTAACAAAGTGAACAGAACCACGTTCAGATCCAGCCGGATCTGATTCGCCATCGGTAGACCGTCAGGACCGAGGGCATGCAAAAACCGGATGCCACCCTCGGCCAGGGCGAGTCCGAGCAGGGCACCACCCAGTGCCACCAATCCGGCTTCCATGAACATCTGGCGCAGCAATCGAGTCTGGTTGCCACCCAACGCGGCACGAATCGCCGTTTCGCGTGATCTGCTCGAAGCTCTTACCAAAATCAGGTTCGCCACGTTGGCGCATGCGATCAACAGCACGAAAACCACAGCCGCCATGAGAATCAGCACCGATGCGCGGACCGGCTCGGTAATCGCAGTGTGTAAGTCGCGGTAATAGTTGTTCCAGCCGACCGACGTCTTGACCTCGTAACGCTCTTTCATGAGGGTTACGTGGTTATCGAGCTGCGCCTGCGCCTGTTGCATGGACACACCTGGCTTGAGTCGCCCAAACAGGTTCAGGAAGACGTTGTCACGCATCGCGTTTTCGTAGTCGATCCGCAAGGGCAGCAACAGGTCGGGTTCAGGGTCCGTCCCCGCCTCGGGAGGCATTTCGAAACGGAAATCGTCGGGCATGACACCAATAATCTCGACCTGGTTGCCACCGAGGTCGACCATGTGTCCCAGGATGTCTTCACGCCCACCGAATCGTCGCTGCCACAACTCGTGACTGATCAGCATCGCCTTGGGCGGTGCGAAAGTGTTTTGCGGAAACGGAGTTCCCTCGGGGACGTCTTGCGCTGAAAAGGCGGCGTCCGCTGCGTTAAAGGTTCGCCCGATGAAGGGCTTGACACCCGCCAACTCGAAGAAGTTATTGGTGATGCCGGCGCCGACGATCTGCTCTGCATCTCCCTCGGCACCCTTAAGTGTGTTCGGAAAAGTGTTGTAGGACGCAATGCCAACCAGCAGATCCGCTGCCGCACTTAAATCCTGCAAATCCGGCGGCGATGCCGGGAAGTAAGCTACTTCACGGATCTGCATTTCTCCGTTGATGAAGACAAGTTCATCGGGATTTGGCAGGTCCAGTGGTTTGAGCAACACGGCATTGACGATGCTGAAGATGGCTGCGTTCAGGCCAAGTCCGAGCGCCAGCGTCACGACAGCGACCGCAACGAAGCCGGGGTTCTTGCGTAATGATTTCCATGCGAAATCGAAGTCGTCCCGATAACTCATAATCCATCCCCCTTAGGTGTTTGCTGCAAGTGTCGACTCACGAGCGTTGTCAATTAATTTGCGGATTCGAACGTCTTCTTCCTCGCGCAGCTTATGTATCGTCTCTTCGTCCACGATGCGACCGTCGAAGAGGTGCACACTGCGTTGCGCGAATTCGGCGTAGCGGGGATCGTGAGTTACGACGCAAATGGTCGCGCCGTGTGCGTGCAACTCTTCCAGCAACGCCATCACGGCTTCGCCGTTGCGGGAGTCCAGGTTACCGGTGGGTTCGTCGGCCAGTAGAATCTTCGGTTCCCCGACGAGGGCCCTTGCCACGGCCACCCGCTGCTGTTGACCGCCCGACAACTGGGCCGGGTAATGATTCACGCGGTGAGCCATCGCGACTCGTTCGAGAGCGGCCTCTGCAAGTTTCAGGCGCTGGCTCTTGGATACACCGTCACGGTAAACCAGCGGCATGGCGACGTTTTCTGCGACAGTCAGTTCGCCGATCAGGTTGAACGCCTGAAAAACAAAGCCGATTTCCTGATTCCGGATACGGGCTCGCTCATACACGTCGATGTCCTCGACTGGTACACCGTTCAGGCGATAGGTGCCGTTGCTTGGCGTGTCCAGCAGGCCAAGAATCGATAGCAAGGTTGACTTGCCACAGCCCGATGGGCCGCCAATCGAAACATATTCTCCGCTATCAATGTGAAGGCCAACGTCCGAAAGAGCATGGGTCTCTACCTCATCGGTATAGAAAACCTTGCTCATATTTTCGATTTCAATCAAAGGGCTGCTGCTCATAATCTGGTTTCCTGTCGTTTACGAAATATTTTTCTATTAATCGATCTTCAACCGATCATTCCGGTCCCACGCACTAATGTCGGACACGATGACCTGATCACCGGGCGACAGCCCCTCCAGGATTTCTACCTGGTTGACGGACGTCCGTCCGAGGCGAACCTGCACTCGGGTGGCAAGGCCGGATTCGTCGACCCGGAATAATTGCGTCACGCTGTCGGGTTGTACGTAGGCTGGACGGCTGACGAAGACAACATCGATGAGACGTTCTATCTCGATGATCCCGTCCACCGTGAGATCGGGTCGCGCGCCGGGCGGCAAATCGCCCACCAGGTTCACGTCAACCTGCACGCTGCCGTTCCTCACTGCTGGATCTATCCGGATCACCTGGCCGTCGACCTTGCCGTTACGTGTATCGATTGCCACGAGTTGATCGAGCTGGACGAAACGGGCGTTGATTTCAGGTATCCGCAACTCCGCCATCAGGTCACCAGGTCGGGCCACGCGCCCGATGCTGGCGCCGATAATGAGCTGCTGGCCTTCCTCGACGACCACTTCCTGCAGCACGCCGTCGATGCCGGCGCGTACCTCCAGGTTGGCAACCTGATCACGTCGCCGGGAAAGCGTGTTTTCCAGTTGCTGGACGCGTGCGTCTTCCGCCTCCATACGTGCTTTGACGACCAGGCGGTATTTTGCGAAACGCTGCCGCTCGATATCGAGGCGAGTTCCCCACTGCTTTGCATCCAGTGTTGACTGCTGCGCCTGGATATCGGGGACGATGCCTTTCTCGGCGAGATCGGTCTCAGCCTCGCTCTGCAGTCGGGCGCTCTCGTACTCAGCCTCGACACTGGCCAGGTTGGCTTGCCGGTCCAGAACTTCGTTTTCCATTTGCACTGCGGTGGATGCAAGCTCAGCTCGTCCCGCACTCAAGGCCCACTCGCTCTCCTCCACGGCCTGGCGCAGATCGGGGTTTGTCATGACCATCAATACCTGGTCGGAGGTAACGCGCGCGCCGGGCTTGACCAATATTCGCTCAATGCGTCCGGGGCTCTGAGCTGCAATCCAGCGTACTTCCTTGGGTACCAGTACGCCGGTCCCGCGCACCTGGCGGAGCATCTCGCCCTCCTGTACACGGTCGATCCAGACTTGTGACTTGGCGACCGTCGGTGCGCGTGGCTCCACGCTGAACAATCCGAAGCCGAGCAGAGCGATCACAGCCACTGCTGCTGACCAGGTGTAAAAGCGCCGACGGCGCTTACGCTCGCGGCCTCCTGTTCTCTTTATATCCATGCCTACAACACTGCAGCAATCGTGCCAGCTATTGATGGGGTCGCAATCAACTGATAATTAACGGATTAAGTATTTCTGACCCAAGAGCCTAACTCTGGAAATGTTCACTTCCGGGACGGGAGTGTTCGATTCCGGGACGCCCTTACCGTTCGGTCTGTCAATTCGACTGTTTGGCAGGATCGAGCTGTTCCTGTTGCGAGTGAGGGACTATTTTCCGGGCATCTTCCGAAAAAGAGGCATGATCATGAAATATATATTCCGGGCCTGGCTGGTTCTGTGCGCAATACTTGTTCCGTATCTATTGGCACAGGCAAACACCGAGATTTACTACATAGGTTTCAATCGTTTTGTCACGGATAACGGAACCGATAGCGGCGTAGTGTTTGACGACTACATCCGCGAGCTGCGACCGATCATGGAGCGTTATGGCATGACAGTAGAGAGTTATGACGTACTACACGGTGGCAGCGATGACCTTGCCGCCGACGTCGTTACCTTTGGTACGGCACCGGACCAGGATTCATTCCAGGCCTTCTTTCATGACCCTGAATTCCAGCAGATCTTTCCGCGGCTGCTCGGCGCGCTAAGCGATCATCAGGTCATTTTCACTTCGGATCCGTTTTCAATCAGCGACAGAGAAGATGGCCACACCTTGTTGAAGCTGGTTTGGATGGGTGGCGACGTGACGGCTGGACTTGCAAGACTCGAAGCGATTAACGCTGAAATCAGCCCTCTCTATGGTCGTTACGGAGTCGAACTGGCCGCTCAAACCGCCGGGGTCCTGTCGAACCGGGGGCTAGCCAGCGAGGTAATTGCGACGATACCGCCACACAGGCTCGAACTGTGGTCTATTCGTAATGCACACGAGTTCTTTGACGATCCGGCTGTTCAGGACAATCATCAAGCAGCAGAAAAAGTAGTGTCCAGGAGTGAATCATTCTGGCTGAAGGGGCGCGAGATCCGCTAAAGTGGTTTTCAGCGGGACCAGATTGCAGCGAACACATGAGTTTTTCGAGACAAAACAAAGCGGATATCCTGGCAGCGGTATTTATCGCGATCGCACTGCCGGGTTACTACAAGATCAAGTTCCTGCTCGACGGTCAGATGACTATCGAGCAGCTGCTGGTCCCGTCCGCGCTATATGAGGTTATGTATGCGTTCTTGCTCGCGAGCCTGTTGCTCATCCTGTATCGCTACGGTTCTCATCAAATTGATCGGGTTGGTCGGCCGGGCCTGAAGCGCCTGCTCCCGATCGCATTGGTTGCCGCCAGCGTCGTTGTTGCTATCGGCTTTACCCGCTTTTTCTTCAATGTCGTGGTCGACTGGGGATCGCCAGCATCATTCGAGTTTGATATAGCGGTGCTGGCCGTCATGTTACCGCTGATCGTGTCCGGTGTGGCCGACCGCATTTTTCTGGCGAGCGAGGCGAAGATTGCCGAACAGGCCGCGCTCGTCGCTCGATTTGAAACATTGAAAGCAAGACTAAGCCCGCATTTTCTATTCAACAGTCTGAATACGCTCGCTGATATCGTCGAAGAAGACCCGAAACTTGCCGTGCGCTTCATCGAGGAACTGGCGGCAATCTATCGCTACATCCTCGAGCACCGCGACGAGCAGTTGGTGCCGCTAGCCGCGGAAATTGAAGCAATCCGCTCAATGCTTTATCTGCTTAGGTCGCGCCAGCCCGGTGCGCTGGATGTCGAACTTGAACTTGCACCCGGTACTGAGTCTTTGCAGATCGTTCCACTGGCCCTGCAGACCGTCGTTGAAAATGCGCTGAAACACAATGCTTACAGTGCGGGCTCACCTCTCAAGCTCAGGGTTTTTACCGATGAAGATCAGCTTGTCGTGGAGAACACGCTCAATCGTCGCGAAAATGTCGTGTCCACGGATTCAGGCCTGGAAAGCCTGCGGACAAGAATAGAGCACGTTTGCAGGAGGCCTATACAAATACGTGAAACTAACGAAACATATTCTGTTCGCGTGCCGTTAATCCGTTCCGCATGAAGGTCTTAATCGTCGAGGATGAACCGCGCGCGGCCAACCGACTGGAGCGCCTGATCATCGAGTTGGAACCCGATACGAATGTGCTCGGTAAAATGCCCTCCGTCGCTGCAACGATCGAATGGCTGGACAATAACGCGTCTCCCGACCTCATTTTTATGGACGTGCGACTGGAGGACGGCGACAGCTTCGAGATTCTTTCGCAAAGAAACGTCGACTCTCCCATCGTTTTCTGTACCGCCTACAGTGACTATGCGCTACAGGCTTTCGCGGTCAACAGTATTGACTATCTTCTAAAGCCGATCGTGCAGAGGGACCTGCAAAGGGCGCTCAGCAAGTATCGAAAATACCGCGGTTATCGAATGGCTCCCGATAACTGGCCTGACTTCCCACCGGAAGGCCGGCTTGATAAAGAAAGACGGGTATACCGATTGCAATTCCTGGTTGCGCTCGCCGGCCAATTTACACCGGTACGGACGCTAGACGTCATTGCCGCAAGAAGTTATTTGAAAGGCACGCAACTCATCGATCGCGGTGGCCGGCAGTGGCTGCTCGATGATTCGCTTGAGCACGTGGAGAGCGAACTTGATCCGACGGATTTCGTTCGCATTAGCAGGCAGTGCCTGGTTCGGCTTGCATCAGTCAAAACATTGCAACGAAAAAACGGCGGCTACAGAGTATTACTCAGCGGCATGGAGGAGGCGCAGACAGTGTCACGAGCCAGAGTGAAATTACTCAAAGAGCACCTTGGAAAGTGAAAATCGACCTGTAGTCGCGACGCAAGCATTTTCTATATGCGGGTTACTTACCGAAATCATCCGACCTCTTTGATGGCATCGATAGTGGGATCAATAAGCAGCGGTTTTCCGATGGTTTTTTTCACGCTATCGATATCCTTCAACCCGCTTCCGGACACAATGCAAACCACGAGTTCGTCTGCGTCGATCTTGTCATCACGAACCAGTTGTTTCACCACCGCCCAAGGTGCCGCCGCAGCCGGTTCAGCAAAGACACCGGTCGTCCTGGCCATCTCCGGTATAGCCGCAAGAATCGCCTCATCCGAAACGCTTACTGCTTCGCCGCCGGATTGCAGAACACCCTTCACTGCCGCCAGACCATCCCGCGGCCGGTCGACGGAGATGGAATCGGCGGCGGTACTGGCATTGACCTCATCGACTACGACGGTTGACCACTCCGGGTTCGATTCACCATTGTCGCGAATCCTTCGAACGGTATTGCAGATCGCAGCGCTGGCGTCAGACTGGGCACAATCGATTTTCGGCAACCGGTCGATAAGCCCAACGGCTTGCAGATCGCACCAGCCTTTCCAGAGTCCACTCAATAGATTGCCGTCCCCGGCAGGTACTACGACGCGATCCGGGACTCGACCGCCCAGGGACTCCCAGATCTCGTAGGCACAGGTTTTCTTGCCTTCGCGCGTAAAGGGGTTGTAGCCGGTACTGCGATTGAACCAGCCGAATTCATCGGAGGCAGCGAGGCAAAGATCGAAGGCATTATCGTAGCTGCCCCGTACCGCGAATACGGTGGCGCCGAAAGACAAGCCCTGGGTGAGCTTCGCTGCGGGTGCGTTTTCCGGAACGAATACTACCGCGCGCAGGCCGAGTGAAGCAGCGAGACAGGCAAGCGACGAGCCGGCGTTCCCGGTACTGGCGATGGACACGACGTCGGCACCGATATCCATTGCCCTTCGCAGCACCACGGCGCTGGCGCGATCCTTTGTCGACGCGCTCGGATTCACAGTGTCATCCTTGAGGTACAGGTTGCGGAGCCCAAGTGATTTACCGAGGCGCGGTGCTTCATACAACGGCGTCCCACCGACTCGTAGCGGGAACGCGGAGTCGGTTTCTCTCACTGGCAGCAGCGGCGCATAGCGAAACAGGTCGGCCCGGGAATCATCAAATCCTGCCGCGACAACTCTTGCGATAGCCGCGTAGTCATAGGTGACATCAAGGTTGCCACCACAAACCGGGCACAGGAACCCCGCGAAATCCGCGGCCTGCGATTCAGCACAGGCAATACACCGATAACCGTTCATGTGCATGATTTCGTCACGGTACGATGTGAGTGCCACGGATCTTCTGTGGGTCCGCTTGCAGGTTGTGTGGTTGCGTGATGATTACTTCCTCGCCACCTTGTTCGAGAAACGCGACAGCACTCTCGATCTTTGGTTGCATGCTGCCGGCCGCGAAGTGTCCTGCAGCCAGGTGTTGCCGACATTCTTTTACATTCATGCGGTCGATCTCGACTTGCTCGTCTGTGCCGAAATTCAATGACACCTTGTCGACGTCGGTGGAGATAATAAATATCGAGGCGCCAAGCTCAGAGGCTAACAGGCAAGAAGTCGCATCCTTATCGATAACCGCGGGGCGGGGTCGTAGTGCACCGTCCGCTCTGTATACGACCGGGATGCCACCGCCGCCACCGGCGATGACCAGTGTACCGTTGTCGAGCAATGCGCGAATGGCCGGTAACTCGACAATTTTGAGCGGGGTCGGCGACGGCACCAGACGGCGCCAGCCGCGGCCTGCATCTTCGCCAACGACCCAGCCGTCATCTTCCTCGCGTTGGCGCGCTTCTTCTTCGCTCATGAATGGGCCTATCGGCTTGCTCGGTTGGGCGAAACTCGCATCCTGTTCATCGACCACGACCTGGGTAACCAATGCGACGACTTGTTGCTCCAGCTCCTGACGCTGAAATTCATTCTGCAGGCTCTGAGCAATCTGCATTCCTATCGATCCTTGTGTATCGGCCACACAGTTGGCCAATGGCACCTGGTGAATGACGTCTCTCGCCAGCTCCGAGCGCAACAGGATAAAGCCGACCTGCGGGCCATTGCCGTGCGTTATCAGCACGCGATAGCCCTGCTTTACGATTGGCACGATAAAACGACTGGTCTCGCCGGCAACACGGTACTGATCCAGAACGTCCATGTGCTCGCGGTCCCGGATCAGGGAGTTGCCGCCAATGGCGATGACGACCAGCGGAGGATCGGCGTTGTTGTCTTGTCTGGAAGGTGTCATGTGAATTGCCGTTTCCTACATTGTGAGTGCCATAAGGGCCTTGGCCGTATGCAATCGGTTTTCAGCCTCAGGATAAACGCGCGATTGTGGGCCGTCGATAACTGCATCGCTTACTTCAGAGCCTCGATCGGCAGGCAGGCAGTGCATGTAGATCGCCTGTTCTCGCGCGCGTGCCATCATCGCCTCGTCACAAATCCAGTGCTTGTACTGCTCCGCGACTCGCATTGCTTCGTCAGGTTTGCTGAACAGCGATTCCACGCCCCAGCTCTTGGGATAAACGATGTCGGCATCGGCAAACGCGTCCTCCATATTATCCACGACCTCGAACGAGCCACCTGAACTTGCCGCGTTTTCACGGGCGAGTCTCATGGGCTCATCCATTAACGTGTATTCAGGTGGATGAGCCAGCGTCACATTCATGCCGAAGCGGGTCATCAACATGATCAGCCCCTGCGGCACGGACATCGGTTTAACGTAGCTCGGCGCGTACGCCCAGGACACGGCGATCTTGAGGTCCTTTAGATCCTTCCCAAACTCCTCGCGAATAGTCATCAGGTCGGCCAGGTTTTGGCAAGGATGATCAACGTCGCACTGCATGTTGATGACAGGCACCGACGCGTGTTCTGCAACATCGCGCATATACGACTGTCCCTCGCCCGGAACCAGATCATGGCGGATCATGATGCCGTGCCCGTAACCGGAAAGTATCGTGCCCATATCCTTGGGGCTTTCGCCATGTGCGATCTGTGAGGTCTCCGAGTCGATAAAGTGAGCGTGCCCGCCGAGCTGCGTCATACCCGCTTCAAACGAGTTGCGCGTTCGAGTGGACTTGTCGAAGAAAATAAGAAACGCTGTTTTGTGCGCCAGGTGCAAAGTTGGCACGCCATTTTTAAATTCGTCTTTCAACTGATCCGCTGTGTCCAGGGCGAGTTCCATTTCTTCGTCCGACCAGTCTTGTGTCATCAACCAGTCACGGCCTTTCATGTGATCGGGAATCGGTTTTGCTGTGCGAGTCATTGTGAATAATCTCCCGGGTTTAACCCTTCGCGAATTGATCGACGAGGGCGGAGTAAAAGGCGGCGCAGCACACGAGGTGTTCGACCTCGGTCTGCTCGTTGGGCGCGTGTGCAAAGTGTTCATGACCGGGTCCGAAGCCCACGGTCGGAATGTTGTGCATTCCGGCGGTGGCGACGCCGTTGGTGCTGAACGTCCAGTGACCGACTTCGGGGTCTTTGTCGAATGCTTCCAGGTATGCGGTCACTGCCGCTTGTACTTCGGGTTCGGTTTCGCCCATTTCCCACGTCGGGTAGTACTTTCGCGTGGGGTAGGTTAGCCCGGTATAACTGGGTACCGCGTAGTCGAGCACGGTGACCGTGGCATTCGCAGCCTGAACCGACGGCAAGGCGAGAATTTCTGCCACAGACGTGTCTTCTGTCTCGTCGATGGTTAAACGGCGATCAAGATGTATCGTGCAGCCATCGGCAACCGCACAGAGGCTGGGGGAGGTGGAGCGGATTTCGCTAATTGTGACCGTACCCTTGCCCAGCGGCTCACGTGGCTGCAGTTCATCGTTGAGTTTTTCTATTTCGGCGATGATGCCCGCCATCTTGTAAATCGCGTTGTCCCCACGTTCGGGCGCTGAGCCGTGACAGGAGATACCGGAGGTGTGAACCTCTAATTCCATTCGACCGCGGTGTCCGCGGTAGATACGCAGGCTGGTCGGTTCGGTAATCACGACGAGGTCCGGGCGAAGATCGTCTTCGTTGATAATGTATTGCCAGCACAAACCATCGCAGTCTTCCTCCTGCACGGTTGCGGTTGCGTAAAAGGTGACGTTCTCGGGGATGCCGCGTTTCTTTAATATTGCGCCGGCATAGATGCTGGAGGCGACACCACCTTTCATGTCACTCGTGCCGCGGCCGTACAGAATTCCATCCTCTATATCGCCTGAGTGCGGGTCACGATTCCACAGCTCCGGGTCACCGACGTCGACCGTATCAATATGGCCATCGAATGCGATTACACGAGGACCGTTGCCAATGCGGCCGAGGAGATTGCCCATCGGGTCAACAGTGACTTCGTCGTAGCCAATTCGCAGCATTTCCTGGCGTGCTCGCTCAACGACCGCACCTTCTTCAGAACTCAATGACGGGATGCGGATAATGTCCTGCATAAATCTTACGAGGTCGGCTTTGATTTCCATCGCGTCCGCGTAATAGGTACTACTCATTTTCTGTCTCCGTCATTGTTAAAGGCATCGATCAATCGATCCCATTCGTCCACGACATTCTGCGAGAAAATTTCTCGCCAGAAGTCCTCGTCCCAAAGCTGTCGCAAGTCGTCCGAAGTGCGGCCCTGTTGTTCCACCCAGGTGAAGTACTTGAAGTTGTGCAACGCTTTCTGATCGGCATAGTTCAGCTCACGCACATGGTCGGGAGTTGTGCCTTGCAGGTAGCGCCCGTAATGCTGATCGGCGAGATGCGTGGTGTACGGACCATGTGACTCCTGCATTTCCTGCATACGTGATGAATACAGCTCCATGGAATCCGTGAGTGGCGTGAAGATGACGTCGCGCCCGTCCATGTCGTAATAACGCGCAGCTTTGATACTGGCCACGAGGTTGCACAGACCCGAGATGCCGATCTCGCCGAGCGCCTGAATCGTGTCTTCATCGACGCCTTCGCGGGAGAGGCATGCACGACCCTCGTCTTCGTTAAACAGGCGCATGAGTTGCATGGTCTGCTCATCGTCAACGGCGGCTACGAGGTTTGTATTGCGGACGTTGTGAATCCACGGAATGTGTTTGTCGCCGATACCTTCAATGCGATGTTCACCGAATCCGAACTGCAGCAATGTAGGACATTGCAACGCCTCGGTGGCAACGACGCGCATGCCAGCGTGTTGAGTGCGCAGATAGTCGCCCGCAGCAATGGTGCCTGCAGAGCCGGTGGCACTGACGTACGCGGACAGGCGGCGACCATCCTTAAAATGCTTGCGGTAGATCTCTTCGATGATCGAGCCAGTCATCTGGTAGTGCCAGATGGCATTGCCGAACTCTTCGAACTGGTTAAAGACGACGATGCCGTCGCCGCGTTCTTCGCGCAGCTCCCAGCACTTGTCGTAAATCTCTTTGACGTTAGATTCCGTGCCAGGGGTGGCGATAATCTCGTCGGTGCCGATTTCCCGAAGCCACTCGAATCGCTCGCGGCTCATGCCCTCTGGCAGAATCGCGATGGCAGGGCAATCCAGCAGGGCGCAGTCATACGCACCGCCACGACAGTAGTTGCCCGTGGACGGCCACACGGCTTTTTGCGTGTCCGGATCGAATGCACCGGTGACCAGGCGAGGGACAAGGCAGCCGTAGGCTGCGCCGACCTTGTGCGCACCGGTCGGAAACCACTTGCCGACAATACCGACGATGGTTGCGTCGACACCGGTTAGCGCGGGCGGAAACTCAATCCAGTTACCTTCACCAAAGCCACCGCCGTGTTCGACCGGCTCGTTCTTCCAGGTGATTCGAAACAGGTTCGCCGGATCGATGTCCCACAAGCCAACATCTTTGAGCCTGTCCTTGACCGCGTCTGGAACAAGCGTTGGATCTTTCTGTTGCGCGAACGTGGGCAGGATAATGCCCTGTGCGTGGGCGCGGGCGATGCTCTTCTGCAATACGTCCGCTCGAATTTCAGGTATCAGGTTCACTGTTCCCCTCCGAATTTGATAGCAGGGATCGGCTTAACGTCGCCCCATGCGAGTTCCACTTCTGTCGCCTCGGTGCGTATTGCTCGCAGCAGTTCGTCCTGATCGACAGGCAAACTGAGCACGCGAACTCCGGTGGCGCGGTAGATGGCATTGGTGATGGCTGAGCTCGTGGGAATGCTCGGCAATTCGCCCACACCCTTCGCCCCGAAGGGGCCTGCAGCGGTGCTGTGCTCCACGATGTGGGAAATAATTTTCGGTGCGTGCGTGATGCTGGGTGCCTTGTAACGCGCCATGACATTGGTCCAGGGGACGCCGTCCTCCTGAATGTAGTGTTCGGTCAGCGTGTAGCCGATACACATCACGATGCCGCCCTCGATCTGTCCTTCGAGCGTCAACGGGTTGAGCGCGCGGCCGACATCGTGTGCAGCAACTATCTTCCGTACATTGACTTCGCCGCTGCGCATGTCGATTTCACAGAGGGCGGCCTGGGCGCAGAAACCGAAGGCAACGTGCATGTCGCCACCGGCACCGAGTGGTTTGGTTTTCGGTGCCCAGTATTCGTACTGTGCTTTGATTCTTGTGGCTGGTGCCGCGGCCGCAAGTTGCCGGGCCACGTCTTTGGCGGCCAGGCGTGCTGCGTTGCCGCTCACATACGATTGCCGGCTCGCAGTCGTTGGGCCGCCGTCGGGGCAATGATCAGTGTCCCCAAGCAGGACGCTCACGTGTTCGGTCGGGATGCCCAGTTCTTCCGCCGCGCAGGCAGCGAGGACGGCGGGCAAGCCCTGGCCCATTTCTGCAGATGAGATTCGGACTTCGGCCATCAGTCCCTTGTCAGGATCCTGCCACGCTTCAACTTCGGCGGTCGCCTTGTCCGGTGCACCGCCGCCCAGTCCTGTGTTCTTGTAGCCTACGGCCATACCCCAGGCGAAGCGCCGATGACCCTCATCCCAGGTCCAGCGAAAATCATCACTACGCATGTCGTGTTCGACTTTGTCGATGCACTCGTTCAGGCCAACACTCTCCCGCATCATTTGTCCGGTCGACGTTTCTGATCCGACATCCAGGGCATTCATACGCCGGAACTCGACCGCATCAAGGCCCAGTTTTTCAGCGAGCATGTCCATGTTGCTTTCAACCGCGAAACAACTCTGAGTCACACCGAATCCGCGGAAGGCACCGCAAGGAACATTGTTCGTGTACAAGGCGAAGCAGTCGACCTTTACGTTTGGCACATCGTAAGGACCCGTAGCGTGGGTTGTTGCCCGCGTGAGCACCTTCTCGCTGAGACTGGCGTAGGCACCACCGTCTCCGTAGAGCGTCGCCTCCACACCCGTTAGTTTGCCGTCGCGCGTTGCTCCGGTGCGGATGCGAATAATCGTGGCATGTCGCTTGGGGTGAACCAGCAAACTTTCCTGGCGCGAGTACAACATCTTCACGGGACGCTGCGTGGCTTCAGCGAGGAGGGCGGAGTGAATCTGGCCAACGATGTCTTCCTTACCACCGAAGCCGCCGCCCATCAGTGTGGCAACAACCCGGACTCCTTCCGGCTCTTTGCCTAAAGCAGCAGCGGTTTGGTCGCGGTCGCCGTAAGGAATCTGGCTGCCTACATAAATTGTTGTCTTGTCGTGCTTTGCTGTCTCGCCGCGCACGGCAAGAGCGTCGCATTGGCCACCGAAGGCCGTGGGAATGTAACCGGCAGGCACACCGATCGAGCACTCCGGCTCAAGAAACAGGTGTTCGGTAGTGGGCGTGCGGTAAGTCTGGTCGATAACCACATCGGCATCGGCAAAGCCCGAATCAATATCGCCCTTCTTTACCTTGATGTGTTTTAACAGGTTGCCATCTGGTCGTTCCTCATGAACGAGTGGCGAGTTAGGCTTTGCGGCCTCCAGTACATCGGTGACGGCGGGTAGCTCTTCATAGTCAACCTCGATCAACTCCAGTGCCGCCGCAGCGATTTCCTCGGAGTCTGCAGCAACAATCGCCACCGCATCGCCAACATAGCGGACTTTTACGCCACACAGAACCGGCCAGTCGACACTCACCACGCCGTGTGCGTTGCGGCCTGGAATATCTTCATGAGTGAGCACCGCGTGCACGCCTTCAAGTTGGCGTGCGGCGGAAGTCTCTATCGAGCGAACGCGTGCGTGCGGGACGCCGGCGCGCTTGGTGCGGGCGTAGAGCATGCCGGGAAATTTGTAGTCATCCGTAAAGCGGGCTTCGCCCGTGATTTTCGCCAGTGAGTTCGGATTGGGCTGCGCCTTGCCTATCGCGAGGCCGGGTTCCTGAGTCTCGGGAAGATAGGGTGGGACGTCCTGACCGGAGGCCTGAAGAATCGCGTTGATGACGCTTTGGTAACCCGTGCAGCGGCAATAGGAATCCTTGAGTGCGGCTCTGATGTCGTCCTCGCTTACCGACTCTCCCGCCGCGCTCTTGCGATCAAGCAGGCCCTTGGCTGTCATGATTAATCCGGGCGTACAGATGCCGCACTGCACCGCACCATGATCCAGAAATGCCTGCTGCAGTGCATGCAGGCTGCCATCCCGCGACAGATTTTCGATCGTTTCAACGCTTGCACCCTGCGCCTTGAACGCCGGGAATACGCAGCTGACAACCGGTATGCCGTTCACGAGAACAGTACAAATGCCACACTCGGCCTCGTTGCAGCCGATCTTGGTTCCGGTTAACCGCAGGTCTTCGCGAAGTACCTCGGATAGGTATCGTGACTCCGGCACATCCACATCGACCGGTGCGCCGTTGACCGTCATTTTGAGCCGGCTCATTGATTGGCTCCGGCGCGTTCGGCAGCCCTGGCAAGGATGATTGGCAGGTAAGTCCGGATCATCGTCGCCCGGTATTCACTGGTGGCGCGGTATTTGCTGGATCGCAGCGTCACGCTATCGAGCGCAAGCTCCACGGCTTTCTCGTATTGCTCTGTCGACGTCGATCCACCAACGAGCACCGTTGCCACGGGTTCTGCAAACCAGGGCACCGGTCCGACAGGCCCCATGCTAATGCTCGCGGCGGTAATGATGTCTCCGTCCACCTCTAATCGTGCTGCCATCGAGATGATGGGCAGGCAAAGGCCCTGTGGTCGCATCACGCGGTGAAACGCGGAGCCCTCCCGAGTGCCGGCCGGTTTGAAACGCAGCCGCGTCAGTACTTCCCTGTGGCGGTCAATGACGCTTTTGCCTGGCCCAACGAAGGTGTCTTTGGCCGGCATCCAGCGGGTGCCCGTGGTGCTGGCGATTTCAACTTCTCCACCCAAAGCCAGCAGTCCGATAGTGCCGTCACCTGCAGGCAGGGCGTGCGCGACGTTGCCGGCAAGCGTGCCGGTGTTGCGTACCTGCGGCCCGCCGATGACGCCGCAACTTTCGGCCAGGCAGGCGCCGTAGCGAATGATGCGTTCATCACTGACAATCTGTGTGTGAGTTACACCACATCCGATCACAATGTGGTCCTTGTCGTGGCTGATGGCGTCGAGACCGGCAATTCCGGTGGCGTCCACGATGGCGTCGATCGATCGGCGCAGACCCCGCCGCGCCTCGACAAGAATATCGGTGCCACCACCAATAACGCGGGCGCTACCATCGTATCGGCGAAGCAATTCCAGCGCTTCTTCAACCGTTTCCGGTTTGTGGTAGCTATTCCAGCGGCTTGTTGAGTTGCTAGTCATTGGTGCCCTGGATCAGGTTATTCTTGCCCAGATCGCGGGTGCTCTCTCGGCGCAATGGGTGCGAATGGCATCTTCATCCAGGTGCGGCAGGTGGCCGTCTTCGACGATTACCTGGCCCCGTGCGATCGTAGTGCGTACACGACTGAAACTTAGTCCGAATAGCAAATGTCCATAAAACGAAGCCGCGTTTAACGGGGTGAACGGCACATATTCCGGAATGATGATATCGGCCAGTTGCCCAGCGGCGAGCACGCCGCGAGGTTCACGGAACAGGCGATTGCAGATGCTTCGATTGTTTTTCAAAAGGATTTCGCAAGCCTCGACAAACGCAACAGTTGGATCGCGGTGATAGGTGCGCTGGTGCAGATACATGGCACGTGCCTGTGAGATCAGATGCGAGGACATGCCGTCGGTGCCGACCCCGACGGTTACACCGTGTTTTAGCATGTCGAGAATCGGTGCAACGCTCAGACCATTGTTCATGTTCGATTCCGGAGCATTCACCAGCATGGAATCGGTGGAGCGCAGCAAGTCCAGCTCGCGCGATGCGAAATGGATGCCGTGTACAAAAATCGTTTTTGGACCGGGGATGGCGAAATCCAGAAAGCGGTCCATGATGCGGCGTCCATAACGGTCCATGGTCAGCTTTACGTCAATCTCATCCTCAGCCGCATGCACGTGGAATCCGGACTCGAGTGAATTGCCAATGTCGGCGCAACGATCGAGTGTCTTCGTGCCGAGCGTCATCAGTGCATGCAGGCCGAACATGGCTGCCATCTGTCCGTCATCAGCGTCGCGGCATTTGCGGATGTAGCGTTCGTTCTCTTCGATACCTTCGCCATCGTGGTTGCGGTCCGACACCTCGTAGCTAAGACAGCCACTTAGGCCCACGTCTCTAAACGCTCTTTCGACCTGATCGAGACTGCCGTCCCAACAGGACGGTGAGGCATGGTGATCGATGATGGTTGTACACCCGGCACGGGCGGCATGCATGATCGCCAGTAAAGCAGAGTAGTACACGTCCTCGGAATCGAGGGCGGAATCCAGTTTCCACCAGAGGTTTTTGAGGTTGTCTTCGAAACTCTGCGCTGGTGGGCCAGGTGGAGTGAAGCCACGCGCAAATGTTGAATAGAGATGGTGATGGGTATTGATCAGCCCCGGCATGACCAGGCTGCCGCGGGCATCGATAGTGCGGTCCGGAGTGTACGTGCCGGGGGCAATCTCACCGACCTCGACGATCTTATTTCCTTCGACGTAAATACTACCGCCCTCGATGAAGCGATCGTCTTCATCGAGGGTGACCAGGTGTCCATTGGTGATCAGCAGTGAGCTCATCGAATTAGCCTCTTTTACCAAGAGTAGACCTCTTGGCGACGCAGGTCGGTCGTGGCTAATCCTTATACTCGGGGGGTGTAATCCTGCCCGTCTCAGCCGAGCCGTCCGGCTGCGCTGTCGGTAAATGCGGCGCCGAGCGCTTCAGGCCGGCCAGAAGGACGAACATCGCGGCGCAGGGCTGAAGCGAAAGCGCAGCCTCGTTTTTGGTGTTGCCTGTATGCTCTGTGTGCCGAATTTCAAGGGTGTTCGGATTCAGCCGGGCCCGAAACGACGGAGCGGCGTAGTCCAGTGTCCCGTTGAGCTCGATGTGGTGCGTTTCGCCCTGCCAGCGTGCATCCATTGACCACCGGTCGACGTCCCTGAATACCATGAACGCATTGTCCTGCTGCGCGTCAAATTCCTCGCGGTCGAGAAAGAGGCGAGGTTTGTCGCGGTAAGGTGTGCCCGCTGTGGGACAGAAGGTCGTGCAATTGCCGCACTCGTTGCAGAAATCCGTCAGCACCGCGATCTGAAATGCTTGCGCCACGCGGTACGGCTTTCCGGGAGCAGCAGAGATGGCATCCCCATCGAGATGTAGCTCCGGCAAACACAAATCGAGGGGCTCTGTCTGGTAGGTCTGCAGTGCGAAGTTCGGACAAACACCGACGCACAGGCTGCAATAGACATCGCAATCCAGACAGCGTGACGCTTCGGCACGAGCAGATCGGTCGTCGTAGGTGAGTACTACCTCGTTGAAGTTGTTTCGATCATCGAGCGGTGTGTGTGGTGCGGGTATCCGCCACTCCCGGTGACTGCGGCGACGTAGTAGCGTCGCTGGATCGAATGGCGTGACCCGCGCCGATTCAGCAGCGGATGAGCGGCGAGCGAGTATGCTGTCGGCTATAGCTTTTCCAGCCGCCGCCGCCTTGACGATCGACGAGGGGCCTTCGTTTGCCACGTCGCCACCGGCATAAACTCCCGGTAGCGAGGTCTCGAACGTGATGGGGTCTACCTCTATATATCCGCGGTCGTTGATCGCGATTGGCTCCCGATTAAGGAAGTCGAGCACGGCGTTCTGGCTAATGGCCATGATCAGCGTATCCAGCGGCACTTCAAAATCGTCGTCGTCGAGCTCATGTGGAATCCTGCGTCCGCTGGCGTCGCGGTCGTCTTTGAAGGCCATGCGCCGGCAAATAAGCGTGCGCAGCTTGCCGTCTTCAGACACGAGTTGCTGAGGCTTGCAGAGCTCAAGCACGTCGATGCCTTCATCGAGCAGATGCTTCACTTCCTCTCGATCTGCCGGCATCTGATCAATGGTGCGACGGTAGATCAGGCTGACCTGAGTTCCGGATTGGCGACGGGCGACACGTGCACAATCCATTGCTGTATCCCCGGCACCGACAACGCCGACGCGTGGGCCGAGGTCGATCACATTGCCTTCCCGAGCATTGCGAAGAAAACGCAGGGCGTCAATTACCCCTTCGGAGTCCTCACCATCGAGCCCCAGCGTCTTGCTGAGCTGCGCCCCGACCATGATGATGATGTGCTCAAAGCCATCGCTGCGCAGTTGCGGGAGGTTAAAGTCACGCCCCGCCTGCATGCCGAAATGGAATTTGACGCCGAGGTCCTGCAGCAACCCGAAGTCCTGGTCAAACACCGCCTGCGGAAGACGGTACTCGGGAACGGCTCCGCTGACCATTCCGCCGGCGTAGTCATGCTGTTCGAATACTTCCACCTGGAGTCCGGCTTGAGCCAGCTCAGATGCTGCCGCCATGCCGCCTGGGCCAGCCCCGATGATTGCGACCTTGGCCCCCGCGGGAGTCGGCTGCTTCTCATCCACGGGTCTTTCTTCAAGGTCCATAATGAAGCGCTTGATGTCCCGAATTGCCACCGGCTCGTCCAGGTGACTGCGAACACAGGTTTGCTCACATAAGTGATCGCAGACCCGGCCGAGTATGCAGGCAATGGGGTTGTCAGCCCGAACTATCCGCAGCGCCTCTGCGTAGTTGCCGTCACGCACAGCGCTCATGTACTGCGGCACGTTCTGATTCACCGGGCACTCATCGACGCAGGGTGCCTTGATGCAATCGAACAAGCC
Organism: Woeseiaceae bacterium; assembly: GCA_021773055.1. Classification (GTDB taxonomy): domain Bacteria; phylum Pseudomonadota; class Gammaproteobacteria; order Steroidobacterales; family Woeseiaceae; genus UBA1847. Next base: position 33,253 of record JAJFKV010000030.1, read on the forward strand.
GAGCTTGCGTGACGTTTTGGTTCGCGATGTGTCGAACGTACTCTTTATATATTGCGGGTCACGGCGTGTCTGTTCGACGTAGTGGCGGAGATTGAGTTGAGCGGCCGCCTGTACATCTGCTCGGGCGGCGTCCGATCCTGCCGATTTGAAGACAAACTCCTCAATGCTGATCGCGCCCACTTCGTCGAATGTGGCATCGACATTTTCAAGATATTGAAGCAAACGCAGGTAACCGCCGGTCTTAAGCAGATCGGAACATACAGTGATGGTTTGCATACCCGCAGCAAGCAAGACTGGCGCGTTGAAGCAATTCGCACCGGCGGAAAACGACATGGGCAGCTTGCCGTCGAACTCGCCGGCCAGATCGTGCGCAAGCCTGACCGTGATTGCATGCAACGGGCGACCGGAGAGATACATCGTTTTCTCCGCCGCATCGAAAGTTGAGCGCGAGTTTTCAACCTCGAGCGTGTTCGACAGCTTTACGCCAAAGTCGAGGCCGCATTCATTCGCGACGCTCTTCAGATTGCGCAGCATCGGCACGGCATCTGAGTATTTCAGGTCGTGCTCGAACGCCGCGTCCGGTACCACAATGTCCTTGTAGCCCAGGTCCTCGTTCAACAGCGCTCGCACGCGTTCGGGGCCGAGCAGAGTGGGATTGCATTTCACCAGCGTGTGTAGATGGCGATCTCGCAACAAGTAGGTACTGATGCTCCCAATCTCATCGGGCGGGCAGCCGTGCATGGTTGAAAGGGTTACGTTGTCGGAGAGGCAGTTCGGAATGTTCAGACCCCGAACCTCGGGATAGAACTTTGCTGCCAGATCGATAAGGGCGGGTTTGTATTCCGAGCAGTCCTGCATCTGGTCCAGGAACCACTGCATGTTCGGTTGATGAATTCCTTCGAGGTTGTAGCCCACGCTGAGATTAAACACCACGCCCGGCGAGTCGCCCGGGAAACCGAGCTTGTGGTGCAGGGCGTGGATCAGCACCCAGGCACGAAGGTATTCGTCGAAGGACTGATGGACCTTCAACTCCTGTGACCACTCTACATTGTAGCCCTCGTCCTCCATGTCGATACACGGCTTCGGCACCTCCAGCACGTCGAGGGTTTGTACTGTCTTTAACTCAATGTAGCGCGCACCGCACAGCCACGCCGCTACGATGTTCTGTGCCATCTGAGAATGCGGTCCAGCGGCAGGGCCGAACGGTGTTTCCAGGGGATGGCCGAAAGCACTTGTCCGAAACCGGTCGTCCTCACGAGGAGTGAAGAAGTGCTGGCGGGGGATACTAAAAACAGAATCACGGGTATCCAGTTCAGAGAATACCCACGCGAATAATTGTTCCGTAGTAATCGGTTGGAACAAATCAGACATTATCAACGGACTCCAGGATGCACCTACATGAATTGAACCGCTGGTGTACACCCCATGGATATACGCACTTGCCGTCAATCTATCTCCCGGCACGACGGATTTCCTCTTCGATTCCGGGACCGCGATCGCGGCGAATCGATCTAAACGGTACTATTCTGGGATGACGATGGTCAGGGTCCAAGGCAGCATGAATCGTTCGATTTTAGTCGTAATTTTGCTCGTGACAGGCGGTTGTACGGCGCCTCCAAGACAACCAGTCGCCGAGATCACTGAGGAACAAGGGACACCTGATCTCGCTATTCAGGCATTCATACCGCCTGTCATCTTTGCTGGTACAGGTGATGTCATCTATATCTCGGACTTGACATCAAATATCGGTGACGGTCGGTCTGCCGAGACGATTGTCCGATATTACATTTCGGACCGCGCGGTCATTGATTTCAATTCAGCGCTTGTCATTGGCGAGCGCAGCCTGCGCTCGCTCGCCGCTAATGAGAGCGATGAAAGCCTCGAAAAGCCGTTCGTGATTCCCGAAGGTTTAGGCCAGCCGCCCCTGTACCTGGCAGCTTGTGTCTATATTGATGAACAGCTCGAAGAAGTTTATGAGGAAAACAACTGTACAACTAACAGGGTAGGCATGCATCAAATGCCATTTGATAGTGGAGCGGTTGCTCCAGTTGGCGTGGCACCAGAATAGCATTCCGCGATACCAGGTTTAATCAGCGGCCACTCATTACCTTCCGTGACGTTACCAGTTATGCTCCCGATGCCTTATCCAATCGAATAGGTAACGGCAAGTGTATCAAGCAAAACAACTACCAATATGATCGGTACCAACACGCGGTGAAGCAAACGCGTATTGACTAAACTCAAGAGTACACAAGCGAAAATTGTGGGAAGCGAACTAAGGTTGTCGACGATCCACAAAGGCATACCGAAGGCTAGCGGTCGGAATAGCACCCCTACAATGACAGCGAGACCGGCAAGCGTCCATATCAAGCGCGCCCGTTCGAAGTAGTAGTCATCGAGGCTTACTTTACTTTCTCGTTCCGGGAACATTACGTGTGCTATCAGAAACAAGAAGATAGGAGACCCGAGCATTAACAACATTGCGGGGAAAGACCACGTTTCAATAGACGCAAGGCCCCAGCTCTCCCAGAAGGTCTGTAGAAGCCCAATAAACATGGTCAACGTTATCGCGCCATGTGTCCATGAGAATCCGCGCAGGCCTTCGTTCTTCAAAGACCTCGCAATACCGGTCAGGATTTCGGCCAACCCAAGGCCGACAATCAGCGACAGCAAAATCATGAGAAATTCGAATAGATTCATGACACAGGTTGGGGCATTCTTTCACTCTGACCAAGAATAGTACGTTTTTGAAATGCGACAAAAGTGCAGCGCAAACTGAAGCTTCCCAACGGCTGCTTCGGGTCAGTAGCAGTCGTTCGTTAGTTTATCACTCGACGGGCTGGAATCGGCCACAAGCGAACACTAAGGATGCTAACCCCTCGGTGGCTTGAATCGTATTCTCCATCGAGAGGTACTTCAGAATCTCCGTAACGTGCATTCTTATGACCAAACCGGTCGCAGTCCAGGGAATCGAAAGCCTTACGAATCCAATCGTCTTCGGAGAAGTCAGCGTATCGCATAAAGTCAGGGTTCATTTTGGTCCCAAATGCCCAAGAATAGGTGTTGTCTCATTGGCCGAACGGATCTAATCACAGACTGTGATTATCAATCTGTACGTGGAAACACTACTCACGGGTAAACTCCTGGCGGACCGGGCAAGTGCAGTCTTGGCTTGGGCGATGATATGGAATCACTCATTGAAGCTTCGACAGCAGTATTAGGTGGGGATATTCCCGTTTCGAGCGGCCGCTTTGGGTTGCGGTTTCGACGAGTCGTTGCAACATTGCTCACTCGCCGATATCTTCGTTCCACAGAGAATCGTTTTTCAGAATGAAGGTTTGAATAAGTTCGAAGCATTCTGAATCGTCGACTATCTCCAACTCTACGCCGCGAGAGCGCAAATAGCCTTCAGGCCCCTGAAAAGTTCGGTTCTCACCTATGACGACGCGCGGAATCTTGTAAAGCAATATTGCTCCGCTGCACATGTCGCATGGCGACAGCGTTGAGTACAAAACTGCGCGCTTGTAGTCACTGGCGTTCCTCCTTCCAGCATTTTCAAGACAATCCATTTCTGCATGGAGTATCGAACTGCCCCGTTGGACTCTTCTGTTGTGCCCCCGACCGACAATCTCGTCATCGACCACCATGATTGAGCCTATTGGGATCCCGCCGCTACTCAAGCCCTTTTTCGCCTCCTGAATCGCTGCATCAAGGTATTTTTTCAACATAAGGCCTCAGTGAAGGACATCGAATTAGATAATTATACTTTACGGCTGACTGCCGTTGCGATGGGGTGGTGTTCAGAAGGTGTTCGTCGAGCTCATTCTCGACCGGAATGATGTCAGCTTTTCCCGATTGCGAACGTTCAGAGTTTCCGAAATTGGGAGATTTGACCGGCGGCTATCGGCCAGAAGCGAACACTTCGATCTGCTCGAAGGTCATGCTTCGCCAGCCTTCTCAACCGAGCGATTCCAAGAGTCGTTCAACCAATGCTGCGCCCACCCACGATCCAAGGCCAAACATGATGTACAGGACCACTCGACCGTAACTGCCGGTATCGAACGGCCATTCACTCATTTCCATGAGTCGTCGTTCCAGTGCCAGATCGGCACGAAGCTGTTGCGCATCGTCGACCGAGCGCGTATCCGGATCGTGGCGCAAGCCGATTGCTTTGCGTATGTGATTGAGCTCCGATTGCTTCGACGCCTTGAGTCGCAAGTGAATGCCCCAGGTGGGCAGCACCAATGCCAGTACCGTGGCCGCAACAAGCAAAACCAATGTCGTGCCCGTAGCGATGCCTGGTGAGTTCGGATCGAGCCAAAGATTCGCTGATATCGAGAGACTGATTACGGCCAGAAGGCTAGTGCGTACTCCTTGCTGGGCATAAGGCTTCACCTCAGATGTATCAAAGAGATCAATGCGACGAATGTCTTTCGCGGTTCTCGAGACGCCGAGTGCTGTCCACACGAGAAGGAACATGAAGCGAAAATTGAACCAGCCGAGAAACAACAGTCCGACGAGTGGGAACGTTAAATCGGCAGGCCAACGCCACGGTGTCATGAACGACAAAAGATTGTCTGGTATGTCCAAGAATAAAAGGCACATGGCAACTGAACCGACGGCGCCAACCGAATTGGCCAAGCTCCGAGGAAACAATACGGGCTCGGGATCTAAATCGGACTGCCGAACGATCTCATCATGATGTTCCGCGGTCCAGCGCATCAGGTAGTACATGGCAATCGGCAAATAACCCAACATCATATAAAGCGTCACGGGCGCGCGCACCGCAATGTCGGCCTGGCGTCCCGCTGCGACTTCATCGACGATGCCCATGAGCCAGCTGAACCACAAAGCGAGCCCGCCGAGGATCGTAGTGCAGACGATACCGGTAACTACAGGTGGCACTGACAGGTTGTCAGTCAGCCATTGAAGAACGCGATGCGTAAGAGGCCGGTATGTCAAAATATGCCTCCGGTTAGGTGAACAATTGACGGCGGTAACGAATACGTGAACGGCCGCTTTCGGTCAGTAGCAGCCTGTCACAATCATATCACTCGAGCGGCTGGAGTCGGCCA
>JAJFKV010000004.1 GCA_021773055.1 Woeseiaceae bacterium
TGGGTCACTAGCAGCCTGTCGCTAAAGACCAGATTCTAGCATTTGAACGGCTGCTCCTGGAGTAAAGCGGCCGTTCGCCAGTGGCAAGTTTTGGGAATTACCTAGTTGTGACCAGCGACAAGTAATGGCTGGGACACGTCGCCGGTTTACCTCTTGCTTGTAATAGGGTTTATCGACCGATCAGTAGATCGAGCCGTACAAAAAACAGACACCATCTGCCATCATGCGTCCATGAAAAAAGTGTTGCTCTACGTTCCTGTCGTCCTCAGCCTGGTAATCCTTGGCGCACATTTCATGCGCTATGGCAATTCAATCGGTGTTATTGGGGCGCTGCTGCTGATCGCTCTGCTGATCGTCCGTCGACCGTGGGTGGCTCGATTGATGCAAGCCGTCCTCATCCTCGGCGCGCTCGAGTGGGTTCGTACACTCTACGAGCTGGCGCAAGTACGAGCCGCGCTCGGCCAGCCCTTCACCCGCATGATAATCATACTTGGCGTTGTCGCGGCCATAACATTCTGCTCTGCGCTACTTTTCCAATCACCGGCACTAAAAAAGATCTACCGGCTGGACGAGCACTGATCTCACAACGGCCCTTATTTACCCAGCTCATACAAATACCGGACGTAGGACATGACTGCGCCATCCCAGCCTTCGATATTCGGGTTGGTCGATTCGATTACAAAATACTCGTCCGGCGCGTGTGCACCACTGCCGTGGCCGAGACCGAAGTGCGCCGCACCCAGATTTAGCGGCGCCCCGGTGAACACGTAGCCCGGGTACGATCCGGCACTGCGTGGCCAGATAATGGGGTCGATTCCGGCGTCTCTCAGGACCGCCATCTGGGCCTGGATGACCACCGCATCGGCCGGGCTGCTGGTGGGATCGTAGCCTCCGCTCATATTGACGTCTATGTCGCCGAACCCATGGTTGTCGAGATGTTTAACGAGTGCGGCAAGTGCGCCATCAGCCGTCTGACCCGGTACAAGGCGCAGGTCCAGTTTCGCTTCTGCCGAATGCGGTAGCACGGTTTTGCCACCGGGGCCTGTGTAGCCACCGACCAGGCCTTCGATATTGACGGTGGGTTGCGAAATGAGGCGTTCAAGTGCCTGCTCGAAATCCAGATCATCTATCCAGTGCGGCGTACTGAAGAGTTTCTTAAACTGTGCCTCGTCCATACGTTTGGCCGCTTCGGCCATCATGGCTTGTTCAGACTCACTGATCGGCCGCGGCTGCGGATAATCATCGATAGTGATCGTGTTGCCATCTTCCGAAACGAGCGTATCCAGTGCACGAACCAGTCGCCAAACGGGACTGTCGATCATGGCCTTGAGTGAGGAGTGGACGTTCTTGCCCGGTCCACGACCCCATAGTTCACCGTCAGCGGTCAATTGCACTTCGATAACACCTTTAGCGCCAAGGCGGACCGACACCACGCCATCCGGGCTTTGGCCCGCCGACGGCATGAATACGCCAACGGTCTCCATTAGAGCCGCCTGAACCTCGGGCCGGTTGACGATCTGGCCAATGTGCGGCGAGCCGATTTCCTCTTCGCCTTCGGCCACCAGCACCAGGTTCACCGGAGACTTTTTGCCGGTCGCCTGAATCGCGCGTAGCGCTTCAAGCAATGCCATTTCCGGTCCTTTCTGGTTGACTGCGCCACGCCCCATCACGATCTTGCCGAAGCCGGGCTTATCGAGCAGCGCCGCCTCCAGAGGCGGAGACGACCATTCTTCAGGATCGAACTGCTTGACGTCGTACATCATATAAACGCCGACTGTTTTTGCCGCGCCGGCATCGAGCGTCGCAAACACGCCCGGCTTGCCGTCCGTTTCAACCATGACCGCGTGCTGGAAGCCGACCGACTGCAATAAGGAAATCAGATGTTGCGGGCCTTCTGGAAAGCCGATGTCCTCCGCAGCGATCGATGGCAGTCGGATCCATTCCTGCAAGCGCTTGACGCCAGCATCGTGTTGCTGAGTAACCTGGGCCTCGATGTCGGCAAAGTCTGCCGGAGCGGACCTGGCAATTGATGTACATGAGAGCAAAGCAGCAGCCAACGCGGCTCGAATAAGAACAGAGACAGTCTTCACGGCGATTCCTTTTTCTAGTCCAGGTCCGACATGATGCCGTGCAGCACCAGTAGGTAAAAGCTGACGATTCCGATGACCTTGCCATTCTCGACAACGGGTGCATGACTGATATTAAAGTTCTCGAAAAGGCGAGCGCAGTAGCGGATTTCCATGTCCGGTCTCACAGACAACACCGGTTTCGCCATGACCTCATAAACATTCACGCGCTCGGGCGCCCGGTCTTTGGCGATAACTTTCTTCGCGATATCAGAGAACAACAGTAAACCGTATTCGTCCTGTTCGTCGCGGCGCTTAACGATCAGGCTCGTTGCCTCGATTTTCTTCATGATCTTTAGCGCCGACAGCACATCAAGCTTGCCATCGACCTCAGTTACGTCGCTGCGCATACAGTCGCGCACCTGCCCCCAGTTTGGCGTGCTCATATTATTTCCTCCACTACGTCACTGAGCTCCTCGCTCTGATGCAATACGCCTACAGCATCCTCGACGTCGACGACGACGGCAATACCTGTGCCGGGCTTCGCGTCAAATTCGCCAACCGTCCCGATATGCTCGAGAATTTTGCGGCTCAGGTGTTGCTCAACAAGCAACAGGATCACATCTCGCTGTGTCGAGAGTGTAAGCCCAAAAAACGTCTTGTTCTCTTTAATACCTTCGCCACGAGCATTATTGATGACAGTACAGCCTGTCGCACCCGCTTCTCGCGCCGCATCCATAATGGCATCCGTTTTGTTGTCCTCAACAAAGGCAATGATCAGTTTAAAGTGCATTTTACTCTTCCTTCTCAGGGTTTTGCGTATCCAATTCGAAAACCGAAACACGATTTCTCAAAATAGCCAACTGACCGTACGCGAGCACCGAAATAATCGGAAACAGGCTCGCGAACGCTACTAGACCAAATCCGTCAAGTAACGCGCTGCGACCAGGAACGGCTTCAGACAGGCCGAGACCAAGTGCAGTAATTAACGGTACGGTCACCGTCGATGTAGTTACGCCGCCGGAGTCATAGGCCAGCGGCACGATAAGTTTTGGGGCGAACATCGTCTGGATAATCACCACGAAATACCCGGCCGCAATGAAGTAATGCAGCGGGTAGCCGGTAATAATGCGAAAGCAACCGAGGCCAACGCCGACCCCGACGCCAATAGCAACGGCCACTCGAAGTCCCGAAACACCGACCGCTCCGCCCGACACCGTATTGGCCTTCATCGAAACGGCAATTAGAGCGGGTTCCGCCAGGGTCGTGCTGAAGCCGATTGCGATAGCGAACAGATAGACCCAGTAGTAGTCCTGCCAGGAAAGGTCCGCGATTACTTTTCCTGCCGTCTCGTGCAGGAACGCCGGATTTGTCAATTGCTGAGCCATTAACTTGCCCAGCGGAAACAATGATTGCTCCAAACCATCCAGAAACAAACCAAGACCGAGAACAACGAAAATAAAACCGACCACAATTTGCTTGCTGTTTGCCAGCGGCTTGCCAATGACGAGTCGTTGAAAGGCGAACAGAAAAACCGCGATCGGCATCACATCGATAGCACTATCGACAATAAAACGAAAGATGCTAGTGATTAAATCCATTGCAGAATCGTTCCGTAAGCGAGAACAAACAGGATCGGCGCAAGCGAGGCGAAAGCGATCAGCCCGAACCCGTCAGTCATGGAATTTCTACCCTTGACCGAACTCGCCAAACCCACACCGAGTGCCGTAACAAGCGGTACCGTCACCGTTGAAGTCGTCACGCCACCGGAATCGTAGGCCACGCCAACAATCTCGGGTGGCGCAATCGATGTCAGTAACACGACCAGGCAGTAGCCGGAAATAATCATCAAGGGCAGTGACCAGTTGGCCAGAATACGAAGCACACCAACGACGATCGCAACGCCGACAGCGAGCGCCACAGTCAACCGCAATCCGAGGGCGTAACCATTCTTCGCCTCGTCGGACGACGCGATAGCGTCAGCGCTGGCTGCGACTTCCGCCGCCTCGGCAGCGATTGCTATGAGCGCAGGCTCGGCGATGGTTGTCCCGAAACCAAGCACGAAAGCGAAGACGACCAGCCAGAACACACTACCCTTACGAGCCAACGAGTACGCGAGCCCCTCACCGATCGGGAATAGCGCGAGACGCAAACCAAAAATAAAGAACGTCAGCCCTGCAATAACTAATAGTGCGCCAGCGATCATGGAGGAAAGTGCGGCGGCGGGCTCGCGGAACACAAAGACCTGGAAAACGCTGATAACAAGCGCAATTGGCAGCAGGTCGCGCAGGCTGCCCAGAGCGTCCTTGGTTAACGCAATCAGCGAGTCTTTCAAGTGGTCGCAATCCTATGAGAAATCGTTAACAGGCCTGCTTGAACACGTCGATAATATGCCTGTACTTCAAGATGAAATCTATCCAGCCAGCCCCTGGCGCGGCTCGGAACTGCCACACGGTGAGAGCATCGACCCCATGAATTACCCCAATTCACCGCCTTTGACTTGATGGACGCGATCGATTCTCCTATCTTATGTCAATAAATGGAGGGAAAATACATGAATAAGATTCGTCGTCGGTTCATCGTTGACCCGAAATTACAATACAGTCTGATGACCGCATTGCTAGCAGTATTCATGCTGGCGTCGGGGACTTTCTACGTAACCATGTCTTTTGCCTTGCTCGAGGTCCACGCAACCGTCGGAGCACTCCAGCTCCCGCAGGAGCATCAGGTATTCTCCGACCTACAGCGCATCGAAAATGCCGCTATGGTGGCATTCACCGTGACATTTATCGGTTTCGCGATTCTCCTTGCTTGGGGCGGGCTGTATTTGGCAAGGAAAATCGCCGGTCCCATAATTGCGTTGCGCCTACATCTCGAACGCGTAACTAATGGTGAGACTGACGCTGATCTGCCGTTCCGCAAGGATGACTATTTCACCGCGTTGCAGACCGCATTCAACCAGCACATGGGCGCCTATCGCAGGAAACTAACGCCGCTCTAGTTGAATACGTCGAAAATATGACTGTACTTCAAGATGATCTCGCGGCCGGCCGGTAGTCCACCAATGCCCCGCTCATCGACTTCGTTATAGACAAGAAACAAACCCGCGTTCGCGGACTGCAGCCATGAAAAACGCAGATTGGTACCGAGGATATCGTCAAGCTCGTTGTACTGGACGAGTGCTTGCAAGAGGATCTTCGGGGTGAACGAATAAGACAGTCGCAGTCGTGCGAGATTCGCCTGGAACTGTCCCCCAGGTACTGGCAAATCGAAGTCGTTATATCTGTAGGAAAGCTCGGAGCTAAAAGTTTCCCCGATTCGGTATCGTAGCGTTGGCGACAATGAAATCCGATCGCCACCGAAGCGACCACCGACAGTTGTGCGCAGCGTAAGGCTCAATGGCGCCGCCCGGTTCGTATGAAATACGATGCTTGCTTCTGTGTGATCATAGGTGCCGGGCTGGATAGTGACGCCGTCGACAATGTCGAACGCCTCCGTTACACCTTCACGCGTCAGGTCAACACCGGTGTGAATTTCGTAACCATTGCGAAACTCCCAGTGAATATCATTATGCAAACGTCCGGTCTCCTGAAAACCATCGAAATTCCAGAAGGCTGCATAAGACAGATGAGGTCGGATCTCGAGCAGGCCCCACATGTCCTCCGGGCGAACGCGGCGCATTAGAAAAGCCCTGGCGCGGCGATAATCCGAGCGTGACAGAAAGCCGACTTCCGGATTGAAGTCCGCACCAACCTGCCCGTATTCAAATCGATAGGCCCACGTGGCGGAGTCGTAGATGGCCTTCGCGCCGAAGGCTTCGTCCCGACCATTTAGCCCTGGCGTTGATGTCTGTGCCGCCCAGGCACTCAGCGACAGATTCTCGCCAATGCCCCAGCGCCCATCGATCGCGTATGTCTGGTTCTCATCCATTCCGGGAGCAACAAGACGTGATCCGTCGCCGTCACGATTAACGAAAATAAATCCTATCGCGGAGCGGCCTGGCAATTCCTGGTTCAGGCGTGCGACGGTGAACTTGTTTCCTGGTGCGATGCCAGCCACTGCTTCAGAGCTCATATGCAGAAACCCGACATTGGTGCTGTTTCCTATTTTCCCCGAGACCCGTATGCCGCCATCGATCGGTAGCTGGTCACCATCATCGCCAATGCCGATGCGACGACTGAAGAACATCTCAACGGCCTCGGCGTCGCCGACGGCAAACTGTCCCGCATTCTCCAGAAAGAACGGTCGTTTCTCCGGAAAAAACAGGCTGAACCGATCAAGGTTGACCTGTTGCTCGTCGGTTTCAACCTGCGCGAAGTCGGTATTGTAGGTCGCGTCCAGTGTCAGACTTGGCGTTATCGAGTACTTGAGATCGAAGCCGACCTCACTTTCATTCTCGGTAGCCGCAAGTTCCCCACCGCTTGAGTTACTGCCGAGAACGTAAGGCGTCAGTTTCAGATTGCGTTGCGCCGGCAAAGCGATCCCGGTCACGCTGCCGGCTTCAGAAACGCGGTACAGATTGCGTTGGCGAGACAGCGGCGCCCAATAACTTATTTCGTTGTTGCGTCGGATATTGCGCTGAAAATTTATGCCCCAGGTTTGTACTTCATCACGGCCGTAGCGAAGTGAGCGAAACGGAATTCGCATCTCCGCGGTCCAGCCGATCTCGGATATTTCCGTTGCGACATCCCAGCTGGCATCCCAATTAAGATTGAAGCCACCGCTGCCGGAACCCAGCACACCACCGGCACCTTCGCGGGTCACCTGGCCATCGTATTCGATGCCGGCCGGGTTGGTGCCGAAGACAAATCCATTTTGTCCATCACGTAAACCGTCGAGAACAACCTGAAAGCTGTCGGTATCGGAAAGGCTGGAATCGCGACGGCTGTCGGTGACGATAATGGCGCCGGGGTCGTCGTCGTAAGCAACGACTCCAATGTATAGCGCATCGTCGGAGAAGCCGACATAGACTTCGGTCTTTTGTGTCGCCGGCTTACGATCGTCAGGCTGTACCTGCCAAAAGCCGCTGGCAGGAGTGAGGGTGGTCCACGCTGAATCTCCGAGCACCCTGCCATCGAGCACCGGGTTTGCGGTCATTTTCGCAGCCTGCACGACCGGTCGGTCAGCGAGTATCTGTGCGTTCGTTGCCGCGCTCGCGATGAGCAACAGGCCGACCAGGACCGATCGAAAAACTACAGCGTTTGGAAGTAATGCCACTTTAAGTCCATCTTGTCACGGGCAACCCATGATAAACGACGTTTGCGTTGATTTAGCCGGCAGGCGACTCCAGGAACGCATCGCAAGTCGCGCGTGACTCGTCCTGATGAGATGCCGCAGCACAAATCGTCATGACTGAGTTACGAATCTCAGCAAGTTCTGCAGCGCGGTCATTTTCTTCGCTCCACTTCACGAGATAGCCTTCCAACCTGCGTAGCTGTCCTTTCGGCCGTTGATACAAGCCACCCGAATTCTGCAGCTCGTCGATAAGACCGACGGTCGTGTCGTGTATCAATTGCGTATCTTCCGGCTTCATCTCCAAAAGACCATTCAAATAGTAATAGCCCCATTGAAATCGCGTGGCTGATCCCGTGGTCGCATTGTAGGCCCGTTCCAGCCAATCGACCGCAACATCAATATTGCCGGCCCGCTGCTCGATGTCAGCAATACTGACCATGTAGTAGTACGGTGTTTTCGTCACTTCCAGTTCAGCAAGCAACAAGGTCTTCGCAGCATCGTCCATGCCGGCATCGTTCAGCACATTGTCAAGCGCATTAATAATGGGCTGACGTTCGTAAGCGCTCGGAGTCGTTTCATCTGCCCACCGCAGCATGTCCAGTATTTCGCCCTGCAGTTCCGACGATAACTCTGCCTCTTCATCGTTAATGCGTTCAAAACCAATCTTGCCAATCAAGGTGTAGATGCGCTCGCGTTTGTAAACAGACTCATCGGCCGCGATGCGCTCGAACGCTTTGTTATAGCTGACCAGCAACGCATCGTACTCGTCGCTATCTGCATCGGTCAGCGCTTTGGCGTAGTCAACGCCAGAAAAAAGGACCGTGAAGATATTGGCCTTAATCAGGTCATCGTCGGCGAGCAATGCTTCAACCTGTAGCAGCGCCTCGGCTTTTTGCTCATCGCTCAGCGGCACAGCGTCTTCCTCGGCGTTGGCGGCAGCAATCGCCTCGTCGAGCCAGCCCAAATACAGGATCGAGCGCTCCGCCGCCATGTCGGCAGGGCATGCCTCGTACATACTGCGGAAAGCCGCAGCGGTATCGGTATCGTCCAAAATCGTCCTGTTCTGACCCCAGGAGTAGTACGCTAACAACGTACAATCAGCGGCGGCAAGAGAATCGCTACCCGCCGCGAGGTCCGCAACCAACTCGTTTGCCGACGAAGCATGGTTCAGTGTCAGGTCCAAAACGTTTGCATAGGCTTGCAAGTCGATGCCACCGGGAATTCGCGTTAACTCGACACCCTCTGAATCGAAAACAATCATTGTTGGGTAGCCACGCACACCGAACTTCTCACCATAGGCTTGCGCGTTTTCGGTATCGCCGTCCAGATAAACAGGAACAAACAGTCTTGATCGCTCAAGAAATTCAGGGCTCTTGAATATGGTTGCGCTGATCGCGTGGCATGGTGGACACCAGACTGCACCCCAATAGAGGTAAATCGGTTTCCCGGACTCCTTGGCCGCTGCAAAGGCGTCTTCGACGCTGCCCTCGAACCAGTTGATGCCTTTGGCGGGATCCAGCGAAGCACCGGCTTCGACATTGGGCGTGGGTTGAGTGGGTGGTTCCTGGTCGGAACTGCAGGCGACCATTGCGGCGGCAGCCAGAATGGCAATAGAAAGACGAAACATCATAGCTGGACCATGTTGTGCTGGAGTGCGCAACATACACCCAAATCAACGAAATCGCAGCCCGGAAATTACTGGCCGCGAGTGATCATGTCCGAGGAGCGGAGCATATCGACAAATGGCTCAGCTAATAACTTTGAACCCAGGGAGTTAAAGTGATCCTTGTCCCGGTACAGGAAACTGCTGCCATTATCCGGGTAGCAATATTCGTCTCCGGCCGGGCAGGCGGAACCGAAGATTTCGAAGACAGCCACATTGCTGTTGCTCGCCTCGAGTTTGTCCAGCAATTCCATCACCTGGTCTACGAGAGGGGCGAACGTATCTCGATCCAGGGCGCAGCTCTTTCTATCGTCGAGGCTGCACTCACGGATGTCCTTATATGGAAAAACAGGGGGGGGTGCGGTGACGACAAGATTCACCCCCTTCCCGGCGAGATCCTCGGCGAGGCGAGATACGAGATAAAGCCAGGGTCGCACTTCAATGACGGCGTGGGGGAGCTCGCGATCAATGTAAAGCCGCGACAGGAGAACGATGTCGCCGGGTCTGAATTTCTGGGAGATGCGGCGAAACACTTCTTTGCGAGGGGCGAATTCCTTGCCCGGTTCGAAAGGGAAGCTCCAGCCCGGAGTCTCTATCAGGTGCACACCGATACCCAATCGCTCATGCACCTCGTACAACATGCCCTGCAAATGCCCGGAATGACTGTCGCCCATCGCCCAGATGGTGGGCATGCCTGGTCGCGGCGCGACCGTGCAGTTAGCTATGGTGTCGGGCGTTAATTTCCGACTCCCGCCGTCCAACGCACAAGTCAGCACGTGCGATTTGCCGCTGGGAATAACCGGTAGGTATGAGGGAGGGTGGAGCACGGTGATGGTCGAGTCGGAACCTGCGTCTGTCCTGACCATCACGAATAGCAATACCGCAGCGAGGACAAGGTTCGCGCCTAATCCCAGACCAATGTCGTGGATTCTGCGCGTCGTCCAGGTTCTGTATCGGAGCGGTTTCTCGATCCAATGAAAGGAAAGGCTTGCGGCGATCGCCATGGCAAGCACGTAAAATGCCGAATGTCGCCAGGACGGTGCCAGCACGAGTGGGCCAAGGGCAATAATCGGCCAGTGCCATAAGTAGAGGGAGTAAGAGATTCTTCCGATGTAGGTGACAGGTCGTAGCGTAAGCGCATGTGCAGCGAGAGAACGGCCGTCTGTAGCCAGTAACAATCCAGTCAAACTAACGGCCGCCAATGTCGCCGGCATAACGTGGCCTTCGGGGACGAAAAAGCACGCTATCAGTGCCACCAGCGCGAACGGGGACAGGCGTCTCAGCACGCGCTGGAATTGTGCCAATTGCGTGCGTCGCGACGCCAGGAAGACCAGCGAACCGATGCCCAATTCCCAGATCCGGGCGGGCATCAGAAAAAAAGCAGCCGCCTGATGTTGCTCGTATAACCCGGCAAACATCGCGACGGACACAAGGCCGCCGAGGATCATTGCGATCGCCAGTGCTTTGTAGGAGCCGCGTTGGGTCCTGAAGTAAAAAAGCCACGCGAACATTGGGAACACGACGTAAAACTGCTCTTCCACCCCCAGTGACCAGGTGTGGGTGAACGCATTGAATATGGAGGACGGGGAAAAGTAGTCGAGCTCGAAGAAAAATAATACAACGTTAGCAAAGCCGAACAGTGCGGCCAGTCCCGTCTCAATCGAGTGCCGTGGAAAAGGGTCTGTTGCCAGCACCACGAACCCGGTGACCGCTACACATAGCGTGAGTGCAGGCATCAGGCGCTTTATCCGCCTTGCGAGAAAACCTACATAAAGCTGCGAGAGCTGGGTCCGTTGCTGGCCCAACAGTGAGCCAGTGACCACAAAGCCGGAAATTGCGAAGAAGACATCCACACCCAGGAATCCGCTGGGCAGAAATTTCTCGGGGAGATGACTTGCGATCACGGCCAGAACAGCAACCGCTCTCAGCCCGTCTATGTCAGCACGGTAGGAAAGTTTGTTTGTCAAAGTTTAAGTGGTTGACTGTAGGTAATAGAGAGAACCCAGTGTAGTCGGCATTCGGGCCCGGGAACAGATGCTGCGTGATCCGGTCTGCCTCAACAAGGTCGTCGATGCTCGCGGCTTACCGATCGCTCCCCAAGACAGAAGACTATGCGGAGCTGCCGGCCAGTATCAAGACACCTTCGAAATAAAAAAGTGGAATTTCCTCATAGACACCGGGTCACTCAAGTGTGTTAACTAGGCCACATCAGGCAATTCAACTCGGAGCGTACAGTGGTAAATCGTGTATCAGACCCGAACAGTCTCGAGCCAATCGAGATGGCGAGCATAGACGAACTCAGAGCTTTGCAACTCGAACGACTGGCATGGTCTATTGGACACGCGTATGACAACTGCGCACCGTATCGAGCGAAGTGCGATGTCGCCGGCGTCACACCAGCCGACTTGAGGTCGCTCGAAGATTTGAGTCTGTTTCCGTTCACAGTAAAGGATGATCTTCGCCAAAGCTATCCGTTTGGCATGTTTGCCGTGCCGCAACGAGACGTTGTTCGTATTCATGCCTCGAGCGGCACGACCGGCAAACCGACCGTCGTCGGCTACACCAGGAACGACATCGACATGTGGGCAACGGTTGTCGCACGATCGATACACGCGAGCGGCGGTGGTCCAGACGACCTGATCCACGTGGCTTACGGTTACGGCCTGTTTACGGGTGGACTGGGTGCGCACTATGGCGCCGAGAAACTCGGTGCAACCGTCATACCTGTGTCGGGCGGGCAGACACCCAAGCAGGTGCAGCTCATCCAGGATTTCAAGCCCGACATCATCATGGTGACGCCGTCCTACATGCTCAATATCGCCGATGAATTCGAACGGCAAGGCCTGGATCCCGCCGCATCGTCGCTAAAGATCGGAATCTTTGGTGCCGAACCGTGGGGCGAATCGATGCGCAAGGAGATCGAGGAACGCTGCGGGCTGGATGCCGTCGATATCTATGGTTTATCGGAGGTCATCGGTCCCGGTGTCGCCAACGAGTGCATCGAGACCAAGGATGGGCCTGTTATTTGGGAAGATCATTTCTATCCTGAGATCGTCAACCCCGAGTCGGGGGAGCCTGTGGCCGATGGTGAGATGGGAGAGCTCGTGTTCACGTCGTTGACCAAGGAAGCCCTGCCAATCATTCGATATCGCACGCGGGATCTTACAAGGCTGCTGCCCGGGACGGCGCGCACCATGCGGCGCATGGACAAAATTACGGGTCGCTCGGACGACATGCTGATCATCCGAGGTGTAAACGTGTTCCCGACGCAGATAGAAGAGCGCGTTCTCGCAGTAGGTGCGCTTGCGCCGCATTACCAGATTCGCGTTTCACGAGATGGCAAGCTCGACGTCATTACCGTCAAAGTCGAAAAAACGGCAGCGGCGAAAGACGCTGAATCGGCGGCGGTCGCAGGCGAGCTGAAAAAAGGCATCAAGGACTATGTCGGCGTCAGCGCGATTATCGAGGTTTGCGAACCGGGCGAAGTCGCTCGTTCTGAAGGCAAGGCCGTGCGGGTTATCGACGAACGCGGTAGCTGACCGCGCGCGTCAGGACATATTTTCAAGGATTTATTCCCAAAACATGCTGGTTTGTCGTCTATATTAATCAGACGGCGATAATACTATGCGAAAAATGTCCTCCCAAGCGGTGCCAGCGAATCAGCCTGTCGAAAGACATGCGGAGGCGGAACCGGGGCCGTATGTATCGGTAGAGAGGGGCTCAACGGCCAGCGAAGTCACTGGGCGTGCATTCCAGAAGTACAACGAGTCGTTGGTGAGATACCTGAGTGTGCGGCTATGCTCCAGAAGGGATGCCGAAGAAGTAGCACAGGAAGCCTATGCGCGCATGTTGAAGCTGGACGAATCAGACACGATCAGTCACATGCAGGCCTATTTGTTCAAGATCGCGTCAAACATAGCGATTGATCGCATGCGCAGCCAGGGCCGACAGCCGCAACATCTGTCGTTTGACGTAATCGGCGACGGTATTCCAGCACCGGCCGTTGCCGTCGATAGAATAGTTGGGGCACAAGAGCAACTTTCATTGATCAAAGAGATTGTTGCGGAATTACCCCCCAAATGCCGCCAGGCATTCTTGTTATACAAATTCAATGATCATTCTTACCGTGAGATTGCAGACCAGATGCAACTGACGGAAAGCATGATTCGCAAATACGTTTTACGCGCGATCGTTTATTGCCGATCGCGCCTTGATGATGAAAATCTCGGCGGCCAGTGACGGCACGCCTGAAGTTCGAGGAACATCGTAGATGGATCGAAGCAAACATAAGTTGTCCAGTGAAGAGATCACTCAAGAGGCCACATCCTGGTTTTTGAGGATCCGGGACGGATTCTCGCAATCGGATTTTCGCGAGTGGCGTCGCTGGCTTGCCGCGGACGACGCTAACGCAGCAGCGTTTGATGCTGTGCGAGAGTTTTGGCAGAAATCCGATCAGGCAGATGATCTGCCGTGGCCGAGCGAGGCTGAACTTGAGGCCGATACCTACGACGGAGAATTGGCCCTGCCAGTGAAATCGCGGCATCGAGACCAGGAAGGTAGGAGTAATGGGCGGTATTGGCTGGCCGCTGCTGCATCAATCGTCGCGCTTAGCCTGATTGGCTTCGGTTTGCTGAGCGACGACAATCAAGATTTTGATAGTTACGAAACGACGACCGCAGAGCATCAACTGATTGAGCTGGAGGACGGCTCCAGCGTAACGCTGGGCGCAGAGTCAGAAGTGCGAATCGCCTACGCGCGCCATGCGCGGCGCATTGAACTGCGCAGCGGAGAAGCGTATTTCAAAGTTGCTAAAGACCGCGACCGTCCGTTCATTGTTGCCGCGGGCAACCACACCGTTCGTGCACTCGGCACAGAGTTTGACGTCAATATTGGTGTGCGCGACATCAAAGTTTCCGTCATCGAAGGCAAAGTAAGGGTCGATGGCCCAACCGTGGCTGCCGCCAACGCGAGCAACGGATCCGGCACCGCCGTGAATCTTGAATCGGGCGATGTGCTGGATCTAAATGTTGCCGGTAGCATCGGTATTGTCAGTCAGGTCGATCCAATGCTCAGCACATCGTGGCTGTCCGGGCGCCTTGCGTATGACGGCGCGTCGTTCGAATCGGTGTTCGCCGACGTCAATCGATATTCCGATGTTGAGTTGATAATCGGTGATGATTTTACGAACCAACAGAAATTCACCGGTACGATCTTTTTGGACAGCATCGATGAGTGGTTGGACGGCATCCCACAGGGATTCCACGTGAAGGTTGTGCGCCTGGACGGGCACGGCATCGTGCTATTCCACGACGAGCGCTGATCGCTGAGTTCTTGCGGGTTCAAAACTCACAACCTAAAAATTCCCAAAATTGACCCCCTCGTCGTCTTAAGGCTGAGCGTCGTTTGATTGCTCCTTGTTGTTTTCGCAGGAGGACATACTGAAATGACTGATGAACACCATAGAAAAAGTAGCTTTGCCAATAAAGGACGTCGTCTTTGGCGGCAGTCTGTACTGGCCGTTATCGCGGTGGTCTGGTCGGGGATCGCTTTGGCACAGCAGGCTGTGGATTTTGATATACCACCTCAGGCAGTCGCGTCAGCGTTGCTGAGTTTTTCGGAACAGTCGGACCTGCAGGTGATTGTCGACGCGTCCGTGGTTGAAGGTCTTAGCAGTGCAGCGGTGTCGGGGTCGATGCAGCCGAACGATGCGCTGGATACCTTGTTGGCGCAATCCGGACTGAGTTACCAGGTTTCCGGTGAGCGAACGATTACCGTTATGCAGGCAGGCGGCGACAAGAGCGACGAAACCGGCAGCGAAGAAAGCGACAGCGGTAATGCCGATGAATCAGATGCCAGCGACATCGGCAACGGCGATGATTCTCCTTCATCAAGTGTCCGACCCACCGATTCAGGTGCGGCACTGGAGGAGATAGTCGTCACCGCGCAGAAGCGCAGCGAAAGTCTACAGAGCGTGCCGTTGTCCATTGCCGCGTATACATCGGAACAGCTCGAAAACTCTGTTATTCAGGACATCTATGACGTCGGGCTGCAGACACCGGGCATGATCGTGAACAAGGAAATCGTTGGCAAAATTTACATTCGAGGGATCGGTGCTGAAAACCTGACCATCGGTGGCGATCCGGGCGTTGCCGTGCATGCCGACGGTGCTTACATAGCAAGGACCTCGGCGGCGATGTTTGACCTGTACGATGTCGAGCGCGTTGAAGTCTTGCGCGGGCCGCAAGGAACGCTCTATGGTCGCAACGCGACCGGAGGCATTGTCAACATCGTCTCGAAGGCCCCGACCGCAGAATTCGAGGGCAATGTGTCCGCGGAATTCGGTGACTTTGATTACATTCGCCTGGGCGCGGTCGTAAGCGGCTCACTCGTGGAAGACAAGGTCCAGGCACGAGCCGCCATAGTGAAAAGTGACCGGGACGGCTTCACCCCCAATCTGTTCACAGGCGAAGACCTGTTCGACGAAGATCTGTTGATGGGTCGCCTTAGTCTAAGATTCTTGCCAAATGAAAATGTGACCATCGATCTGATCACAGACTTCTCACAGGACGACGGCAGTCCGGCCCCCTTCAAACAACTTGAGTTTTCGGACTTGTTCGAAGGCGCCCTGGGTGCGAATGACCCACCGGGCCTACGCGCCGTGTCACAGGAGTCACCGGTGACAGAAATGCAGGACCAGTTCGGCGTGACCGCCATCATTAACTGGGATACAGGCAATTCGACATTTACCTCTGTGAGTTCGTATCGCGACACCGAGTTCAAAGCAGTTTTCGATGGCGACGGCGTCGACATAACTTTTCAGAACTTTGAAGACCACGACGACACGCAACAGTTCTCGCAGGAGTTTCGCCTCTCTTCCGATGCCGCTGAAAACTGGGACTGGATAATCGGCGCTTTCTACTTCAATGACGACGGCGAAACCGAAATCTTCATTCCCATCCCGGGATTCGGGTTTGATATTTTGCACCAGGCCTCGATGTCGACCGATGCGTTTGCCGTGTTTGGTCAGGCTACCTATGCCGCGTCGGACCGGCTCTCACTAACGGTCGGGCTTCGATACAACTCGGAGGAAAAAGAGGCGACGCAGCTTTCTGAGTTTATCGGCTTGTTTCCCCCATTCCCACCGGCTGCACTGGCGACCGATTCGGATGAATTCACGCCAAAATTCGGTTTCGAATACGCGGTTAGCGATGATGTCATGTGGTACGGAACCGCAACGCGCGGTTTCAAGAGCGGTGGTTTCACCTTCAACGGCATCCAACCTGACTTCAAACCCGAGTTTGTGTGGGCTTACGAAACCGGCTTCAAATCCAAGCTCGCAGACGGCTCTGTCATACTTAACGCCTCCGCGTTTTTCTACGATTACACCGATCTGCAGGTCTCGAAGCTCGAGAATAACGCCGGCGTAATTACCAATGCGGCCGATGCGACTATTTTCGGAGCTGAGGTCGAACTACTCGCGCAAGCTACCGAACAATGGCGTTTCAACCTGGGCCTGTCATTTCTGAGCGCTGAGTTTGACAGCTTCCTCACCGAGGATCCGAGCAATCCGCAGCTCGGTACGATCGATCTCGACGGCAACAATTTGCCCAGATCGCCAGACTTCACGGCGAACCTTGGTACTGATTACACGGTGCCGGTCGGCAATAGCGGTGACCTGAGTTTTCGACTGGACTACCAGTATCAGGACAAGAGTTTCTTCACGACGTTTAATCGCGACCTTTCGGCGCAAGACTCATTCAGTCTTCTCAATGCTCGCGTAAGTTTCACGCCGGCCGACAGCGTCTGGGTGGTTGCAGCCTTTGTGAGAAATGCGTTCGATGAGGACTATTTCCTGAATATTCTGGAGTCCGGCGTCGAGACGGGAAAACCGGAAGGCTTCCTGGCGGCGCCCCGGACCTACGGTATACAGCTGCGATATTCCTTTTGAGGAGAGCCGTTGACGTCGGAGGAAAGTGTGAGAATCATAAAAGCGGCCGTCCTGGAGAGCGTTGGCGCTGGTCAGCCATACGAAACCAGCAAGCCACTTAAGATCGAGTCTTTCGAGCTGGCGCCGCCGGCTCGCGACGAAGTGCTGGTCAAAATTCGCGCGGCCGGGCTTTGCCATTCTGACCTGTCGGTAATCAATGGATCACGGCTGCGTCCGACGCCGATGGTCTTGGGCCACGAAGCGGCAGGTATCGTTGCTGAAACGGGGCCCGGCGTCGAGGGGCTCACGCCGGGTGACCACGTGGTGCTCGTGTTTGTCCCGAGTTGTGGACACTGTGTGCCCTGCGCGGAGGGCAGACCAGCTCTTTGCGAACCTGCAGCAGTTGC
Organism: Woeseiaceae bacterium; assembly: GCA_021773055.1. Classification (GTDB taxonomy): domain Bacteria; phylum Pseudomonadota; class Gammaproteobacteria; order Steroidobacterales; family Woeseiaceae; genus UBA1847. The sequence goes on from JAJFKV010000004.1 coordinate 17,299, forward strand.
TAACAACGACGGCACACTGGTATCCGGAGCGCGCCGACTTCACCGTGATGGCATCCCTGTGAATCATCACCTTGGCGTATCGGCGTTCGCAGACTACGCGGTCGTCAGTAAATACTCAGTCGTGAAGATCGATCGAAGTTTGCCGTTTGATGAGGCGGCGCTGTTTGGCTGCGCTGTCATTACGGGTGCGGGTGCCGTACTCAATACCGCAAAGGTTAAAGCCGGTTCGACAGTGGCCGTAGTTGGACTTGGCGGCGTTGGCCTGAACTCGATATTGGGCGCCAGACTGGCGGGCGCCAGACAGATTATTGCGATCGACCTGAAAGACAAGAAGTTGACCTTGAGTAAAGAGCTCGGCGCCACGGATACCGTCAGGGCCGACGACCCGGATTGCGCCGAAACTGTGCGGCGCATCAGTGATGGCGGCGTCGACTACGCGTTCGAAATGGCGGGCTCCACTGCGGCGCTCGAGTTGGCCTGGGCGGTGACTCGGCGCGGTGGACAAACGGTCACGGCAGGACTGCCGCACCCGGATGCCAGATTGTCTCTACCCGCGTTACAAATTGTCGGCGAGGAGCGAACCCTTCGTGGCAGTTATCTCGGCAGTTGCGTACCAGTAAGAGACATTCCAACCTATATCGAGCTTTACCAGAAGGGCCTCATGCCCGTTGACAAATTGATGGGCGAAAAGCTGTCGTTGTCAGAGATCAATACCGCGTTTGATCGTCTTGCGGCCGGCGAGTCGACGCGGCAAATCATCCTGTTCGATGACGACTAAAGAGCTCGATCCGCAGCTTGCCGATCTTCTGCGGGAGCTGGAGGATTCGGGAACTCCGAAACTGCAGACATTGCAACCGGCGGAAGCGCGCCAGGTTTTTTCAAATGGCGTTGAACTACTGACAGCGAAAGGGGCAGATGTTGATCGATCGGTCGACGGCAGGATAGCGACGAAAAACGGGAGCCTGCCCGTTCGAATTTATTATCCCGAACGTGACAGTGACTCGCCAGCGCCGCTCGTCGTGTATTTTCACGGCGGTGGTTGGAGTTTTGGCAGCATCGATACCCATGATAGCGTTTGTCGAACAATCTGTTCGGGCGCGTCGTGCATTGTTGCGTCTATCGAATACAGCCTCGCGCCCGAGCACAAGTTCCCGCGGGCGGTGGATGATGCCATTGAGGCAAGTAACTGGGCACGCGGTAGCGCACAGGAAATCGGCGCTGACCCGACTCGAATCGTCCTTGCTGGCGATAGCGCAGGCGCCAATCTTGCAGCGGTGGCGGCACTCGCGGCGCGGGACCAGGGCTACACGGATATTATTTGCCAGTTGCTGATCTACCCGGCCACAGACCAATCGATGTCCTGTTCGTCGCACCAGAAATTCGGTGACGGCTACAGACTGACCCGGTCCCTGATGATTTGGTCCAGCACCAATTACTTGCGAGACGGTCCCGATATCATGGACCCAAGAGCTTCTCCGTTGTTCGCAACGGATCATTCCGGATTACCGCCGGCGATAATTATCACCGCTGGATTCGACCCATTGCGGGACGAAGGCGCGGCCTTTGCTACGAAACTTGAGGAGGCCGGCGTCGAGGTCGAATACCGTTGTTTTGATAATTTGATTCATGGATTTGTTACCTTGACCGGAGTCGTCGACGCGGCCGCGCTCGCGCTCGATGAAACTGTGTTGATGCTAAAAGGACAACTTGAATGCCGTTCATAAATCTGGAATCCGGAATCCGAATACACTATCGGGATGGTGGTGCGGGCAAACCAATACTTTTCATGCCTGGAATTGCCGCGACGCTCGATAGCTGGAATTATCAGGTACAGGGTTTGCAAGATCGCTTTCGTTGTATCTGCGTTGACATGCGTGGCCATGGCGATTCGGACAAGCCGTATACCGGCTATAGCTACAATGAGATGTGCGATGATATTCACGCGCTACTGGTCACACTCGACTTGCGCGACGTGACGCTCGTGGGCTGGTCAATGGCTGCTGGTGTTGGCCTCAATTACGTCGCTGATTGCAATACAGATGGACGCGTCACCAGACTGGCGATGGTCGGGCCCGCAACGCCACGGCTATTGGCGACGGACACCGAAGCTTTCGGCCTGGACGCCGACGCGGCAGAGGCAACGCTGGAGGGAATGCGAATCGCATTGCCGGAGACGATGGCTGCTTTTGCCGGCGCGAATTTCCACCGTGAGGACATGGCGGCGACAACCGCCTGGTTTCTGTCCATGTGGCTGAAAATGCCTGCGTATGTCGGCTATCAGTGTTTCAAGACACTGCTCAGGGAAGACTTGCGAGACAAGCTGGACCTGGTTGATGTACCGACCCTGATCTGCCACGGCCGCCATGACCTGGTCGCGCCACCGGGGTGGTCAGACTACATGGCGACCCGAATACCACAATGTAAGCTGACATGGTTCGAAAACAGCGGCCATGCCCTGATGGTCGAAGAGCCGGATGCCCTATCCAAGGAGCTGGCAGCATTCGCGGGTGGTTGAATGATCGTCTAAAGCCGTTCCAGAGGATAACCATTGGCCGAAATTCGCGATTCGGCCTTGCTACGAACGGTGACATCGTCAAGAATGTCCGTCCCGTACGGGCTGTCAGTCGTTAATCGTATTTTCGACCAGAACAGTTGTCAGTACATCATTCAATTCAAGTAGCTTTCTGGGCGGAGCATGAAATCAACGATTAAGGATGTCGCGAGGCTCGCCGGCGTTTCGTTCAAGACCGTATCCAGAGTGATTAATAACGAGCGTACCGTCAAAGAGGAATCCCAGGCGAAAGTCTGGAAGGCGATAAAGCAACTTGATTACCAGCCGAACCTGTCGGCACGCCACCTGCGTGGCGCACCGTCATCTATTGCCCTGATTTACGACAACCCGAACAGCAATTACATTATCGAGATGCAGCAGGGAGTTCTCGACCAATGCCGTGACAAGAGATTTGAGCTTGTGATACATCCCTGTGATTCGAGCTCGCCGGATATCGTCAAAGAGCTCACGCAGATCGTCACCAAGAGCGGAGTCGGGGGCATGGTGCTAACTCCACCGTTGTCCGAAATGCCACACGTAATCGCAAAGCTCAATGAAGAAAACATTAAGCACGTGCGGATCGTATCGGGGTCCTCGTCGCCGGACGATATGTCGCTGTGTGTATATGTTGATGACCGGGCCGCTGCCAATCAAATTACTCAACACCTGATCGAGCAGGGGCACCGGAAAATCGGTTTTTTTGGTGGAGACCCCGCCCACGCGTCCAGTGGTAAGCGGATGCTTGGCTACAAAGAAGCGCTGCAGGCCAACGGTCTTGATATTGATGACGACCTCATTCTTCCCGGTCAGTACTCGTTCGAATCGGGTGCCGAACGTGCCAGGTATCTCATTGACCATGACATGTTGCCGACAGCGATTTTCGGTTGTAATGACGACATAGCCGCCGGCGCAATGTTTTACGCACAGAACCATGGCGTTAATGTGCCGAAACAACTTGCGATCGCCGGCTTCGAGGACAACCCGTTTTCGAGACACACCTGGCCGAGGCTAACCACGAGCCGGCAGAACAACAATGAAATTGCTCAACGTGCCGCAGAATTGTTGATCGCTGAAATTTGTCCGGGTCGATACGACATTGACGTCGAGTCTGGCAATGGATTTGAGCCTCAATTGGTTGTTCGGGATTCAACGGTGCAAGTGGCGAGCAAGAAGACCGCCGGGGCCGTCAGTACTTAGTCAGGTCGCCGGCAGCTGACTCCGTCAGACGACCGATACGGATGCGTGCCAAGGCCCCGGGCACGAATCTATTTACTTCAGGGCGTAAAGCAGTCCATAATGACAACGTTGTCTCGATAGAGGGCTGGCTGTGCAAGTTGTTGATAAACCCCGGGTGGGAAGCCTGAACCCGCAACACACGGCGATGTTCACGGAGGCGTCCGAGTCTGCGACGGTCGTAGAACGTCAGCTCGGAAAAAATCAAACAGCAGTCAGTGACATCGTAACCAGCCTGGTTCGGCATGAACCGCGAGCAGTGATCACTTGCGCCAGGGGCAGTTCGGACCATGCCGCCACCTTCTTTAAATATTTGGTCGAGTCGCAGCTTGGCGTGGTGACCTCGTCCGCGTCACCGTCAGTGCAATCGGTCTACAAGTCACAACAGCAACTTCGGGATACGTTGTACGTAACGATCACTCAGTCAGGGAAAAGCCCCGACCTGTTGGACAATGCCAAACGGGCGAAAGACGCAGGTGCCAGAGTGCTTGTCCTCGTCAATGACGAAGAGTCGCCTATTGTGCCGTTGGCAGATTTTGTTATTCCGTTGTGCGCCGGCAAAGAAAAAAGCGTCGCAGCGACGAAGTCTTTCATTGCTACGATTAGTGCCATGTTGCACCTGGTCGCATTTTGGTCAGCGGACCCACGACTGAAAGAAGGCCTTTCTAGGTTACCTGAAGGCTTGCGTCAGACGTGGAGTTTGGATTGGCGGGCCGCGATCGAAATGCTTATTGGTGCAAATAACCTGTTTGTGATTGGGCGAGGCCTGGGATTGGGGGTCGCGCAGGAAGCGGCGCTGAAGCTCAAAGAGGTTTGCGGCCTGCACGCCGAGGCGTTCAGCAGTGCGGAAGTAAGGCACGGACCGATGGCGCTGGTCGGCGACGGTTTTCCGGTGCTGGTACTGGCGCAGGGTGATGAAACCTTGCCCGGAACCGAGCAACTGGCAAGTGATTTTCGAGCGATGGGTGCCAATGTTTTGCTGGCCGCAGAAAATTACTCCGGAAAAAATGCATTGCCGGTCTCAAGCGGCTACCACTGTGCGATCCAACCGCTGTTGCTGATTCAGTCGTTTTATCGCATGAGCAACGAGCTCGCTATCCGGCGGGGCTTCAACCCCGACCAGCCGCCGCACTTGAGAAAAGTGACAAGAACTGTCTGATGAAGAAAAGCCTGGTCAACGGCCGCATATTTACGGGTGAGCAGGTCCTCACCGGGCATACCATCGTTATCGAAGACCAGCGCATTCTGGGAGTCGTGCCGGACGATCAGGCTGGTGGCGCAAGTGAAGTCGTTGATCTAGAGGGCAATACAATCTTGCCAGGGCTGATAGATCTGCAGGTCAACGGTGGTGGTGGTGTGTTGTTCAACGATGCGCCGACGGCACAGGCAATTGGCCGAATATCCGCCGCGCATCGCCAATTCGGGACGACCGCACTACTGCCAACATTGATCAGCGACGTACCAGAAAAAATGAGAGCTGCGATCACTGCAACAGACGAGGCAATTCGCAACTCGGTCCATTCGATTCCCGGAATTCACCTTGAAGGGCCATTCCTGAATGCGGCGCGCAACGGCGTGCACGACCCCGGCCATTTCCGCGAGTTGGACGACGAGGCGATCCGTCTTGCGAGTTCGCTACAGCATGGCAAGACCTTACTGACGATAGCTCCAGAATGCGTGCAAGCAAAAGATATCAAACGACTGGTCGACGCCGGTGTGATTGTTGCGGCCGGGCATAGCGATGCCTCATATGAAATGCTCCGGTGTGCGATTGATGCCGGACTGCGTGGATTTACCCACTTGTTCAATGCGATGAGTCCCCTGACGAGCCGGGAACCGGGTGTGGTCGGTGCAGCGCTGGAAGATCAAGACAGTTGGTGCGGCGTAATTGCCGACGGTATCCATGTGCACTGGGCGACACTCAGGTTGGCGCTGTCGGCGAAACAACGTGGCAAGGTGTTTCTTGTGACCGATGCGATGCCGCCAGTCGGTACCGACATCACAGAATTTCAGTTGCTCGGCGAAACCATATCCTGTAGCTCAAATGGCCTGACAAACGCACAAGGGCAGCTAGCCGGGTCCTCGCTCGATATGATTACTGCCGTTCGTAATGCTGTCGAGCATCTGAATGTTCATTGGGAGGAGGCTGTTCGCATGGCGAGCCAGTACCCGGCGGAGTTTCTCGGCATCGACTCGACCTACGGCAGGATCGAGCGCAACTACATAGCAAACATGGTGCTCGTCGACGACGAACTTCAGGTCCTCGAAACCTGGGTGCTAGGCGCCCGTTTGCCGATATAGCCTTGTGGTAAGCAACGCCGCTACGCTCATCACGATGAGCAGTCCCGTGGCCAGCAAGTAATCTTTGAACAGCAACGCACCGATGCCAAACAGGGCGGCGTAAACCCCAATCGTCGCTGCCAGGGTGGCACCGGCACCGCGGCGGATATCTGCTTTATCGACGTTGATGGAAGCATCAAATCGCCGCAAGGTCTCTGCATCGGATGGTGGCGTCAGCAATGTGACAATGACCCAGCCAACAGTCGTCAGTGCGACCGAAAAAATCAGTTTTTTCCAGCCGTCCAGGAACGCAAAATGACCAAATTCAAAATACATGCTAACGACGAATGACAGCACCATCGCCGATATTTCACTCCACACATTAATGCGGTGCCAAAACCATCGCAACAGAAAAAGCAAGCCGGTCCCGGCACCGATACTAAGCATCAGGCGAAACGCCTGCATGGCGCTTTCGAGCTTCAGCGCCAGCAGGCCGGCCAGCACCATCAGGACCACCGTTACAATCCTGCCGACCCGTACCACTTGTTTATCTCCAGCATCCGGTGCAAGGAAACGTTTGTAGACGTCGTTGACAACGTAGGATGCACCCCAGTTCAGGCTGGTCGAAATAGTCGATACATAGGCTGCAGCAAGCGATGCGACGACAATGCCGAGCATGCCGGATGGCACGTAGGCCAGCATTGCTGAATAGGCAAGATCATCCTTGACGAGGTCCGCGGACACGTGCGGCAAGGCCGATTGCAGGCTCGCAATGTCGGGAAATACGACGAGGGACGCAAGCGCAACGAGAATCCAGGGCCACGGGCGAATGGCATAGTGGCACACGTTGAAGAATGCCGAAGCGCCTACCGAGTGATTTTCGTCCTTGGCCGCCAGCATACGTTGCGCGATGTAGCCACCACCACCCGGTTCAGCTCCTGGATACCAGACGCTCCACCACTGGACCAGTAGTGGAATCAGCAACAGTGGCACATATTGATTGGGATCGGAGAAGTCCGGAAGAAACGAAATCTTATCTTGCAGGGCCGGGTGCGCGAGCAGGGCATCCAGCCCGCCAACGGCGGGGTGATTGACGGCAAAATAAGCCGCCAGGATCGAGCCGGCCATCGCCATGAAAAATAACAGAAAGTCAGTGATTAACACGCCGACGAAACCGCCCGCCGCACTGAATATTACGGTAATCAGTCCGGCCGTGATAATGACCGTTTCCGGTTCGATCGCAAACAGGACACCACTGATTTTTATCGCGGCCAGAGTAACATTGGCCATGATCATGATATTGAAGAACAAGCCAAGATAGATGGCCCTGAAGCCACGCAGAAACCTGGCAGGCTTGCCACTGTAGCGTTGCTCGTAGAATTCAATATCCGTCGTAACGCCAAGTCGACGCCACAGCCGGGCATAGACAAAGGTCGTCAACATGCCGGTCACCAGGAAACACCACCAGACCCAGTTTCCAGAAATGCCCTGACTTCGTACTATCTGGGTTACGAGGTTCGGTGTGTCGGCCGCGAAGGTCGTGGCTACCATTGAAAATCCCAGTAACCACCACGGCATGTGGCGGTTGCCAAGGAAAAACGAGGCGCTATTTCGGCCGGCGCGTTTGCTAACCCAGATACCGACAAACAGAGTCATGCCCAGCGTGCCGATCACAATGCTCCAGTCGAGCAGAGATAGTTTCATGGATAGCCTCTGTTATTCGTTAGGTGCACTGACGGATCCGATGGTCGTATGCAAACCCGCAGTGGCCGTGTCCTGAGTTTTCACCTGTTCTCGCGCGTACAGTACGGCGCCATCGAGAGGTGTATGTAATGCAGGTGATAGCATTTCCTGTACGTCCGTCGCCAGCCACGGTTCGATCGTCTGTCCCAGGCCGCCGACAAGCGATAGTCGTGTCGGGCGCAGACCCCAGATCGATCGTGCCAGTGTTGATATATGACCGGCGCTATCGCGGACAATTGAGCAGGCCACCTCATCACCGTTGTTCGCCGCGGCAAATACCAACGGCGAAAGTCTGCCGTATTCATAAGGCTGTGCGCTCGCAAGTTTTTCAACAATGCCGATACCGGCAGCGTCAAAAAATGTATTCATATCTTCCTCGAGGACGGTAGACGGCCCAAGTTTGTCATAGGCAAGAAAACTCGCTCGTAATGCGGCAAGACCGATCCATGCGGCGCCGCCCTTGTCGCCAAACGGGAAACCAAATGCGCTATGAATTCGTTGTGTGCCGCCAATACTCGAATAGCCACTGCACCCTGTTCCGGAAATGATAACCGCGCCCTCACTATTGCCATGAGACCCGTAACAGGCGATTTGCATATCCGTCGTCAAATGCATGGAATGGTATGGATGTTGCCAATCTGCAATCGTCTCATAAGCAGCGGGAACATTGACTCCGGCCAGGCCGATACCGGCAATGGCATGGGCGAAATCTGCGCGCCCAAGACCCGCATCGTTGAATGCTAGTTCGGTGGCCGCCAGTATTGAATTACGCGTGCGCTCAGGGTCTCGCAGCGGATTGGCCGGCCCGGCCCGGCCGTTGCCAAGCACCTCGCCGGCGAATGAGACCAGTTGTGCCCGACAGCACGTACCGCCACCATCGATTCCGAGCAGGAACCGGGCATTAGCGTGTTTTTGGGGCTCGCGGGCAGTCAATTCAGATTCCAAGTGACAACGTTGTCGTCACATTATAGGAGACACACGCTTTTGTAAAGCCACACGGTAGTATAGAAAAGCCCTGTTTTTACAGTGTTTTTATTGAATGTTGTTCGAGAATTGAACGCCGATAGGTACTTATACCGATAAAAACTTTACAACGTTGTCATAAACGACTACTATCTTCGAAAGACAACGTTGTCGTTTTGCGAGCCTTGCTGTGACCCGACAACAATCGATCGATAAACCGGTTCTCCCGGGGGGAATATCCATGAGTAACAAGAGAAAATCCAAGATCAAAGCACGGCGGTCTGACAAGGCTACTGTAAGCACTCAGGACAACGTCTTTGCAGGCGCGAAAATGCTGCCACTGGCGCTCGCGGTGTCCAGCATCTGCGCCGGCGGCGCGTACGCACAGGATGCAAACGACCGTCGTCTGGACGAAATCATCGTTACCGCACAAAAGCGCGAGGAAAACCTCCAGGACGTACCGATCACAGTCAGTCATGTCAGTGGAGATCGGATGCGAGAGCAGGCGATTGAAACACTGAAGGACATCAAGCATCTCGTGTCCGGAATAGCGATACGAGAGAATAACGACCCCCGAAACATCGGCTTGTTCATCCGTGGCATCGGTTCGCTGCAGGCCTTCATCGGTATTGAGCCGGATGCGGCCGTTATAGTTGACGGTGAGGTGCTGGCGAGAAACTCCTCATTGTTCGGCGATGTCAACGATCTCGAATCTGTATCCATTCTCAAAGGTCCGCAGGGCACGTTGTTCGGTAAGAATACAGTTGCCGGCGCGATGGTGGTGACGACCCGACGGCCTTCGCTTACGGAAAATGGCGGCAATGTACGATTCACTGTCGCGGAAAGTGGCGACGAAGGTCTCGGCGAATTTCACCTCGCAGGCACCTACAATTGGGTCACCAGCGATACTACAGCCCTGCGCGTGAACGCTTTCACGACCGAAAACGATGGCTGGGTAGAAAATGTACTCGACGGGCCAAACGGTGGCGAGTCAGATGCTTCGGGTATCCGTGCCCAGTTTTTGTACCAGCCGAGCGATAAGTTGAGCATGGTGTTTCGCGCTGAGGCCGCCGAACGAAACCTGGGGCCTGGTACTCGAGTATTTCTGAAGCGGGATGACTGGACGATAGGCAACAATTTTGGCCAGATTCCACAGGCCGTTGTCGATGGCTTGGGACTGACCGGGCAGGCGCTGGATAACCTGCTGATTACCAATCTGCACGAAATATCTCAAACGCCCACTGGACCTGAAAACGACAAGACTTCGGCAAAGAACAATCGTGATTATGGGTTTATCGATTCATCGGCCGCATCGTTCGAACTGAATTACGATATGGACTCGGGACATCAACTCACGTTCACATCGCATTACCGCAACAGCGATCTCGAAACCAACGACTCACTATTGTCTACGGCGGTCGATGTATTCCCGCTGAACTTCGCCGGGCCGGTGAAAAGTGACTCGTTCCAGACTGAATTTCGTATTGCATCTCCGCTGGGTGACAAAGTCGATTATGTCGCGGGGCTGTTCTTCCTGCATTCCAAGATAACGCGCGAACAAAAAGCGCTTGCGTGTCAGGACTCGGGTCTTGAGAACAGCATCATCGATGCAAACTTCGAAATTACAAATTGTGGTGGCCTGCCATTTAACTTCGAGACCTTTCCCGGCGTCGCTGGTTTTGGCGGTCAGTTTTTTGATGACCTCATCTACAACCGCGAGCTCAAGAACAATGACCTGATCAGTACCAATACCGCTGTGTTCGGCCAGCTGAATTTCCACTTCAACGATCAATGGACGGCCGTAGTTGGCGGTCGTTTGTTATACGAACACCAGGATTTCAGCATGGATGTTCGCGATGACGGCGTGCCGAATGTTGATGTTCGTCCACGATTGCTCTGGATTCTAGACGAAACCGGCAGGCGAATTAATCTGGACGGAGTTGGTCCGGCGTGGTTGGGGGTGTCGAACCCGTTCTTCGGCACGGTTACAGACAACCCAGCAACTGATCTTGATGCAAGAGATCCAAGCAATGCATTCACAACGGTTCAGGCCGAAAACCGGGACACTGCATTCATCTATAAGACGGCGCTGCAATGGTCCCCGGCTGACGATGTGATGTTCTATACAAGTTACAGTACGGGCTACAAGGGCGTTGGCTGGTTTACAGACAGCGATGTTCGTCAGGTCGATCTCGATAACAACTATCCGATACCGCCGGAGGAGTCGACCAACTTCGAGGTAGGTATTCGCTCCGAATGGTTTGGCGGTGACTTACGTTTTAACGTCACCTTTTTCGATGCAGAATTTGAGCATTACCAGGAACGGATGAATACGCTTAACTTCGATTTATTTCCGGTTGTCAATGGCGGTTTGAAGAATATCGTCAATGACCCCAACGCGAGCGGGCAGCCCATCCGATTATTCGATATCGTTGATGCGGGCACGTTGGAGTCCAGTGGCATCGATGCGGAGATCAGCTGGAGCGCTACCGACTGGCTGACCCTGGGCAGTACCTGGAACCATGTGACCGCAGAGTTCGGTGACACGGATATCCTAATAACCTGTGGTCAGGCTCTGTCGAATACTGCGGCCAATGGCGGTACGACCGTGCCGACCTGTACTGACCCGATTAACTACGGTGAGTTCTTCGACTACACGTTCGGACGTTTCGGACAGTTTTTTGAGCTCGACGGCGCACAACTCGCGAACGCTCCTGAGGACACCGTCACCGCCGACGCACGGGTTGACTTCGAACTCGGCAGCTGGCATTCATATGTTCGTTGGAATTACCGCTATCAGACCGAAGAGTTTACGAATCACGGTGGCTTTGCCAACAATACACCGGGAACGACAGTTGATGCTTTCGGAATCCATAATCTCTTCATCGGCGCATCATCAGCAGACGGCAAGTATAATTTTACCCTATTCGTAAAGAACCTCTTCGACGAGAACTATTACTCACGTAAGACAACCTTCGGCGACGGCCTTGCAGAGCGTGCGGTCGGTGCATATCCCCTTGCCGTTCCGGAACTCATCGGCGTAGCACAGGCATATCCCACCTACGGAGCTGTCCCGGATGGCCGTTTCTTCCGTCAACGCCCGGAACATGGCCAGGTACCGCGCGACTTTAACCGCTACGTTGGTGCAACGTTTGAGATGCGTTTCTGAGCCAGTTTTAGTGGCCATAGGTCACGGTACCCCCCCGATGTGCCGTGACCTATTCTTTGAATTGGTACGCAATCCTGGCAACGCGTGCTTGCAACAATGCTAGTCTCATTGCAAGAATGTGACTCGACAACGATAGCGTTTTCTGCCATGGCCACACAAACAGAAACCACCCTGAGTACCACCAGGCAACAGCGCTACCTGCGTCGTGCCAGAGCGGCCAGCGAGACCGATCCGTTTCTCGCTCTCGATAACGTGCACAAGCTGTTGGACGCCGGAGTCAGGACCGCAGAGATATATCACCTGCAGGCGACCCTCCTGCTAAAGCTCGGCTGTGGAACATTCGCAGCGCGGGCTGCCGAAAGTGCGCTGGACGCCGGTGCCGACAAAGCCACCATAATGTTACTGCTGCTTAACTGCTACCTGGCGGCATACCACAGAAAGCCGGCCGCTAAACTAATACCTCATATCCTGAAGCTCGACGATTTGCCGCCGGAGGCGAAGTCGGATGTGGCGCACGGAGCACAGGAGATACACCAGTATGAGCTCGCCGAGTCTCTTTATCGTGATCTCCTTGCCGACGACCCCGCGAGCAGCAAGTTGCTTATCAATCTCGGCTACGCCTTCCAGAAGCAGGGGCAGATGGAAAGTGCGGTTGATTGTTACCTCCGGGCGGTGGAAAGCAATCCGGAGTCCGCGAATGCTTACAAATTATTGTCATCGGTCGACAAACAAACAGCGGGCAACAATTACCTCAAGATCATGCTCGATGCCTTTCCGGACTTCGAAGAAGGCTCGGACGAATTCGTCACCGCAGCCTATGCGCTCGGGAAAACCTACGAGGACCTGAAGGACTATGACAGCGCGTACCACTACCTGAAAGCGGGCGGTGACGCCATGCGACCGAAGTCGCCATACAGCTCAGCAAGCACGGCGAAAGCATTTGCAATAACAAAGGACTATTTTGCGAATCCAACCCCGCCCGGGACGCCGCCGACAGAAATGTCAGAGCAACAGGCACCGTTGTTCATCCTCGGTATGCCACGGACGGGCTCAACGCTAGTGGACCGAATTTTATCGAGCCACCCGGACGTCGTTTCAATGGGCGAACTGGGTTGCTTCAAGGAATCGATGAAAGTCCTGACGGGATTCGGCGGCGGTGTTGGATTTCATGAACACTTTTACGGTCAGCCCGAGCGCGAGATCGATCTTACGCGGCTTGGCCAGTTGTATGTCGATTCGGCAGGCCCTGAAGAATTCGGCGGACGGTATTTCATTGATAAGTACCCAATGAACTTCATGGACCTCGGCCTGATTGCAAAAGCGCTGCCGCAGGCCCGTTTCATTCACACACTGCGTGATCCGATGGACACTTGCTTTTCAAATTTCAAACAGCTTTTCACACTGGGTTTCTACCACTATTCCTACTCAGTACAGGAATGCGCGGAATACTATCTCTTGTACAAGGATCTGATGGAATTCTGGGCTAAACAGTTGCCGGGCCGCATTCTCAACGTTCAGTACGAGAGCGTGGTCGCCGATACCGAAACGCAGGTACGCCGGTTACTGCAATTCTTGGGCCTGGAATGGAACGATGCGTGCTTGAATTTTCACCGCAACAAAAGCCCGGTTGACACCGCCAGCCTGAGCCAGGTGCGACAGCCCATTTACAAGTCGGCGATTCGCCATTGGACGAATTACAGGCCGTACTTGCAGGACGCGATTGACGTATTTGATAACGCCGGCTTTCCGGTAGACGGCAACGAACACAATGCGACAACGGAGATAGTCGCATGAACTTTGAAGGGGATGCCATTAAGCATGGCAAATTCGATATTTCCGAACTCCGGGAAAGGGTCGCCGGCTTTGCGGAAGACGAATGGCAGGAGGATACGAGCAGGCAGGAAAGATTCGAAGCGCATACCGATACACAAACCATAAAACTGCTGTTTGATCCGGACTATCGCCACACCAATCCGACCGCGCACCCATCGTTGCAGGAATTCGCCAGCCTGATCGAACCTCTGCACAGTCACATTTTCGCTACGTTTAGCAAGACTATGCGACAACGCAAACTGATTCGGAAAAATGGGCCGGGGTACTTTATTCGCATCGTGCTCACACGCCTCGCTGCGAACAGCAAGATTACACCGCATGTCGACGACGGAGAGTCGTTAAGACTCTGTCATCGCATTCATGTACCAATCATAACCAATGAAGACTGCTTTTTTTGCGTTGGTGAATCGAGGATACATATGCGCGCCGGTGAGATGTGGGAAATCAACAACCGCCTTGTGCACCACGTCGAAAATGGCGGCGATCACGCGAGGGTGCATCTGATTCAGGACTTTGTACAACCCGGCGAAAATGTTTTTGATCACGACGGACCAATGGTTGCCTGAGCAGGTTGCTTTGGGTAAACATTGTAATAATATCGATCGCCACATGTACGGCGATTCAATGGAGTAAAGGCAATGACGGACGCAGAAACCGATGCGAGACAGGATTTCCAGACGAAACGGATTTTCGTTAAGGACTTCTCTTTTGAGGCACCTGGAGGCACCAGCACATTTACCAACCCGTGGGAGCCGGAGGTAAGCATTGATGTCGAAGTTAGCACTGACGAACTGGGTGATGACTACCACGAAGTCGTACTGACATTGACAGTAACCGTTACCAATGCTGCGACGACGGCCTTCATGACTGAGATATTGCAAGGCGGTATCTTTCTTTGCAGTGGATTCAGTGGCAGCGATTTGCACCGAATTTTACATACGGTTTGTCCAAACCTGTTATTTCCATATGCGAGCGAAGCTGTCGACGGCATGACGCTCAAAGGCAGTTTCCCGGCCCTTATGCTACAGCCCGTAAATTTCAATGCGCTGTACGAGCAAAACAAACCCGAAGAGCAGGCGGAGAGCGGCGATTAACCTGCGCTTACGCAAAGCCGTACGACGACTCGCCAATCAGGTCTCCGCAGGCGAGTTGAGCGACTGTTTTGCGAATCCGGTATTTATCGTGTCGGCGCCGAGAGCCGGGAGTACGTTGCTGTTCAGTCTGTTGTCGGAGAGTCCGGATATATGGACAATTGGTGGTGAGAGTCACGGCATATACGCCCAGTTTCCGCACCTCGTGGGGCAAGACGCAAATTTCGCGTCCGGACGGCTGGATGCTTCGCACGCGGATGAACGCACTTGCCAACAGATGAGGTTGTGCTATCTCGCGCTGGCCAAGGACAGGTCCGACCGACGCCTGCTAAATGAAGTCAAGGAAGGCCGCGCGCAAGACTACGTTTTTCTGGAAAAAACGCCAAGGAACTCACTCAACCTGGGCTTCCTGCAGGCCGTGTTTCCGGAAGCGAGGTATATCTACTTGCATCGCGATCCACGCGAAAATATCAGCAGCATCATGGAAGGCTGGGAGCTCGGCGGAAAGTCAGGTGAGTTCGTAACTTTTAGAAACCTTCCTGATTGGCCGCTTGGATACTGGTGCTTCCTGTTGCCGCCGAACTGGGCCTCATTGAAAGGTCGTCCTATCGAAGAAATCGCCGCCTTCCAATGGCAGGAATGCAACGAAATCATATTGGAAGATCTGTCGAGTCTGCCTTCGGACCGCTGGACCAGTATTTCCTATAGCGACCTAATCGGGAGTCCTTCTGAAGAGCTGCAGCGCCTCTGTGACTTTTGCGGCGCGGGCAGCGGAGACTATTTGCTCCGCAGGACCGAGGACAACCTGCCTTTGTCGGCATCGACGATATCACCGCCGCGCAAGAACAAGTGGAAACGACACGAGGCTGAAATAGCCGGTGTTCTGCCGGGGCTGGCAAATACGATGACACGCATCGAGAACGCGCATACAGCAAGTGGGATGGGGACGTGAGAGGCCTAATGACACGCTCTATGCCGGCGATGGCTCTGAACCTGATCGTGCTATTGAGTCTGGTTGCACTGGGCGCATGCGACTCTGAGCGAACGGTCGGCACAAGCCGTGTGTCCGAGATTACCCAGGAACAGCTGGACGATTTGGCAGCATCGCTGGATGTGCGCTACACGGTTATCAATAATCTTGAAAAGGGACGTTGTGGCAAAGCGGGCAGATGTTTTTCTGTGAAAATAGTCCTGACCTCGCCCGAGGCAGTCTCCGCCAGTGGCTGGCAGCTCTATTTTAGCCAGTATTTTCCGTTGCACGAGGTCGTTAGTGACGAGTTTATTGTTGATACGATTAACGGAGACCTGAAACGCATCGTGCCCAGTGAAAATTACCGCCGTTTCAAAAGAGGGCAGAGCAAAGAATTAACACTGTATCTTGCCGGAACGCATGGCAATGAATTCGAGGCGATGCCGAACTACTATGTCGTTGCCGATGGTTTGGAGCCGCGGCTTGTAGAGAGCACCGTGCCAACACAAGATCCGCAGACCGGCCTGGAAATCATGCCGCACCTGGTTGGTTTCACTGATGCCGAGCGGCAGTTTCGAATATCCGACGCCGAGAAGATCGAGTGGGCAACAAGCTCGGTGTTGTACGAAAGAAACGAGAATACTGTGCTCGATCCGGGGGCTGTTGCCAGCGATATCATTCCGACGCCGTTGGCTTTCGAGCTGGATTCCGAGGGCGAGAAGCTGGATCTGGCCAGCGGAATCTCGGTCGCGCTGCAGGGCGTGGACCGGGATCACATCGCCACGGCTCTGGACCGGCTCGGCCGCTTCGGCGTCGACGAGAACCAATCCGGCGTGCCCCTGACAATCAGTGTTATCCCTTCGAAGACAGCGATCCCGGGTGCCTATTCTCTGCTGATAGAACGCGAATTCATCAACATAGAAGCGGTCGACGCGGCGGGTGCTTTTTACGCATTGCAGTCTGTTGCGGGACTCATGAGCATCGGTGATGTGCGGATCCCATTGGCAATGATTACTGACCAACCACGTTACGGATTTCGTGGAATACACATTGATGTGGCGCGAAACTTCCATTCCAAAGAGCTCATTTTACGTCTCATTGAGCAAATGGCGGCGTACAAGCTGAACAAGCTGCACTTTCATTTGGGTGATGACGAAGGCTGGAGAATGGAGATTCCAGGCTTGCCCGAACTGACAGACGTCGGCAGCCGCCGCTGTCATGATGAGTCGGAATCGACTTGCCTGTTGCCACAACTGGGTTCCGGCCCTTTCGGCGATAGTGCTGTCAACGGTTACTATTCGGTTTCTGACTATCAGGAAATACTCGCTGCCGCGACCGCGCACCACGTCCAGGTAATTCCTTCCTTCGATATGCCCGGACATTCACGTGCAGCGGTCAAGTCCATGGAGGCTCGTTATCGGAAGCTGCGCGAAGCTGGTGACAGGCAGGAGGCAACTCGATACCTGTTAACAGACCTGGACGACAAGAGTAGATACAACAGCATTCAGAACTACACTGACAATACGATAAACGTCTGCATGCAATCGTCGTACGCATTCGTCGACAAGGTGGTATCGGAACTGCAAGAAATACATGCGATTGCCGGCCACCCCCTGACGCGTTATCACATTGGGGCGGACGAAACTGCGGGTGCGTGGAAAGATTCCCCGGCGTGCGAGCGCTTTCTTGCGGAAAATAGCGACGGTGTTGATCGAGTTGATCAGTTGGGAGCCTATTTCATTGAGCGGGTTGCGGGCGTGCTGGCCAGCAAAGGCATTGAGCCAGCGGGTTGGGGTGACGGTATGGGGCATACCGACGCGGAACGAATGCCGGCCATCGTTCAGTCCAATGCCTGGGGGCGCCTGATCGACCCGGCACACGTTGCGGCGCACAAACAGGTCAACGATGGCTGGCAAGTCGTAATATCCGTCCCCGATGCAACTTACTTCGATTTTCCCTATGAGGCGGATCCTAAGGAACGGGGTTTTTATTGGGCGTCGCGGCAAACCAATAGCCGCAAGGTTTTCGAGTTCATGCCGGATAACCTGCCCGCGCACGCTGAATTCTGGACCGATTCGGAAGGCCTGGATATGCAATTGAACGACCAGAATCCGATGCAGAAGGGCGCTGGATTCGTGGGACTTCAGGGGCACTTTTGGTCGGAGACATTACGCACCGATGAGCAGCTCGAATACATGGCTTTCCCGCGCCTGCTGGCCTTGGCCGAGCGTGCCTGGCACGCGGCGTCATGGGAGGTTCCTTACGATCACGCGGGAGCAAATTACGACCCGACCAGTGGCCGTTTCACGAGTGAGATGCGGCAGCGACGAGACCGAGAATGGAATCGCTTTGCGAACCTCGTTGCTGGCAAGGAACTTGCGAAACTCGATCATGCAGGCCTTCATTACCGTATACCGACGGTCGGAGCGAAGTTGATTGAAGGAATACTGCACTGCAACCTGATTTTTCCGGGGCTGGCAATCGAATACCGATTGGGCGAGGCCGAGTGGCAAGTCTATTCCAGTCCTGTTCCCGCAGGCGATGCGGCCATTGAAGTGAGAGCCGTTTCCGCCGATGGCAAGCGCAAAGGGCGGCCGCTTCAGGTGCAATAGCGCAGATCATGTCGAATCCGGTTCAATTCAAGATCAAGCATAGTGGCATAATGACAACTGCGCCGGCGGTACTGGCCCTTGTCCTGGTAGCACTCCTTTCTGGATGTGGAGGCGGTGGGGGCGCAGGAACTACTGCCGGTTCCGGAGCATCGTTGCTTACCGCTCCCGTAGCGGACGCCGGTGCGGGCGGCAATTTTTCTGCGGGCGACACGGTGCGCATGGATTGCAGCGGCAGCAGCGACCCTCAGGGCGACGCTCTGACGTTTCAGTGGGAGCAAACTGATGGTCCGCTTGTGCAGCTAAGCGACAAGGCCGCATGCAATCCGACGTTTACGGCACCGGACGCGACTGCGACGCTGGTCTTCCGTCTTGAGGCAAGGGACGCTCAGGAAGTAAGCATAGATAAAGTGGCGTTTGGCATAACCGGTACGGTACCGATACCTCCGATCTCGTTCGAGGACGCGGGGTTGGCGATGGGCATCGAACCCTATTCGATGGCTATCGGCCCACATGCCGGTATCGCGCTTGAGGATTACAACGACGATGGACTCATCGACATCTTCGTTCCGAATGGCGAGGGGTTTCCGGATCAGCTGTACGCAAATCAGGGTGATGGGAGGTTTGCGGAAATTGCGGAGAGTGTCGGGCTGGCATCGCTACAGAATCATCGTAGCGCCTTGTGGATGGACTACGACGGTGACCACGATCTTGATCTGGTCATTGGCGGGGACTGCCGGGAGGATCCGGTTACGGTTGCCAGTTGCGATGATCCGGAAAACCTGTGGCTGTATCGGCAAACCTCAAGCGGCGAATTCGAGGACGTTACTGTGGCCACTGGTCTGGACACGATCTGGGGAGGTACGGCGGACTGGCATCGCGGCGGATTTTCGGCCGGCGATATCGACAATGACGGTTATCTCGAGCTGCTGGTCATCGGCTGGCAGGATCGCGCACATCTGTTTCAAAACAACACGGATGGCACGTTCACAGAGATCACGGTCGCTGCCAATCTTTCCGATGCAGTACTTGCCTACCAACAAACCGTATTTCATGATTTTAATCGCGACGGCTGGATGGACGTTTATTTCGCGATTGATGGCCTCGTACCGAACCGGCTATACATTAATCAGAAGGACGGCACATTCGTAGACATGGCAACGAATGCCGGCGTTGACTACGCATCAACCGACATGGGTATCGCGTTAGGTGATGTCAACAACGACGGTCAAGTCGATATGTATGTCACGGAGATTACCCAATTCGTTGCAGGCGAATATCACCATAATCAGCTGTATTTGAACGATGCGATAGCGCCGGGTCCGTCGTTTACAGAAGCATCCGAATTGTTTGGCGCGCAAAACGGCTACTGGGGCTGGGGCGCGACTTTTATCGACTACGACAACGACGGTTGGCAGGACCTTGCGACGACGAACGGTAAAAACTGGCCGGTCTGGATGATGGATAAATCCAGGCTTTGGCGCAACACCGGGATAGTCGGGAGGGCATTCGACGAGGTATCGATACCGGCGCAATTCGACGACGACTATATTGCCGCCGGGCTTGTGGCGGCCGATCTGGATCGTGATGGTGATATGGATCTGGTTCAAACGACGAGTGAAGGCGGTCCATTACGGGTCCTGCGCAACGATGCCAGTGGCACTTCGAATAATTACATCGCGATTCGACCGCGTATGGCGGGGGCGAATCACTGGTCAATCGGTGCGATCGTGACCATTGAATTCCAGGCGATGCGTTCGAGCCGCGTCATTACCGCGGGAACGAGTACCGACTCACAAGAGCCAGCGGAGGCACATTTCGGTCTTGGAGGCGCTGAGACTATTGACCGCCTAATTGTTGACTGGCCGGGCGGGATGCAAACCGTTTACGTGGGCTTGAGGGCAAATCAAGTTCATTTGATTACCCTCGATTAGCTTGGGTCGTTATGCCCGGCGCTACCTCCATTTCCCCGCAAGCGTCCGCACCTGTAACCAGCACGGCTGGACCTAACGATGTCTCTCGAGATACGCGCGTGCCGAAAAATAGGCCTTGCGATACTTGGATGATGTCCGATCGATATCATAGGCTCGCGAAAATTGCTCGAATGCCTCTTCCCGGCGGTCTGCCAATTGCAGTGTGCGGCCGAATGAATACGCAGCCTTGGCGCTATCAGGGTGTTCCTCGATTCGGGTGATTCCAATAGTCAGCGCTTCCTCAAGATGCCGCCGTGCTATTTCCTTACTCCCGGCCAGCCGATAGCTGCGTACCAGCGACTGATTGACTGATGCCCGCCAGGGGTCTTCTGCATAGATTTGCAGGTCTATGCTGATAGCCGCCGCGATTGTCTGATCGAACATCGCGCTTTGCTCCAGTCGCTTGTAGCAAGTCGCCATCTGGCGTAACAGGTAAACGCGTTGCGGATCTTTCTGCAGCAGCATTTCGTAAAGCTCGTTCGCAATATCGCAGCGATTATGACGTTTGTATCTGCCAGCAAACTTTTCGATGCCGCGTTCGATTCGACCGTTGATACGCGACTCATTGCCTGGCGCCGAATAGAACGCGACCGTTGTTAGTGCAGCGATAGCAACGACCGCTGTCGACAGGATGATCAGCCATCGACCAAACACGAATGAATCGTTGCGACCCCAGCTTGACGCTGTGGCCGGCAATCCTCGCTTGATGGCGAACAGATAATGCAATGCCGTCATGGCGAGCGCCGTGGCAACCAGTAATTCGGCAATTTCTGCCTCATTGAAACTGAATGGTTTAAGTTCGAAATAGGCAGCCAGCACAAAGAACGGCGCTAGTACCATTGGCGGCGCAGCGGCACCCATCTTGTCGACCCATTGCGCGAGTCGCCAACCTCGAGACCGCATTAGTGGATAAATGAATCCGTAGCCGAGCAGGCCGACTGCGACGCCAATGCTGATGAGATCCTTGAGCAGAGTCTTGTGCGGTCCGGTCAGCAGGTTGTGCAGGTTGGCCTCGCCTTGCAGATTTCGAGACTTCAGAAAATCAGGCGTGGAGAAGTCGAAAATTCGCTGACCCCAGGAAATTTCCTCCAGAACCACATAACTGCACGCAGCGGCCAGGACGATAAAAAACCATCGGTACTGGCTACGCTGTAACGCAACAAGCACCGAAAGTATCGTTGCCGCGAAAAAGAAGTAGGTTTGCGCCCATTCGCCGATCAAATCCTCATAGGTGGCCCAAATGTAGGCGAGCGGGTAATAGGCGGCCATGAAAGCGTAGCCACCGACAAGCAGCACGAATGTGAGAAGAATGACTACTTTATGTGGATTTTTCTGCAATGAAGCCTCGTTTAGTGGAAGTTGCCGACAAACTGGCCGACACGATGCTGCGATTAAGGTAACTACTCAGCCTGCGAAATGGAAGCAGCGACGCTCGAAGATGGATTATTATTCGCACGGCGTAGAGGGCCAGGCTTCATCGGAAGTTACTGAAATAAAAGGAATTTCTCGAAATACGTTGAAGCCCGGGCGGCAACGAGCCCGGGAAAGCCTGCAAAAATTGCTCGAAAAGGGACCCGAATGAGCATTTTTTACGTCTATACAGTTGAGATGCGAGAAAAACGATGTATTACGAGCAACACCACGAAAACAGAAAACATTCTTACTTGCTATCACAGTTATTTGAAATCAATACAACCTGAATTTGAGACATTAAGGAGTAACACGTTATGAAATGGAAAATCACCTCACTCTTATCGGCCCTGACTTTGGCTTTTACCCTTGCGATATTGCCGTTTTCGGCCTCTTTTGCTGACGACGACTCCGACGATTCGGGAGTCTCTGAACTGGACGTAGTTGACGACTCAGACAGTGAGGACGAAAGCATCGATTCGGATTCTGAAGACGGCGATGGCACCGATGTCGATAGCGAAGACTCAGACAGTGAGGATTCTGACAGCGAAGATTCCGACAGCGAAGATTCTGATAGCGAAGATTCCGACGGCGAGCTCAGTGATTCTGATTCGGAAGATGATTCGGAAGATGATTCTGAAGAAGACGGCGGTGACGGCTCGAGTAGTGCCTAAAGTCCGCGCTTATCGATAGCGGCTTTTTATCAGTTTCGACCTTCCCCGGATCCTCTCTGGGGAAGGTCGTTTTTTGACATTGGAAAGGATTGTCCATGCGTAATCGAACATCTGCACCGTTACTCGGTAGCTTGGTGCTGATCGCCACTTTGCTGCTGACAGATGCCGCGTACGGTGTCACGGCTACTGCACAAGACAGATTCGAGAGTGGTAATACTGCATTCGGAACTGGTGATTATTCCGGCGCACTGCAAAACTATAACGAGGCCTTGGCGCAGGGCAAGAACACGCCGCGGCTGTTCTATAACATTGGTCTGTCTCACTATCGGCTTGGCCAGTATCCAGAGGCCAAATCAGCGTTACTGGAATCGTCTACTGACAGTGAGATGGCGGCACTGTCTTACTTCGTGCTGGGCGCAGTGGCAAACAAGGAGGGAGACTCCGATGCGGCGGCTGAGTGGTTCGGAATATCTTACGAGCTTGCCAGCAGCGATAAGCTTCGACGCAGAGCAAGAAACGCGCTAAATAATTACTCAACACCCGAAACAGAAGCATTGTTCGAACTTTCTGCTGGCGTTGGCTACGATAGCAATGCTTACCGCAGTCCCGACGCGCCGTATATTGATTTTTCCAAAGCGATTCCTGCGCCGGTAGTTCCAGATGTTCAAAATGGCATGTACATCCCGGTACGAGTGCGGGCCGCCATTAGAAAGCCAGTATCCAATCGCTCCTATTTTGTCGCGTCATACCGGCTCCGCGCGATAAATCATGCGGATACAGAGCTGACCAATGCCGACGAAAGCAGCCACCGTGTATCGATTGGCATGGCGCGAGATCTTGGTCGTGAGCGGTCAAGAAACCGGCGCATGAATGCCGATCTTATTGTTCGCCGCCATGACGAAACGAATTTTGATCGCGATGACGGCCTCGACCGCTTCGATCAGGGCGCAAACATTGCCGACAGATATAGCTACCTGGGCACTGGTGCTGAAATCGAGCTGAAAAACCGTTTGGGCCGATATCGATATGAGCTAACGGGTGGGTTTGAGCAGCGCGATTACGAGGACGTGCCAACAGCATCCTCATATGACTTTTCATCGTATTGGCTCGGCGGGGCATTCAAGATTCCATTGGGCTCGGAGTCACGTTTGAAATTGGCGTACGAATACTACGTTCGTGATTTTGACGAGCGACGCTCCAAAGACGCGACGGGTGACGCGTCCTTGCTGAATCCGGCGATCGAGTATCAGTACAATAAATTTGAAGCGGGAATTAGACACCGCTTCAGCGAAAGGCTAGTCACGGAGCTCTCTTACTTCTATACGATTCGTACTGACGAATTTGCGAGCTATAACGATTATACAAAGAGCAAGATTCGGCTAGACGCGGTTTTCGAATTCTCCGACAGGTTCGATGCTGGTATCCAGGTCGATTATCGTGACCAGGATTATTCCAACGCATTCGCGTTTGATGATCCGGGGCAGGCTCGCAAGGTGTACGAAGAGCTTCAGATGATCGCCAAGGCTGAATACCAACTTACGGAGCACTTCTCGCTCCGGGCTGACGTCAAGCTGGAATCCGTAGAATCATCGGATACCCGGGGTGAATACGATCGAGCGCTCGCAAGCGTTGGAGTCAAGTGGGGATTCTAGTTGTAAGAAAGGCCGGATTTAGTAAGCCTGTGGTAACAATCTACCCGTCTCGCGGCTAATACGTATGCCCCTCCGCCGCCATTGCTTGTACCTTTTTACAGGAGTGACGGCGGGAAACGCGCCGTTTGTGAGAAATGGCATTAGCCAGGGGGCGTGCGTCTTAACGCAAAAACAATGCTTGTCGGTCTATCTAAATCCACATCAAGTCAATCCAGCACACAGATCGCCCTGATTTGTGCAGCACTGGCTGCCGCAATATTTACCGTTGACACGCAATCGCTACCATTGGGCGTGGCCGCCGGTGTGGCATATGCCGGCGTAGTCTTTATTGCGCTGTGGTTCCCTAGCTGGCAGCAAACCTTTGTCGTCGCCGGCGGCGTTTCCTTTCTTACGGTGTTTGGCTTTTTTATGTCCGAACCTGCAGGCATTCTCTGGATGGTCGTCGCGAACAGAATCCTGGCGCTGTACGCTATCTGGCTAACTGCGCTCGCAGGTACATTGCTGGTCCGTACGAAACGCAAGGAGTCGGAGGCCGACCTGCAACTAATAGAAATGGAAGCCGAACGGGCCAGAAACGCCAAGTCGCGATTTCTGAAAACAGCCAGCAACGACATGCGTCATTATCTGCAGACCCTGAGCTTGCTAAACGGAGCCCTGCGCAAGACCACTACCCAGAGCAAAGCCCAGGAAATGATCACAAAGCAGGGTGACGCGCTGGCCGACCTGAGCGATCTGCTGAACTCTCTTCTCGAAATCAGCGAATTCGAGGCCGGCGAAGTTGAGCTGGAAATAGCCGAAACACCTATTCACAATATTTTTCAGCAACTAAAAGACGAGTTTGAATTCCAGGCACAGGCAAAAAGTCTGCGCCTGGAATTCAACTGCAAATCAGAGCTGGTGCAATCAGACGGCAGGTTGTTGAGACGAATCCTGCGAGTACTGGTGTCGAATGCCATCCGCTATACAAATCAGGGCAACGTGAGTGTTTTCTGTCAGCGTGAGTCGGGAGGCCTGAGGGTTGCTGTTCAGGATTCAGGCATCGGCATAGCCCCTGATCAGCTGGCAATGATTTTTGAGGAGTTCTATCGAATCGATAATGACCCGGCTGCGAGAAATAATGGTCTTGGCCTCGGCCTATCGATCGTCGAGCGTGGCGCCAAGCTTTTGGGGACTACAGTGAACGTAGAATCCGAGCTCGGTCGGGGATCCAGTTTCTCACTGGTCGTACCCGCGGCAGCCTAAGACTTTCATGTTCGGATAGCGCGGTAGCGCAGTTAGCAATAACCGATATATTAACAACCCCCGCGGTCCGATATGCTTTTCTAAAATACACTGAGAGGGCTTGGCTGATGTCCTATGCTTCAGAAGACATTCGCAACGTGTGCCTGGTCGGGCCGAGCAATGCAGGAAAAACTCAGCTCGCCGAGGCACTTCTATTCGCTGGCGGCGCGATCCCAAAGTGCGGTTCTGTTGACAAGGGCGATACGGTCTCGGATTTCACGTCTCGAGAGCGGCAACTGGGTCATTCGCAATACTCATCCATATGCCATCTTGATCACGAAGGCATTCACGTCAATCTCATCGACACGCCCGGATACAGGGACTTTTACGGTCGTGGCTTGTCTGTGCTGCCGGCCGCGGATACGGCGGCAATAGTCATCAATGCTCAGGCTGGTATCGAGGAGGTGACGCGACGCATGATGAAGGTCGCCGCGAAGCAACGGCTTTGTCGCATGATCATTGTGAACAAGGTCGACGCCGAGGATGTGAATCTTGAGGTCCTGCTGAATGAGATTCAGTCTGCGTTCGGACAGGAGTGCCTGCCGCTCAATTTGCCTTCCGCTGACGGTACCGGGGTGGTCGATTGCTTTTTCCAACCGACCGGCGCCGATACCGCATTCGGCGACGTTTCATCAGCCCATCTGCAGATCGTTGATCAGGTCGTTGAGGTCGATGACGATCTGATGGAGGTCTATCTTGAGCAGGGACAGGAGCTAAAGCCTGAGCAATTGCATGATCCGTTCGAGAAGGCGTTGCGGGAAGGCCATTTAGTACCGGTCTGTTTTGTATCAGCTAAAACCGCAGCCGGGATAGTCGAACTTCTCGAGGTATTCGAGCGCTTGATGCCGAGCCCGCTGGAAGGAAATCCGCCATTGTTCCTCAAGGGAGAAGGCGACGATGTTGAAGAAGTCGTCGTAACGCCGGATTCAGAAGCGCATACCATCGCCCACGTGTTCAAGGTCAGTATCGACCCGTTCAAGGGTCGGCTGGGTGTTTGTCGCATTCATCAGGGAACGATAAAAGTCGGCGGCCAGCTTTTCGTAGGAGACGCCCGAAAACCCATCAAGGTAAATCGTCTGTTGAAGTTGAACGGCGATACATTCAGTAAAGTAGACGAGGGCGTAACCGGTGACATCTGTGCGATTCCACGCGTTGATGAAATGCATTACGACGCGGTGCTACATGACTCGCATGAGGAAGATCATTTTCACCTCAAGTCCATCGAACTACCGCGTCCGATGTACGGTTTGGCAATCCGGCCACCAAGAGAGTCGGATGCGCAAAAAACGTCCGACGTATTGCATACCATCGAAGCAGAGGACCCCTCGGTCAATGTCGAACACAACGCGGTGCTAAATGAAGTTGTGCTGCGTGGTCTCGGCGATCTGCACCTGCGTACTCTACTTGAACTGATTGCCGATCGTTACAACTTGAAAGTGGAAACGGCGCTGCCTTCCATCGGTTATCGTGAAACAATCACCAGGCCAGCGGAAGGTCATTGCCGACACAAAAAACAAACAGGTGGTGCTGGTCAGTTCGGCGAAGTGTACCTGCGGATAGAGCCATTACCGACAGGTACGGGTTTCGAATTCGTGAGCAAAGTCGTCGGCGGTGCGATTCCGTCTCAGTATCTTCCCGCCATTGAAACAGGTGTTCGACAAGTAATGCAGGCCGGTGCCAATTACGGCTACCCGATGCAGGATGTTCGGGTGCAGGTCTATGACGGCAAACATCACCCGGTCGACTCCAAGGAAATAGCATTTGTGCAGGCAGGCAAGAAAGCCTTCCTCGAAGCCGTCGCCAACGCCGCGCCGGTTCTTATGGAGCCCGTGGTGGATGTCACGGTCACCGTGCCCAATCGCTGCGCGGGTGGCGTCACAGGAGACCTGTCTTCCATGCGCGGCATGGTCAGTGGCACGGAGGCAATCGCCGAGAATCGCATAGTTGTCCTGGGGCAGGCACCACTAAAAGAAATGCAGGACTATCATTCCCGATTGAAATCACTAACAGGCGGCGACGGGAATTTCACGATGGATTTTAGTCATTATGCAGAGGTCTCAGCAGAGTCGCTGGATCTGGAGGCATCGGCTTGAAGGACAACGTCAAAAAACAATACGCCTACCCGTTTTCGGAAGGCAACGGCCATGACAAGAAGCTACTCGGCGGCAAGGGCGCGAATCTGTGTCAGATGACACAAATTGGCATTAACGTCCCACCCGGTTTCGTAGTTACTACTGATGCATGTCTTGATTTCCTGGAGAACAACAAGCTTCCCGATGGCCTGATGACGTCTGTTCGCGATGAAATCACCAAACTCGAGGCAGCGACAGCCAGGACTTTCGGCACGGGAACCGACCCATTGCTCGTTTCCGTGCGCTCGGGATCGGCCATGTCGATGCCCGGCATGATGGATACGGTCTTGAATCTGGGTTTGAACGACGAAACTCTCGCTGGCTTGATCGCGCAGACCGGCGACGAACGATTCGCGTACGACGCTTACCGTCGATTCATTCAGCTATTCGGCAAAGTGGCGCTCGGCATCGATGACGAGAAATTCGACGAACACTTCGGGGCCGTCAAGGCTCACGTGGGTGTCAAGGCGGACATCGCCCTCGAAGCAGGACACCTAAAAGAAATCAGCGAAAAGTTCCTTGAGGTCGTTCGGGAGGAGACTGGCAAAGGTTTTCCACAAGACGTGATGTTGCAGTTGGAACTGGCCGTCGAAGCTGTTTTCCGATCATGGATGGGAAAACGCGCAGTTGCTTATCGCAAGGAGTTCCATATTACGACCGACATGGCGAACGGCACAGCGGTAAATATCCAAACCATGGTTTTCGGCAATATGGGCGATGATTGTGCCACTGGCGTCGGTTTTACCCGTAACCCCGGTACGGGCGAAAACGAAATGTTCGGTGAGTACCTGACCAACGCACAGGGCGAGGATGTCGTTGCGGGTATTCGAACACCGAAACCCCTGCAGCAAATGCAGGACGAAATGCCGGCGCAGTTTGAAAGGCTTTCGGAGTTGCAAAACCAGCTCGAATCGCACTTTCAGGAAGTGCAGGACTACGAGTTCACTATAGAAAAAGGTACGCTTTACTGCCTGCAGACACGCAACGGTAAAATGAATGCGGCCGCGTTGGTGAGATCCTCCGTGGAAATGTACCAGGAGAAACTGCTGACGAAGCAGCAGGCGTTGCTGCGAGTTGACCCGGAAATTCTGGAGCAACTGTTGCACCCCAGCCTTGATCCCGATAGCCGCGTAGAAGCGATAGCGAAGGGTTTACCCGCGTCTCCCGGGGCGGCTTCCGGAAAGTGTGTATTTGATGCAGACCTCCCGGAAAAAAGGGGCGGCAGTGGCGAGAAAGTGATTTTGCTGCGTGAAGAGACTCGGCCAGATGATATTCACGGATTCTTTGCTGCGCAGGGAATTTTGACCAGCCGCGGTGGAAAAACGTCGCACGCGGCGGTAGTTGCTCGCGGCATGGGAAAGCCCTGCGTCGCGGGCGCTGAAGGCATCATCGTCGACGTGGCCCTGCGGCAGGCGATCGTTGGGTCCAGCATTATTCACGAGGGTGACATCATCACGATCGATGGCGCATCCGGGGATGTCTACCTCGGCGCTATCGCCACCATCGAAGCGCATTTCTCGGACGAGCTAAATGTTCTACTGGCCTGGGCCGATGAGGCCGCAGAACTGAAAGTGATGGCGAACGCCGATACGCCCGACGCCGCTCGGAAGGCGCATGAATATGGTGCCATGGGAATAGGACTCTGTCGCACCGAACGCATGTTCAATGCCAGCGACCGACTGCCCATCGTGATCGACATGATTCTTGCGAACTCCAGCGATGATAGACAGGAGGCACTGGACAAGCTGTTGCCGATTCAACGGGCGGATTTCATAGAGCTGTTTTCAGTAATGTCGCCGGATCCTGTGACCGTGCGTTTACTCGACCCGCCCATGCACGAATTTCTGCCGACAGAGCAACAGTTGATCGATCAGGTTGAAAGTCTACGTACGTATCGGGACGTTGTGCGAGGGAGGCAGACGGCGCTGTCAGCGATTGCCTCGGCACCGCCCTTGCCGCAACCGTTCGGAGACCTTAGTGAGGAACTCGTCGAAAGTGTACTCAGCAAGAAGCTCGAGATGCTTGGCAAGGTGCGCGAACTTCACGAAGTGAATCCGATGCTGGGACATCGTGGAGTGCGTCTCGGTATCACTTATCCCGAAATTTATGCGATGCAAATTCAGGCGATCCTCGAAGCGGCAATGGAATGTGTCAGTAAAGGAATTGAGGTTCGGCCGGAAATCATGGTGCCGCAGGTCATTACGTCTGAGGAGCTTTTACACGTCAAACGAACAGTTGATAAGCTAACGAAAAGATTCAAAGACAAACCCAGTTTTAAGTTTGGAACGATGATCGAGACAGTGCGAGCCTGCACCCGGGCAAGGAAGCTTGCCGGGATTGCCGAGTTTTTCTCATTTGGAACCAACGATCTTACTCAGGCGACATTCTCGTTTTCACGTGAGGATGCGGAGAACAAGTTCTTGCCAATGTACAACGACTCAGGAATTTTGCAGGACAATCCGTTCGAGATACTGGATACGCAGGGCCTTGGTCAGCTCGTCGAGATGGCTGCAACACATGGCCGGGAAGTGCGGGAGGATCTCAAAATCGGCATTTGCGGCGAACAGGGCGGCCATCCGGAATCAATACGATTTTGCCATCACATTGGCCTGAACTATGTTTCTTGCTCAGGTCCTCGTGTGCCTGTTGCGAGGCTCGCCGCAGCCCATGCGAAATTTCGCGAAAAAGACTACGTCGTGCCTGGCCACTGACAATATTGATCGGCCCTATTTCTTTTTCCAGCGCCCGCCAGAGTCCTGGTAGTAATTTCCAGGCGCAGTTTTCTGCACAGCCAGTTCGTGGAAACGATTGGCAACCTGTGCGACGGTTGTGCCCGTCTTTTGCGCCGTCTTGCTAAATTGTGCTTTGCGCTTTTTGTTGACGTCTGCGATCAGGGCGCGAACTTCAGCGCTTGCGGGGGCTTGTACAGCGGCAAGAAAACCACTGTTGGCTTCACCAACGAGCCCCTCAGCTTTGGCACTACGAATATCAATGGCCCAGGCGTTTTGTAAAAGCATCATCAGGCCAATGGCTACAAAAATCTTCTTAAAAGTCATCATCCTCAAAATACCTCACTTTCTTCGTCAAATAGTCCCTCGAGATCCCTGTCGACCTGCAAACGAATCTCATGCTCGATCTTGACGTTGAGATTAATCTCGATCGGCTTATCGGGCGCCTCAATCTTTACCGTTGGATTGCACCCGGCAAGGAAAGGAATCAATACGATCATCAGCGTTGTAAATTTCATATGTGCACCGCGTATAGCGAAATGTTCAATCCAAGCTTACCTCATGTTCCCGAGAGCGGACAGTGACCGTCGGCTCAGTCGGCAAGGCGCTTCTCCAGTATCTCCTCGACGGCACGCGCCGCCTGCAGACTCTTCAACATCTGTGGGATATTATTCTCCACACCAAGATTCAATACGACCGGCCTGCCGTTGTCCAGTTCCGGGTTCCGGCCTTTGATCTGCATCTGCAGGTTCAGGTCACCAGCCCTGTTGTAGTTCACGTCCGCCGTTAATGAGTCGTATTCAAAATTGCTGAGTGCTGCGGTGGCCAGGCCAAGGCCCGACATTTCACCGTCATCCAGATTGCTGCCACCCAGGTAGCGAATGATTCCGCCCGGCTCCTCTCCGTCCAGCTTGCCAGCATCGATCGTGATACCGTCGTCCGTGATTGCGACTGGCAGTACCGCAGTAATTGTGCCGGTCACGTTGACCGCGGCAAATTCCTTAATGCTCAATAATTCCGCCAACTCAATCTCCCTGGCTGTCAGGATCACATTATTAACTTCACTGGCTGTACTAAAGCTGAACGGTGCCGCACTGATGACGCCGTTGAAGGCGGACATCTGCAAATTGTCCACGTCGACGGACGACGCAATGATGTCGACTTCGATATCCGCACTAATATTTTCAATCGCCACACCCATATCAAGCAATTCGACACTTATGGATGTTGGCTCCACGGTCAGTGCTGTCGCGTCGTAGTGTAGTTCGATGTTCGTTGCGGCGCCGACGAAGGCGGTGTCCGTGTAGAAACCCGCTAACGCATTGGCCTGTATGCCTGACTGTCCCTCTATCAGGAAGCCCGATGCGGCTGAAACCCAGTTGGCCCGCAGATCAAGGGCTACGGTCCCTGAGCTGATATCAAAACGTTCTTCCTCAGACGCGACGCGCGCTGAGAGTGGCGCGTCATCGAAGCTCAATTCAATACCCTCAAGAGCGATGTCGCCCTCACCGCCGTCGAGATCGTGCTGGCCACCCACCGACCCGTTTCTGAGCAGATTGATCGTGACCAGGTCAAACGTGACCTTTGCATTCTGCATCGAGATTTTGCCCTTCATGCCCGGCACCGTGACAACTTGTGCGTCGGTCTGCAGCTGGATCGTCGGAGTAAATACGCCTCCGGACGCTGACACGATGCTGTCAATCTCGCCGGCTCTTACGTTTTCAAAGTAGAACAAAGACGTCATAGAGACGTCGGTCCCGAGCGAGAGAGATTCGACTCCCACGTCAATAGCATCAGACGATAATTGCCAGCCATTGTTCGCAAATGTGACACCAAGGGCAGAAGAGACCTCGATTTTCTCTGCGCTGCCTGCAGGCGTAATCGCGTCGAGCCAGACGACATCGGCTTGCAGTGAGCAGACCGGCCCCGACTGACAGGACAGATTGGTGGTCGACAACGGTACGTTGCGCCACTCTTCATTCGTCACCAGCAAAGCCATGTCAGTCCGCTGTACAGACCATTCTGTCCCCGAAAGTCCTGAACGTATGCCGATCGGACTGCCACCAGAGATCAGTACATCGGTCGAATCGCCGGATTCGTCAGTGTAGCCAACTCGCCACGGCGACGAAGGAGTCACCGTGGCAACGACTGCTGGCAGCTGCGCTACGTCGAATGGAACATTCACTTCAAACGTCAATTCGCCGGTTCCGGATTTGAGATCAACGGCGTCAGGAAGTATGCCGGCCATTCCCCCCATTTTCTGTAAATACGGGAGTCCGAATTTTGTATGACCGACAATCAAAATGCCCTGTTCGTTCTGACGTAGCTCACCACCGATGGCTTGCGTCTCGTTCAAGCCCGCCTGCTCTGCCAAAGTGATCCCGATTTCGTAATCCGTATCGCCGCTGCGAATCGTTTCGGCTGAAAAATAGACTGACCCGAGGGCCCAACTCAGGTGTTGCTCTGTTTCGGAAACCGCCCACTTCAAATCACTAATGCCGGGGTAGGGGGCGATCTCGAGCTCCGCTATGTTTATCGCATTGCCGGCGAGCTGCTCCGGCAACGAAAGAAACTGCTTGATCAAGAGTGCCAGCTCGAGCGGTGCCTCGTCGTCTGGCGTAGTCGTTTCGATGGAAACGCGGCGCGCCGAGTACGTCCTGATCGTGCTGTCCGCGGTGTTTATCGGCAGCGTCAGGTCTTCGATCTCGATCGTTGTGCCCCTCGCGTGCACGAGCTTCAGGTAACTGATACTCGCGGTACTGGTCGCCAACGCATCGAGTGATATGTCGATCAACTCGACGTCATACTCTGCCAATATCGGATTCGAGACCTGCCTCACAATCGCGTTGCGCAGCAGCCATCCAGCAACAAATAGAACGATGACCACCGCCGCGCCGATCGACAAACGTTGAGAGATTTTCATGGGTGTATCGTCCAAACCTGCCTACCGGCAGCCACTGTAGAGTCCTTCCCGAGCATCAAACTCGAATCGATAGCTATCTGCATAGTCGCCAGGGCTACTTCGCGATTAATTCTCGAAATTCTCTCAGAACCTGCTTGATCTCTTGCGTGTGTTCGCTGCCCATCCGCAACAGAAGCTTTTGGCCGCTCGAAAGCGCCTCCAGTTCAGCGTCGGCGAATTCGTAGAGAACGTGCGGCCGGACAAGACGGATGGGGTCATCTGGTTCGGGCGTTAACAGCAGGTGATCAATGACCTCCACCACGCGATCATTAAAGTAAGCATTAGGGTAGCCCAGGCGCTGGTAAGATTCCTGGAACAGCGGATAGTAACGACGATACGTTTCTGTAACGACCTCCGGGTCGGCCGTTACTACAAGGCTGACGAGTAGATTAAATCGTTCGTAGCTCTCGGGGTTCAGGTAGTAAGCCCCTTTGCTGTCAGCAATGTCGGCAACAAATGATTTCGTGAGCCTGCCCACCGGGCGAATTTTTTCGGCTACGTGGCTGCGAGTCAGGTTGTCGATAGTGGCCACGAAGTTATCGATCAGTGCCTCGCTTACGAGTACGTGACCAACGTCGGGGCCGAAGATTTCGATTAGGGAGAGCAGGAAGTAACTATCGCTATCGTCAAGTGGTGGTAGTGGAACCAGGTTGCGCTCAGGAGACGTTGATACCGATGGTTCTATCGGATGCAGTGGCCCGGTCTCGGTGGGGACTTCTTCAACGATGAGCTCGGGTTGCGCGATGATCGGCTCTTCAGGCAGAGCGAGCAGGTCGTCCCAAAAGTACCAAAGCGCGCCGGCCAGTCCGGCAGCTAACGCGACCAAAAAGAGCGCTCTTGAGTCAGAATCGTCCACGAGCCTTACTTTACCTCATCTCGCCGCGTCCCTGAGAACCAATCATTGACTTCACTATACGAGATCGTGGATTCCGACATCAGCTCATAGGTTCCGGTTTCAGCAAGCTCTCTTGCGATCTTCCTGAGCAGGCTCAGCACAGCCCGCATCGGTCTTGGCCC
The DNA here is from genome assembly GCA_021773055.1 of Woeseiaceae bacterium. Classification (GTDB taxonomy): domain Bacteria; phylum Pseudomonadota; class Gammaproteobacteria; order Steroidobacterales; family Woeseiaceae; genus UBA1847. The sequence continues at coordinate 51,571 of JAJFKV010000004.1, forward strand.
GACGCTAACCCGTGCAACGCCGATATTCTCAAGCTCTGCTATTGGCGGCGTATTTTCCCCCGCAATAATGTTCACGGGCGCATCTATCTCGTTGACCAAAGTGTGAATTGTATTTTTGTCGAGGTCGCCAACATCCGGTACGAAAATGCAATCTGCTCCCGCCTCTCGATAGGCGTTACCGCGATCAATCGCCGACTGAAGACGGACTGAATTCTTGCTTCCAAGCATAAAGGCATCCGTGCGAGCGTTGATGACCAGGTGTATGCACCGCGAGTCACTCATCTCACGAATGGCTCTAATTTTTTCCCGTTGCTCGGTCGTGTCAATGAGTGGGGACTCGGCACTGCCCGTACTGTCCTCCAGATTAATTCCGACGGCACCCGAATCGAGAACCGCCTGTACGGATCGGATAACGCCTGCAACAGACGTGGCATAGCCAGACTCTATGTCTGCACTGACCGGCAGGTCGGTGTTCCTCACGATGTTTTTGACGACCGATAAATTCTCTTCCAGCGTCATTTTCTGGCCGTCTGCATAGCCAAGTGTTGCGGCAATGCCGGCACTGGTCGTACCAATCGCCTGGAATCCTTCCAGCGCGAAAATCATCATGCTGGAGACATCCCAGGCGTTCGGAAGAACAAGGGCCGCTGATGTCTGATGCAATGCCAGAAATCGCTCGGCCGTCAGCTGTTGCTTGGTCATTTGGTGTTATCCCGGATACTCTTTGAAAGATACAGCCCGGATATGCATACTAGAGTTACATTAGCGGGCCAGCGGCCTGTCGACTATCGGCTACATCGAGGTAGCAATCAATGTTCAAACTTCACGGATTCGCAGTCAGTAACTACGCCAACATGGTCAAACATTGTCTCATTGAAAAGGGCATAGAGTTTGAGCAATTGGATGCTCGCCCGAGCCAGGAAGAAAATTATCTTGCCATGAGTCCGATGGGCAAGGTTCCTTGTCTGGAAACGCCAGAAGGTTTTCTCAGCGAGACGTCGGCGATTCTCGATTACCTGGATGAGCTTCAGCCTGATCCACCAATGTATCCCTCCCAGGTATTCAAAAGAGCAAAGGCCAGAGAGATTATGCGCGTCACGGAGCTGTATATAGAAATCGCGGCACGGCGACATCTCGGGGCCGCATTCTTTGGTCGCGAACGTTCCGAGGAAGCCTACGCCGAAGTTCGACCCCAGGTAGAGAAGGGCCTGCGAGCGTTTGCGCAGCTTGCCAGTTTTGGCCCCTATGTGATGGGCAGTGATTTTGGTAGCGCCGATATTTTCGTATACCACTCGTTTCGCCTGGCGAGTCCGGTACTCAAGCGAACCTATGATTGGGATATCCGGGCAGAGGTACCCGGCCTTGCGGCACACATAGCGGTGATGGATGAGCGTGATTCAACCAGACTTGTCGTTGCGGACCACGAGAAGGCCATGGCTGAGTTGATGGCGCAGATCGCAGCTGCCAAATAGAGAGACTCAGACGTTCTCCGTTTTGCGAATCATCGTCAAGAAACACACGGTGGAAAGTCCTGCAGCGCCAAAGATCATGCACATCACCATGATCTGATAACGAACCGCGACAAGCGGTGAGACACCGGACAGGATTTGGCCCGTCATCATGCCGGGCAGAGAAATTAGCCCGACGGCGAAGAATGAATTGATGACCGGAATCATTGAGGTCCGAAAGGCGATATCCCTGGCGCGCGAAAATGTAAGTCCATTATTGAGTTCGGCGTGCAAGCGTTCCAGCGCCAGGCTGATGTTGGTCATGCTGGCAGCGAAAATCATGCCGGCTAGCGGAATCATGTAACTGGGGTGATACCAGGGGTCCAGTTGCAGCACACCCTGTGTGATAAGTAGTAATGTCGTCCCGCCGCCAAGTGAGACAGAAGCCAGGGATGCTGGAAATAATGACGACTTTCGCAAATCTACAGTGTTGAGTGCGACCCAGCTAGCGGCAAGCAGCATCACCGCGAGTACGCCGCAAATGATGAGTCCCGATTCTGCCTGGAAGATATAAACCAGCACGTAACCGATCAACGTTAACTGCAATAGCATGCGTGCTATCGCGTGAAACGAGCGGCCGAGACCCAGGTGCCAGCGCCACATAAGAATCACTACGATCGCTACCGGAATAAATGCCAGCGCGAGTCGTGACACAGATATCGTTGCAACATCCACTTTGGAACACCTCTTGTTGCGAGCAACGGGTAGCCCATCGCTAAGCTTCCTTGTTAATACCAAACATGTTCATCTGGTATGAAAGCGTTGACGGCTTCATGCCCAACAAATCCGCAGCACCGTTATCGCCCCAGACTTTCCAGTTTGCATGCCGAAGCGCCGCGACAAGGTTCGCCTTCTCAAACTCCTTGAGTTCGGCGATGGTCAGAAACTCTGTGGACTCACTATTTGCGGCAGCGTCTGTTAATTTCACCGGTGCGGCATTCGAAAGTGCAAGATCCAGCCTGAGCCGCCCATCCGTGGAAGAAATTATCGCACGCTCCAAGACGTTTCGAAGCTCGCGGATATTCCCAGGCCAGGGCTGTTTCTTCAAAGCAGACAAGTGTTGTTGTGTCAGGCGCAGCGGTTCACGACCGAGTTCTCGAGCTATGCATTGCAGGAAATGCAGCGCAAGAGGGCCAATGTCATCGAGGCGATCACGTAAAGGTGGAACCTCTACTGGAAATACACTCAGACGGTAGAAGAGGTCTTCGCGAAATCGACCCTCCCTGATTTCGTCCATAAGATCGCGATTCGTCGCGGCGACAATACGTACGTCCACTTTAGTGGTTTTATCATCGCCGACGCGTTCGAACTCGCCCTCCTGGAGCGCACGCAACAGTTTTCCCTGTTGCGACATTGGAATCTCGCCAATTTCATCAAGGAATAAGGTGCCGCCGTCTGCTAGTTGCAGACGTCCAACGCGATCCTGATGTGCGCCGGTGAAGGCACCGCGAACATGACCAAAGAATTCGCTCTCGAACAAATCCTTCGGTATAGACGCGCAGTTGACCTTTACCAGTGGTTTGTCTTCCCGCTTACTTCTCGTGTGGATTGCACGCGCAATCATTTCCTTGCCAACACCTGATTCGCCATTTATCAAAACGCTGGCGGGCGTGTTGGCGACGGCTTCAATCTGCGTCAGCGTTCGTCTCAGTGCCTGGCTTTCACCAATGATCTCGCCGAAATTTACAGCAACATTGATCTCTTCACGCAGGTAGTCGCGCTCCTGCTCCAACTGCTCTGTTAATGCTTTCACTTCCTCGTATGCCAGTTCACGTTGCCGTTCGATTTCCTTTCGTTGCGAAATATCACGAAACACGATGACAGCACCGTCAGGCTTTCCATCGTTCATTATCGGTGTGCTCGTGTACTCGACGGGAACTGCCGTGCCGTTGTCGTGCCAGAATACTTCATCATCGACTCGATGGATCTCGCCGTCAGTTAGTGCGGCGTAAATCGGGCACTCCGTGCGCGGGTAGGACGATCCGTCCGCGTGCGAATGGTGATGTACTTCGTGCGCTTTCTGGCCGAGAACGTTGTCAACCTGCCAGCCCAGTATGTCCCTGGTCGCAGCGTTGCCGAAAGTCGTGTTGCCGTCGGCATCGAGGCCGTAAATTCCCTCGCCGGCCGCATCCAGAATCAGTTGATGAGCAACCTGCAGCTTCTTGAGCTCATCAAAGGTTTTTTCACGCTGGCGCTCGGCCTCCAGACGTACGGATATGTCACGAAAAACCACCACTACGCCGTCCGGTTTGCCGTCTTTCATAATCGGTGTGCTGACATATTCAACCGCGACCGGTGAGCCATCAACGTGCCAGAACACTTCGTTGTCAACTCGGTGTACCTGGCCATCATTCAAAGCCGCGTAAATCAGGCAATCATCTGGCGGATACGGCGATCCGTCCGCGTGTGAATGATGGTGCAGGTCGTGCGCTCGCTTGCCGCGGACATCGTCGATGTGCCAGCCAAGAATCTCGGTCGCGGCGGCATTGCTGAAAGTGATATTGCCATCGCAGTCCAGGCCGTAAATACCCTCTCCCGCGGCATCCAGGATCTGTTGATGATTGGCCTCAAGAAGTGCCGACTTAGTGCTGTTATCCACTGTCCATTTCCTCAATTGTCCGAGGATTTGACCACAATAAATTGATGGCCTCAAGTATCTGAGGTTTCGGCCATTTGTCGTCGATCGTTGCGTCCGGACCGCGATCCACCCGTTAAAGAAGCCGGGTATGCAGATGAGTATCTGAACGAGAACGGCGGCAGTGTCAATCTGTAACAAACCCCAATAGACTTCTGATCTCTCATCCCTTTATGATCCGCCCACGTAACTAACAAGAAGAGACCGCTGGTCGCGTTTCGAGTGCGGCGACCGGATAAGGCGAAAAAAATGCAGGCATTAGCGCAGAGCTACATGACGGGTGAAGGTAGCGGTCAATTATTGTACGAAACGATCGGACACTGCTTCGACAGGGTCGCAAAGAAAAATTCGGTTAACCCGGCGCTGGTCGTGTGTCATCAGGACGTCCGCTGGACCTATGGCGAACTCAAGACGCATGTAGATAATTTCGCGGCGGGCCTGATCGCGCTCGGTATTGAGCCTGGGGACCGGGTCGGCATCTGGGGCCCAAATAGTTACGAATGGGTGCTCACTCAGTTCGCCACTGCAAAGATTGGCGCCATCATGGTTTGCGTCAATCCCGCATATCGGCTATTCGAGTTGGAATACGTCCTGAACAAGGTCGAGTGCAAGGCCATCGTCGCTGCCGAGAAATTCAAGAGCAGCGAGTACCTGGCGATGCTGAATACGCTCGCTCCCGAAATGGCCGACAATGAGCCCGGGCAGCTTCGAGCCGAGAAGCTGCCGCATCTGACAACCGTCATTCGTATGGGCGATCAACAGTCGCCAGGGATGTTTAATTTCGATGCCGTTGGCGAATTGGGCGGTGACAGTGAGCGACAGCGCCTCGCCGAGCTACAAGCCGAGTTACGGCCCGATGACGCGATCAATATTCAGTTCACGAGCGGCACGACCGGAAGCCCGAAGGGCGCGACGCTCAGTCACGTGAATATTCTTAATAACGCCATGACAACGGCACAGGGCATGGCGTTTACATCAGACGATTCTCTTTGCATACCGGTGCCTCTCTATCATTGTTTTGGCATGGTGCTGGGCGCACTTGCCTGCGTTTCGAGCGGCGCAACGATGGTCTTTCCTAACGCCGCATACGATCCGATATCGACGCTGAAGGCAGTGCAGGATGAACGCTGTACAGCATTGCATGGCGTACCGACGATGTTCGTTAACGAACTGGACCACCCTCAGTTCAGTGACTTCGACGTGTCCAGTTTACGCACAGGTGTCATTGCCGGCGCTCCCTGTCCGGAAGAGCTGATGACCAGGATTATCGGTGACATGCACATGGACAACGTTCTTATCGGCTATGGCCAAACGGAACTCAGCCCCATCAATCACATGACCCTGCCGAACGATTCATTTGAGAATCGTACGCAGACGGTCGGTCGCCCGATACCCTACATCGAAGTCAAGATAGTTGATGAAAATGATCGCGTTGTTCCTATCTGCGAACAGGGCGAGATATGCACGCGCGGCTATTCAGTTATGAAGGGTTACTGGAATGACGCGGAGAAAACAGCCGAAACTATCGTTGATGGCTGGCTGCATTCGGGGGACCTCGGCACTATGAACGAGCACGGCTACGTACGTATCACAGGTCGTATCAAGGACATGGTCATTCGCGGTGGTGAGAATATTTACCCCCGCGAGATCGAGGAATATTTGTATACCCACCCGAATATAAGCGAGGTGCAGGTATTCGGCGTCGAGGATGAGCGCATGGGCGAAGAAGTGTGTGCCTGGATTCAGCTCAAGAACGGCGAGGCCATGACCGAGGACGATGTACGAACATTTTGCCGCGGTCAAATCTCGCATTTCAAGATCCCGCGTTACGTGCGTTTTGTCACCGAGTACCCCATGACGGTGACAGGAAAAATTCGCAAAGTGGAAATGCGTGAAATGATGGCAAAGGAACTTTACGCCTGAGGGATCACAGTATATTTAGTGCCGCCACGAATCAGAACTTACGGGCAGTCGCCATAAGATAGCCAGCTCCGCCGCTGGCAATGAACTTTTCAAGATCGGCCAGCACCAGGGCAGGATCGCCGAAGTCGGCCGGTAGTGCTGAGTTGAGTTCGGCCTTCGCTGTCGTCAGAACTTTCATTCGTTGGCGGATGCGCTTGATCATGTCGGCCAGAGTCCAGTTCACTATTCGAATCCGAACGAAGTCAAATCCCGCCTGCGATAATGCTTCTCGATAAGCTTCCACCGATGGCGCGTTCGCGACGCAAAGAACTCTTCCCAGTAATCCGTCAAGGCTCTTCGGTACCGGAGCACTAAGAAAGAAATCGGAAATGCCGATACGGCCACCTGGATTCAAAACGCGGTGAAGTTGCTGCAACGCGGAATCCATATTCTCGAAAAGACACAGGCTGCATTCACACAGTGTTGCATCAAAGGATTCCGCCGCGAACGGTAGTTGCTCTGCGCTTGCCCTTACGAACTTTGTTTTTTCAGCCAGTCCGGATTCTCGCGAGGATATCCTCGCGTGTTCCAGATTGACTGCCGAATAATCACAGCCGGTCACATTTGCACCAAAATCGGCGGCAACAATTCTGGCTGAGTTGCCATTGCCACAGGCAACATCAAGGACATCGGACTGCGGTGAGACAAGGGTCGAGCTCGCGAGCTGTCGAGTTAGTTTGACGCCACCGGGGTGAAAGCTCTGACCTAATAGATGTTCGACGATTGGTAGCTCGTAAAGCTGAACACAACAGCTCGCAAGATTTCGGCGGGCTGCGCTCACGTTACTTTGTTCTCGGGTTTCCCATATCGGGCGAGGGAGATGGGTCCTGTAAGGGGAGTAAATTCTCGTTTCCGGAGCGGTTCAAGAAACTGTTTTTCCAGGCCGTCGCGATACAGCAGATTGTAGGTGTCGAACGGGATAACCCTTTCGCCGTCGGGGTGCACGATGTGTACACACGTCTTGCGAATTGAACGCAGGTCGAAACCCTGTGCGTCTATGAATTCGACGATCAGGATTCGGAAAATGTTTTCGTAGCCCAGTTGTTGCGGTGGAGCGCGGTCAAGCTTGCCGAGAAAATCACTCATCGCATCTGTTTGCGAATCGACAGAATGATGCGTTGAGAATAGATTAAGAAAATGCTCGCGAATTGCGGGTTCTTTCTCATAAGTGATAGTTGCTCTGCCGCTATTGATCAGGAACTCGGGATCTACAAGACCGGTAAGTGGAACCAGACCCGATTCCAGTTTGAGTGCATAGGCCATTGCAAGGTGGTCCGGGTGGCACGGCACCGGTATGAGATCCTCTGGCGCCAGGACCGGGCATTGCTCCAGTATTCTGCGGCGAATTTCTGTCAACGTGAGCCGGTCGCGATTGCTGTCGTAACCGGATTCATAACCTTCAAGACGACCGGCCGCCTGCACGGGTTGAAAGGTAACGCCACGCACACACGGCTGCTGCGTCCCGTAGTCAATAATTTCGCCCATTTCATCATCGTTCAGTCCGAGTCGAATCGTGGCGACCAGCGTTGTGTGGATATCGACTTCATTGAGTCGCTCCAGAGCGCGTGTATGTGTGTTTCTAAGGTCCGAAGCTCGCAGTGCTTTCAACACCTCGGGACGAAACGAATCGAATTGCAGATAGATTTCCAGACCAGGTTTGAATTCGGCGAGGCGCTCGGCAAATCCAGGCTCGTTCGCGATGCGTATTCCATTAGTATTCACCAGGAGGTGCCCAACAGGTCGCTGTCGTACCAGTTCCAGAATTTCGAAAAATTGTGGGTGAACGGTGGGCTCACCGCCCGATATCTGGATGATGGAAGGCTCGCCTTCGTTTGCCACGGCTCGATCCAGCATGCGCTCGATCTGTTCCAGACTTCGGTGGTTTTGCCGTTCCGGCCCGCTGCCCGCGTAGCAGGTTGGGCAGCGCAAATTACAGTTGTCCGTAACCTCGATAAGTAAGGTGCAGCCGTGTTGCTCGTGGTCCGGGCATATGCCGCAGTCATAAGGGCAACCGTACCGCGCCGGTGTATTGGGCGCGATGACCTGCTCGGGTGTCTTGATGAATGTTTCTCTGGCCAGCTTGTAATAGGCGATATCGTCTGCCATCAATACACGCTCGGCGCCGTGTTGCGGGCATCGCTTCAGCATCCACACGCAGCCATCCTGAAAGACAATCTTCGCGTCAACGCGCTGCAAGCACGTACTGCATATTGAAATAGTGGAATCGTAGTATTGGTAAGGCCGCTGCTTCGCTGTCATGAGTACCTAGACCGGAGGGGGTCGCCATACATTACCAATCGAGCACACTTTGTCATAGCGGCCTGACGATCTCAGTAATAAGTCGTCCTGCGCACAGGCTGGAAGAGTTCCTTGCGGTGTGCGCAGGCAGTGTCTACAGCACACTCCTGACACTGCGGTTCGCTCATTTCGGGACAGCGCTTGCGCGCCTGAAAAAAGAACCAGTCCACTGCGCCCATACTCTTGCCGGACTGGTCGACGACCTGTCGTACGGCATCGTGAGCCGCGGCCCGCACTGCCCATTCTTCACTTCGGGACAGCAATTCTCGTCGCGTAAGCTTTGCTGCAAGCCCCTTATCCCTCACATCGATCAACCCCATTCGGAGGCAAGAGCGCATCACGTGGTAGTCAACCACGGGTGGCACTCCCGCGTCGTCATTGCTCATGAAGGCTTCGGGACGCTGTTGCAATATCATCGCCAGCAGTCCCGACTTCTTGCGCAGTGGGTCCTCCTTGAAGCCACCAATTTTATCGAGCAGACCGAAGAGTGCACGTAGTGGGGTAGCGGATGCGTTGACCTGCTCCATAATCGATTGCGGCGTCAGATCAAGAGCCAACATGTCACGACCATATTGACGCGCGAGCTCCAGATGCAGGTCAATCGCTGGCATAGGGTCGCTGCCGTCATCGGAGCGCAGTACTGCAAGCATGTCGGCCTTGCCTAGTTCTGCCTGACCGGCCGGTGTAAGTTTATGCGGATCTTTTTCCAGCCACCGAAGCCAGGCGCGGAATAGATAAAACGCACCTTTGCGCTCTTCCCCGTCGAGTGATGCGATCAACGGACGTTCGTATCGTCCGTCAGCCTCTGTCCAGAAACCGAATTGCTGCAACGTCGATGCAAAAAAGTAATCGAGTGCTGCTGGGTGCCCAGGTGTCGGCAAGTCAGGACCTGTGAACATGAACGGCATTATGTCCGTGATGCCCGAGATCAGTTTCGCAACGCTGTTTACATTCAGGCGGTTTGTCTGCACGCGGTCGTCTGGCGGTTGCGGAGGCAGGGCCGATGACATCATTAGCGCGGCGGGCCCGACTGCCTCGATCGATTCTGCGGCGAGCGGCATTGCCTGGCTTGCAGCCATAACCGGGTGCGCGCCATGCGCCAGGCCGACGAGCGTTGCGCCGCAAAAGGTGTCTCCGGCACCCGTAGGGTCTACAACGATCGCTGCGATACCTGGCAGTTGCGTGGCGCTATCGCCCTGAATGACAGTTGCGCCCTGGCTTCCCCGGGTAATAAACAGTGTTTGACCGGCTCTGGAACGTACGTTTTCCATCGAATCGAACAGGCGCACCGCCTCCTCTTCGTTCATGAAAAACAGGTCCGACCCATCCAGGACCGCAGCGGCATCGTCGGGCCATTTATCAATGAGATGTAGTGCAGTACCCGCCGAGATACGTCGCGCGCCTCTTTCCCGGCAGGCGATCATGAAAGCGTGCTGCTGCCGAAGATTGCCGAGTGGTATGAGGTGAACGCAGTCAAATACTGAAAGGTCGCTGGGCAATTTCTCGGGAGAGAGTGATTCCTCCGCGCCAAATGAGGCCTGGACGTAGGTCGTGCGGCTATCTTCATATGCTATTTCAAAATGAGGAAGATCTTCAGCAGTTACTGTCGGACCCAGCCATTCGAGACTATCGGCAACATATTGAAGAGCAGGAGGCATGGGGTCGGGGCGCGGCGCGTACAAGGTAACCGCTGCGCCACTGCGATGCGATGCCATCGCCGTGTACAAACCGGCACCACCGGCGAGCAGGTGGTCTGCGCCATCAAGCGTATCGAGCGAGGCACCGCCGATAATTAGAATTCGAACTTCAGTCACGCACCAGTGGCCACAAAAGTTGTCGTTGTGCACTAACTGGCTCAAGGTTCTCGACGCCGATCAACTCCGGATAGCGTCGCGTAATCTTGGCAGTGCCAAATAGTACATCCCAGAAAAACAGCAGGTTGCCGAAATTACCTTTGTAATGGGTCACGCCATCATCTTTGTGTTTGCCGTGGTGAGCCCAATGTGTTGACGGTGTGGAGATCGTTCTTTCGACGAGCCACATCACAGGTGACAAGGCCTTGATTTTGTACAGAGGTTTGTCCCAGCGCACATCGGAGTGGGCGCCACAAATCACAAGCAGTTTTATGACGATGTAGAAGGCATACACGGTGCCGAGACCCAGGTAGATCAACACGCCGGAAAACCAGATGCCCGGCATCAGGAAGTAATAAAAGATGTTATTGCGATAGACGATGCGAATACTCATGTATTCCGCGTCGTGATGAGGGCGGTGCAAATGATAGAGCCACTTTACCGAGTGTGAAAAGCGGTGCCACCAGTATTGTGTCATGTCATCAAATACCAGCAACAAACCGACCTGGGCCAGAATCGGAATGCCCGCGAGGCTATCGCGCGCATCAGGCGCGATAAACGCCGCGAGCATCGCTGCGGCAAACAAAATCAGCGGCTGCGTCAGGAGCAACAACGTTGAAGTACCGACAATTTCAACGATGGCATCTTTGCGGCGCTGCCGCGGCTTGTGAAACAAGTCGGTTCGAAAGAATTCCGCCAGTGCGAAGAAGACGAAGATCGCCAGAATGGCAATAAGGTCGGGACGCAACTGCGGCATATCAGGCAAAACCACCGAGCTGTTTCTTGAGGTCGTTTAATAGGTTTCGAAGCGTGCCGGTGACCAACACGAACTCGGCATCCTGCCTGGCGAGAGGATCTGTGTGATCCTCCCCATCATCATCCATACCGAGGAAGCGGAGCTTGGAAATCACACCGTTTTCATTGAGTACGCAGCTCATAACGTGATCATACTCGATGGCGAGGTGGGTCAACCGCATTCCGTTCGCCACATGATTACGAATCGTCTGGTCGCTGAGGTCGAAATCAGTCCAGCGAACGATAGAACCGGCATCAGCCAGGTCCTGCATGCGGCATTCACGGCCGACGGTAAATTGCCTGGGCGCGTCGTCGAAAAATATGCCGCTTAGAAATTCCTCGACGGGTTTCATAAACTGCAATGGGCGTATGTTAAGGCCGTCAATCGCAGCCTGTAGTCGCCGCAGCACTCGCTCCGCTGCAGAGTCCTGCAAGGCATCGATGCCGATCACCTTTTCTTTCAGGTCAACGTAGGCCCAAATCCTGTCTGACTTCAGCATAGCCTTGGGCATTAGTTCGTCACGTGCTTCGGCCTTAAGGCGACGCTTTTCACTCGGGCTTGGCGCTTCCTGCATGCGCTGCCGAAATTCCTCGATGCGCGCTTCGAGTTCTTCGTTAATAACAGATGGCGGCAATACGCGGGACTGGCTGCGCAGTCTCAGAAGGTCGGCGCCATTCAAGCGGCGGCCAAGCAACTCACTGTTATCAGGATCGACCGGCACCCAGCCGGAGCTGCGTTCGGTGAGCGGACCGCAAGGTTCAAAGCCCGCACTCTCCAGGCTTTTTGATAACGCTTCTTCACTCTCGGGCCAGCTACCGTCTAGGCGGTAATAACGTACATTTCGAAACATGATGGATTATTCGCGGTGGACAGGGCCGCGCAGTATCCGGATTTCTCTCTACAATGTCACTGATTGATGATCGCCGTGACGGCAGGATGGTCAGCCGGGTAGCGATTCGCACGAAAAAGCATATGCGGGCCTTCTGCACCGTCGTCATAGGCATACTCCCAGACGATGTCACCTTCAGGTGTGACCTCGCGAACACGAGCTTTCGCGCCGTGATCGACCAGTGTGTTGCCGTTGGCCAGGCGTTGCGTTCCCGAAATGAACCAGGAAAAGAAAATATCTTCACCCGTTGGCGCGTACTCCCAGGCGAGATCGACCGGGCCGTACGCGGCCTCACCATCGAGTGTGTAGGTGCCGTCTTCATTCAGTGGTGTTGAAAATTCAACAACGCTACTGTGCGGGCGCAATTTGCCATCGCCGTTATTGAAGATCATCACGTTTCCGGCGCCGGGCAGGCCCGTTTTGATCCATTGCACATCATGTTGATTGAAAAGCTGCCGGTCTTCGGCCGTGCCACGGTCGTAGTTTTCCGGATTACCCCAACGGTAGAGAAAATCTCCGGCGCTGCCCTGGGCCTCGAAAGAAGTCGTGCTGTGATCGATCACATACACTTCACTCAGATAATTCGAAGAAAAAATAATCTGGTCAAGGTCGGCGTTATAGTCGAGCGCATTCGCATGCGTCCAGTCATCACCGACAGTACCGTCTCTACCAAGACGCACAACGTTGAGATCGAGCTTGCCCGGGTTATCAGGAATCACTCCGTGATTCGGCTTGCCGGCATCGAAGTCCTGCACGATGTGATTGCGCAGACTCCATTCCCATACGATCTCGGCCGTCATAGGATTGACTTCGATAATGCCATCGAACCAGAAGTTGCCATTTTCAGCGACATGTTCCGGATTGCGGCCAAGCGCTATCGCTTGCTTAACCGAAATATTTTCCCACACCAGCGCGAGCACATTGCCGTTAGGCAGTCTTACGGCGTCGTGATGGTGAATATAGTCGTCGGTCTCGAGTCGTAGCCGCCAGGTCAGCGATCCATCGGCCGCGTATTCTTCAAGACAGCCGCGATTACCACCGCCATCCTGGAAAACGTCTGAGTAGATGTTGCTCGATGACAGGCGACTGCCGTCGGTTTGCAGCTGAGTGAATCCGAAGTAGTCATGCTCGAACGACGCGACGACCTCTTTATCGTTATTGATGAGGTATTTGGGTTTTCGATAGCCAGGCTCAATCAACACATAGCCGGGCGATACGCGTTCGGCATCGGTTTCTGCTACCGGCCTCCCGGCACCAACAGCCTGCCATTTGGCCAGCATCTCTGGCATCTCGGCGATTTCTTCATTGGGAACATCTGCGAACCCGGGAGGAGGAGGGGCCGTCATCGCTACACCGCAGTCTGTGCTGACAAGCTTGCTGGAGATGTATCGCGGCGCAGCTGGTGCTGCCGACGCTGTCGCAGACTCGGCCGGGCTGTCAGTGGTGGCAGGCGAGCAAGCGCACAGACCGATGGTCATAACCGCCGGCAGCAAACGCGTTGCGGGCCAGATTCTGATATTGAGCACATTAACCCCCTTGTTGATCATGGAAAACCAACAATATCGATGATTTGTATTTCTTCTTATTTTTTTCGATATTACAGGATTACGTCTCAGCATTCATGTCAAAAAAGCGCCCGTATCCTTGCGATACCCTCGCGAATATCGTCTTCACTGTAATGCGCGAAACTGAGCCGCAGGTAGTTCTTAAGTTGGCCCTTACTCGAAAATACCGAACCAGCCTGAAAGCCCGTTGCAGCGCCTCGCGCAGACTCCCGTATTGGCGTGGTGTCGAGAGATTCTTCAAATCGTAGCCAGAAAAAATAACCGCCTTCAGGCCTCGTCCATTTTGCGATGTCACGAAAGTTTTCGTGCAGTGCATCGTCCATAGCCGCAACCCGAAGTCGATACGCGTCGCGAAGTTTTTCAACATGCGAAGCCAGTGAACCGCTGTGGATCGTTTGCCGGACAATATGGGAGCTAAGGTGGTTGACGCTGCCGCCACTGTTGATAAAACCGCTACCCTTTAACTGGTCTCGCAGGGCTCTCGATGTTTGTATCCAGCCCAGCCGCATTGCCGGTGCCAGTATTTTCGAAAACGAACCCAGAGAAACGACCCGCTCGCTCGCGGTCATGGTGCCGTAGGCTGGCGGCGGCGGAGCACCATAATAGAGTAGTTGATATACCTCATCCGCAACGATCAGGAAGTCGTGCTGTTCCGCCAACTCCACGACTTGCTGGCGTCGCGCCGCGCTGGTGCTCTGTCCGCCGGGGTTGTGGAAACTCGGAATCGTGTACAGGAAAGCCGGTTCGTGCGCTCGCAGTTCCTCTCGCAATGATTCCACACAAAGACCATCATCATCGACCGGTATGCCAACGATATTCAGGCCATGGTCGCGGAATATCTGAAACGCCAAAAAGTAACTCGGCTCCTCAACAAAAACGGTATCGCCGGGATTCGCGAATACATTCGACACCAGGTCGAGGGCCTGGGAGTTACCGGCCGTCTCGAACAGTTCGTCCGCCGAAGCCGTAGCGCCGTAGCCCTCCGTTAGAAAACCTGCGAGCGACTGCAGAAATCGTGCGTCGCCCTCGGCAACACCGTAGTTAAGTTCCAGCGCTTGAGCGGTGTCAAAAAATGACTCACTGGCCTCTCGTACCAGATCAACGGGCAACAAGTCGGGAGATGGCTGGCCGATACCGAGATTAATCGTGCCCGCAGGAGGTGCGCCGTCGAACGTTGCTATTGTGCTCATGGTCTTCCGGATTTCGAAGGTGCTTATTGCCGAACCTTACACATCGCAGAACGTATGGTCCAAAAGGAGCTATAGGCTCCCTGCTCGGCAAATAGTGCTAAAGTTCCCTGCTGCCCCAAATCTGGAACCCCGAATGACCAAGTCCACGCCCGCGATTACAACGTTTCGCGACCTGAAGATCGCCGAGCCGTTACTGACCGCACTGGACGAGATCGGCTACGAAACACCCTCGCCGATTCAGGCGCAGGCGATTCCACAGCTGTTGGAAGGGCTGGACCTGCTCGGTCATGCGCCTACCGGCACAGGCAAGACAGCCGCGTTCGCGCTGCCGCTGCTTTCGCGACTCGATATGCAGGATAAAAATGTCCAGATAATGACGCTCACGCCGACTCGTGAACTCGCGATCCAGGTGGCAGAGGCCTATCAACGCTATGCACACCACATAAAGGGATTTCATGTTCTCCCGATCTACGGCGGGCAGGAGTACTCGGGACAGATTCGCCAGTTGAAGCGGGGCGTACAAGTCGTGGTCGGAACACCGGGGCGGGTTATGGACCATATGCGCAAAGGCACGCTGAAGCTTGGCGGTTTGCAGGCGATGGTTCTCGACGAAGCTGACGAGATGCTGCGGATGGGGTTCATCGACGAGGTCGAATGGATTCTGGACCAGACGCCGAAAGATCGTCAGATGGCATTGTTCTCGGCGACGATGCCAAAAGAGGTCGAACGCATAGCGCGGCGGCATCTGAATAAGCCGCAGGAAGTTTCGATCAAAGCCAAAACCGCGACGGCCGAAACGATTCGGCAGCGCTACTGGCAGGTTAGCGGATTTCACAAACTCGATGCTTTGACTCGAATACTCGAGGTCGAGACCTTCGATGCGATTCTGATGTTCGTTCGTACCAAGACGGCAACTACCGAGCTCGCGGAAAAACTCGAAGCCAGGGGCTACGCCGCCGCCGCAATGAATGGTGACATGGCACAAGCGCATCGCGAGCAAACGGTGGAAAGACTGAAACGTGGTTCGCTGGATATTCTGGTCGCGACGGATGTTGCCGCCCGCGGGCTCGATGTCGACCGCATAAGCCATGTTGTTAACTACGATATTCCGTACGACACAGAAGCGTATATCCATCGTATTGGCCGGACAGGTCGCGCAGGTCGCTCGGGCGAGGCTATTCTTTTCGTGGCACCGCGTGAACGACGCATGCTTGCCGCAATTGAGCGGGCTACGCGACAAAAAATTGCGCGGCTTGAATTGCCGACTACCGAGACCGTCAATAACAAACGCATCGCAGACTTCAAGCAAAAGATCAGTGACACGCTTGCGGGTGGCGAGATGACATTCATGCAAAATCTGGTCGAACAGTATCGTAATGAACACGATGTGCCGGCGCTGGATATTGCAGCCGCTCTCGCGAAAATGTCCATCGGCGACAAGCCATTACTACTGAGTCCGGACAAGGAGCGACCAAAGCCGCAAAGGGATGACACGTCATCGCCGCGCGGAAAAAAGCGCCGCGACAGGACGTCGACCGAACCGGATTCGGACAAGGAGCGATATCGAATCGACGTTGGCCACGAGCACGGCGTGAAGCCTGGCAATATTGTTGGTGCCATTGCGAATGAAGCAGGCTTGGCTGGCGAACACATTGGCAGCATCTCGATAGAGAAGAACTATAGCCTTGTCGATCTGCCGGTCGGCATGCCGCGTGACATCTTAATGGATCTCAAGAAAGTTCGTGTTTGTGGCAGGCCGATGAAGATCGCCCAGCATGGCAAGCCCGAGAAACCGAAACGCAGCAAGCCGGATAGCAAGGGGTACAAGAGCAAGAGAAAACCGAAGAAAGTAACGCATAGAAAAGGTTGAAATAAATGCTTGGAAATCTACCACGATTGATTACTGCTGGTTTCGCTGCAGCGCTCCTTTGTGCCGCGGCGATGGCGGACGAAATTACCGTTATCAAGGCGGGCTCTGTGTTTGACTCACAGACCGGCAAAGTCATACGAGACGCGGTTATTGTTGTCGAACACGACAAAATTACAGCCGTCGGTGGATCAGGAACTCAGATTCCGGAGGGTGCGCAAGTCATAGATTTGTCGTCGTCGTTCGTACTCCCGGGCGTAATGGATATGCACACCCACATCGTAAGCAATCTGGATAATTACTTTTTCGCCGGCTATTTCCAGTCGCCGCACCGGGCAACGATCGGCGGTGTGGTCAACGCGGAAAAGACGCTCTTGGCCGGTTTTACGACGATCAGAAATGTGGGCGCGAGCGACTATGCAGATGTGGCGCTACGCAATGCGATAAATGACGGCGAAATTCCGGGTCCGCGAATGGCTGTATCCGGCCCAAGCCTTGGCATTACCGGCGGCCATTGTGATAACAATTCCCTGAACGCCTCGTTCGAAGAGCGCAGTGACGGTGTTGCAGATGGTCCATGGGAGGTTCGTACAAAGGTTCGAAAGAACGTCAAGTATGGTTCTGATCTCATCAAATTCTGCGCGACGGGCGGTGTATTTTCGAAAGGCACCAAGGTCGGTATGACGCAGTACACACTGGAAGAAATGCAGGCGATTGTCGATGAGTCGCACACGCATGGCCGCAAGGTCGCCGCACACGCACACGGTAATGAAGGCATTAAGCGAGCAATTGTTGCCGGTGTCGATTCCGTCGAGCATGCGAGTTTTCTCGATCGCGAAGCGGTACAAATGGGAATCGATCGTGGAACGTTCTTTGCGTTGGATATCTACAACACCGAGTACACACTCGAGATGGGTGAGGCGAACGGCGTACCGGAAGAAAATATCAACAAGGAGCGCGAGGTCGGAACGACTCAGCGTCAGAGCTTTACACTGGCGGTGAAGATGGGCGCCAAGGTTGTTTACGCAACGGACTCCGGCGTTTACCCACACGGCGATAATGGCAAGCAGTTCGCTCGGGCGGTGCGCTTTGGCATGACGCCAACACAGGCATTGATGTCTGCGACATCACTTACCGCTGAGTTGCTTGGTTGGGAAGATTCCGTCGGTGAAATCGCGCCCGGAATGTATGCAGATATTATTGCCGTGCACGGTGATCCGCTCGATGACATCAGTGAAATGGAAGACGTCGACTTCGTAATGAAGGGCGGTATTGTTTACAAGAATAAGTAACGAAGCTATGACCTCAAACAAACCTGTTCTATACGTATTCGCGATCTCACATTACTGCGAGAAGGCTCGCTGGGCATTGGATTTCCTTGGTGTTGATTACAAACTCCGCCACGTTGCGCCCGGGGAGCACATGGAGATCGCGAAAAAGCTCGGTGCACCACGTAGCTCTGTACCTTATCTCTCGTTGAACGAACGAGTGATACAGGGTTCCGCAGATATCGTTACCTGGGCGGAAGACGAATCGCCATCGGGCAAATCGTTAACGCCGGATGCCGAAGCCTGCGAACAGGTCGAGAAGCGGATCGATGATATTGCCGGCGTGCATGTTCGGCGGTTTTACTATTCAGAGGCGCTGGTCGATGATCCCTCAATGATCCGGCCAATTTTTACTCGCGATCTTCCGCTGACAAAGAAACTGATGATCAGTCTCGGCTGGAGCAAGATTCGTAAAATAATGATCTCCCGGATGGACCTCGGGGCCCGGCAGGGCAAGGAATCAGAAGTCATCGTCGACGATGAATTGTGCTGGATCGACGAGTTACTGGCGGATGGCAGAAGCTACCTCGTGGGCGGCGAGTTTTCCCGCGCCGATATCGCGGTAGCAAGCATACTTGCGCCACTTGTGGTGCCTGCGGAACATCCCGTATACAGTCGTTTGCAGCATCCGCCAAGATTGGCGGAGGAATTGTCGAAATGGGAACAGCGACCCTCGTTCAAGTGGGTGCGCGACATCTACGCCAGGCATCGATAATACTCCTATGTCCAATTCCGACGATTTCGGTAGCCTCAACCTGAAACCAGAACTGCTCGGCAATCTTGCAGATCTCGGCTACACAGAAATGACACTGGTACAGGAACAGAGTTTGCCGTTGCTGATCGATGGCAACGATGTCCTCGCCCGCGCAAAGACGGGCAGTGGCAAGACAGCGGCTTTCGGCCTTGGTTTGCTAAACAAGCTGGATGCTACGTCGTTCACCGTGCAGGCACTGGTCCTTTGTCCGACGCGTGAGCTTGCAGATCAGGTCGCGAAGGAAATTCGTCGGCTCGCGCGCGCGATTCCCAATATCAAGATTTCGAGCGTGTGTGGAGGAGTGCCATTACGTTCGCAAACCGCATCCTTGAAACGTAGCCCACACATCATCGTTGGCACGCCCGGACGAGTGCACAAGCATCTGCGCAGCGGCAACATCGATCTTGGCAATTTACAGACCTTTGTCCTCGACGAAGCGGACCGAATGCTGGACATGGGTTTCATGGATGAACTGGATGCGATTCTTGCCTTCGTACCGGCCAAGCGACAGACGCTTTTGTTTAGCGCGACGTATCCGGATGCGATCGCCGACATTAGTGCAAGAGTGCAACGCGACCCAATAACGGTGGATGTGACCGAAGAAGAGCAACCTGCGCAGATATCGCAGACGTGGTGCGCTGTTACAAGAGAGAATCGGACAGAAGAACTGGTTCGAGTGCTGAGAGCGTGGGGTGGGGCACTCAACCTGGTGTTTTGTAATACCAAAATCGACTGCGCCGAAGTAGCGCAGTACCTGCAAAGACAGAACATCGTCGCTGTTGCGTTGCACGGTGATCTGGATCAGGCGCAAAGAAACCAGGTGCTGGTGCGATTCTCGAACCGGAGCGCGAGCGTGCTAATCGCGACTGACGTCGCGGCACGTGGTCTCGACGTAAAAGATATCGATGCTGTATTCAATTACGAACTGTCGCCGCAAGCGGAAGTGTATGTGCATCGCATTGGCAGAACCGGCCGTGCTGGCAAAACGGGCGTGGCAGTAAGCCTGGTCGAGGAGCGCGAGATGTGGCGGTTGCTGGAAATCGAAAAATCATTGCCAGACGCAGTGTTGCAGCAACGCGGTATTCCCGATGCGAAGCGTGGCGACGAAACACTGGTTCCGTTGATGACAACAATTCAGATCAGCGGCGGCCGCAAAAATAAACTGCGACCCGGAGACTTGTTAGGCGCCCTCACGGCACAAGGTGGAATACCCGGTGATGCGGTTGGCTCGATCGACTTGTTTGAAACTGTGGGTTATGTGGCGGTGCGTAACGAAGCTGCAAAAAAGGCGCTACACCAACTTGCCAATCGACCCATAAAGGGTAGAAAATACCGAGTACGAGTTAGAAAATAGTGGGCCGGAAAGAGATCATTTACACACCTATTCCGGATGTGTGGGAACTCTTGAATAGATACTTAGGTCTAAGGGCTGTTAACCGACAATCAATATTAGTGGTAGGTGAAATAATGATTCGACGATATTTGGTGGCTGTAGCATTTTTGGGGTTAGCGGCTTGTACTACCACTGGCTCGGAGTCACCGGCACCTGGCGCTCCGGACGATGCGGTCGCAACAAGTGTAGATGCTGCAGAAAAGGCAGATGCTGCAGATGACGACACTCTCTACTGCAGAAGGGAGAGATTAACTGGCTCACGAATTCCGACGAAAGTATGTATGACTCGGCGCGAGAGGGAAAGTTTGCAAGAGGTAGCTCAAGGGAACATGGAAGCAATCAGAAGGACACCATCGGCAGTGCCCCAAAACTAACGCCGTTAGTGGTCATGTTGTTGCGGCGGCCTCAGTTCTGGTCGCCGTCTGCAGAACGGGCACCCAGCTGCTCTTCAATTGATCCCTTTTTATCTTTCCTCGCCCGTGCCATTGCTGTCCAACAGCGATGACCACACGCCGGGAATGGCCAAAGCACCAAGAACCAGGCCGGGAAAGAAGACCAGCGGAAAGTCGATCAACCAATGCGATGTTGGCAGTAAACCGACCAATATTTCGCTCGCGTGCCCAAGCGCGTGAGCGACCATAAAAAACGCAACCATCAGGAACACCGGACGGCGATCTTTCAGTTCCAGGGCACACCAGTTAAGCGCGAACCCGAAAACGATGTATGCGAAGCCAACGTCACGAATCAAATGGCCGTTCGGTTCACCGGTTGCGGGCATATCCACGGGGATATGGAAAAACCACTCGACCGCTCGCGAGACCATCCAGCTTCCGTTGGCTATCATCGCAAGGCCAACGATAAGGACAAAAACTCTGACAATGTTCGCTTTGTTTCTCACACCCTTCTCCATGCGGACAAGCCATTCTATGTCGGTACGAACATCCAGCGACAGTGCCATGCCGGACATGGCAGGTATAGTCAACACAACACCCTTGACCTTGTAGTTGCTTCAGGCCTTGGGCTAACGTTCCCCAAGCTGCTCTTCAATTGATCTCGTTTTGTCGATGACTACGTCTCCCGTGTGTTTCGTCGTAACCGATTCGATCAGCGCGATCCAGCATTCCTCCTCCGCCACGGGGTTATGCATTATCCCTTTGGGAACGACGTGAATATCACCCTCGTTCAGTTCGACTTGGGAGTCTTCATACTCGATGACCAGTCGACCTTTAACAATGTAAAACAACTCGTCTTCGTCATCGTGCTGGTGCCACGCGAGCGTGCCTTTGAGTTTTGCGACCTTGATGAACTGATCGTTCACCCTGCCGACTACGCGCGGTGACCAGTATTCTGTTACCTGCTCAAGCTCGTTCAGAAAATTCGTGGTCTGCATGATCTGCGCCTTTCAGGGGCCGGGTTTCAGCAACAGCTTCTCATCGATCGGAACGAACCGGCCAGCCGGTCCGATCAACTGATTGGAGGTCAGCGCTCGAACGCCATAAACCTCAGATTTCGTTTTGAAGCGCTCTCTGATGCGATCGAGCAGAATACCGAAGTCGCCGTCGCCCGACGCGAGCACTATCGTGTCGCATTTTGGTGCGGCCTCAAACACATCCAGTGCAATGCCGACATCCCAGTCCGCTTTTGTGGTGCCATCGCGGCGCTTTAATACCGCCTTCAGTTCTACCGTGAACCCAATTGCACGCAGAATATTCTGAAACTGGAGCTGCTTTTTGTCGCCGCGATGAGTTGCGTAAGCATAGGCACAAACGACTTCACGATCACGAGTCACCTCTGCCCAAAACTTGTTGTAGTCAAAACTGCTGTTATAGGCCTGCCGGCAGGTGTAGTAAATATTCTGCACGTCGACAAAGATGCCGACCTTCTCCTGCGATTTAGCGGAATCAGGCAACGCGATACTTCTCATTTGCGAATTGTGATTGCAAGTATTCTTCGTAGGTGCCCCGAAAATCAACGATGCCGTTCGGCGTCATATCGATGATGCGAGTTGCAAGGGACGATACGAAATCGCGATCATGGCTGATGAAAATCAATGTGCCGGGGTAGTTTTCCAACGCCAGGTTAAGCGCCTCGATGGACTCCATATCCAGGTGGTTCGTCGGTTCATCCATGACGATCACGTTAGGCTTTTGCAATATGATTTTACCGAACATCAGGCGGCGCTGTTCACCACCGGAAACGACTTTCACTGACTTCTCGCTGTCATCTCTTGAAAATAACATGCGTCCCAAGGTGGCACGCAGCAACTGTTCATCGGCACCTTTGGGCTGCCACTGGGTTATCCAGTCAAACAAACTCATATCGGCCATGAACTCGGGCGCGTTGTCCTGAGCGAACACACCTGTGCGGGCATTTTCGGACCATTTGATCTCACCACCATCAGTGTCCAGCTCCTGCAACAAGGTGCGGGCGAGTGTTGTCTTGCCGATACCGTTTTGCCCGAGGATGGCCAGGCGAGTGCCGGCCTCAATGCTTAGGTCCAGATTTTCGAACAGCGGGCCTTCATCGAAACCCTTGGTAATATTCGTCGCTTCGACCACAACTCGACGCAGCGGTTTATCCTGCTCGAAGCGAATATACGGACTAACGCGGCTGGACGGCTTTATGTCCTCGAGCTTGATTTTGTCAAGTTGTCTTGCGCGGGATGTCGCCTGGCGGGCTTTCGATGCGTTGGCAGAAAAGCGGCTGACGAATGCCTGCAGCTCGGCCATTTTGACCTTCTTCTTGGCATTGTTCGCATACATTCGTTCACGCGCCTGTGTCGCTGCTGTCATGTACTCATCGTAATTACCCGGGAACACTTGCAGCTTGCCGTAATCAAGATCTGCCATGTGTGTGCAAACGCTGTTCAGGAAATGGCGATCATGCGAAATCATGACCATCGTGGATTTGCTTGCGTCCAGAAATCCTTCCAGCCAGCGAATCGTGTTGATGTCGAGGTTGTTGGTCGGCTCGTCGAGCAGCAGTACGTCTGGATCCGAAAACAGCGCCTGTGCCAGCAAGACACGAAGTTTCCAGCCAGGCGCTACAGCGCTCATCGGACCATGGTGTTGTTCGACAGGGATGCCGATACCCTCAAGCAATTCACCCGCACGTGATTCAGCAGAATATCCATCCAGTTCAGCGAACTCGACTTCGAGATCGGCGACCAGCATGCCTTCCTCATCGCTCATCTGGGGCAGCGAATACAAGCGCTCGCGCTCTTGCATCACTTCCCACAGTCTCTCGTAGCCCATGATCACGGCATCAAGGACGCGATATTCCTCATAAGCAAATTGATCCTGCGAGAGTTGGCCGACGCGGGCATTGGGATCGACAGAAACGTTGCCCACACTGGGCTCTAGCTGGCCGGCCAGTATTTTCATCAAGGTTGATTTACCACTGCCGTTCGCTCCTATAAGGCCATAGCGATTGCCATTGCCGAATGTGACGGAGACATTTTCGAACAGGGGTTTAGCGCCGAACTGAATCGACAGATTTGCAGCTGAGATCACGTATATTTACCGAGTATTGAGTATAGAGATGGCCCACAGGAGTGGGGCCGAAGACTTGCTTGTTAGTGCCGCCTATTGGGCAGGCAGCATCCTTTGGACCGAATCCAGTATATCAGCGCTCAGAAACGGTTTGGTCAGAATTCCGTCAGCACCCGCCTCAGTGGCGGCCTGTAAGAACGCCGTCGTCGTAATGGCTTGTGGCTGATAAGAGGCGTGACCGAAATTTCCACCACCGGATATGGCGACGATCTTCATGTCCGGGTGCGACTCGCGAATTAGCTTGATGGCCTGGACGCCATCGACGTCCGGCATGATGATATCTGTAATTACCAGGTCAAACTGCCGCTCATCAAGCATAGCGAGGCCGACTTCCGCGGATTCGGCGGTGACCACTTCGTAGCCTTCACGCCCGAGTACCTTGGCAACCGAGTCACGTACGTCGGTTTCGTCATCAATCAATAAGATAGTCGTCATGTCAATTCAACTTGGCTGATTGCCCTCGTCCGTGGATGCTGGCAGGAATGTTCGAAATACTGACCCTGATTCTACCTCACTCTCAACATTTATTATGCCGTTCATATCGGTAATGATGCCATGAACGACGGATAGTCCCAGGCCAGTGCCTTCGCCCACCCCGCGTGTAGTGAAAAAGGGCTCGAAAATTCTGCTCCGGGTTTCCTCGCTCATGCCCTGGCCATCATCACGAATTGTCACACACACGCAGTGCTCGCCCAGCTGTGGGCTAGCTCTGGCCAGCTCTGGCTCAACCGCTACCAGCGCAAGATGGATGCTGACGATTCCCTGGCCATTCTTCAGTGCCTTAAATGCGTTGCTGCACAGGTTCAGAATGAGCTGGCCGATCAGCGCTGCGTTGCCCAGTACAGGCGGGCAGTCTTCATCTATCAAGAGTTCCAGTTTCGCGAAGGAAGTGACCGAAGCGCGCAGCAATTCCGCAGATTCACGAATAATCTCAGCCATATCGACAGGGAGGTGCTCATCGTCACCCATTTTTCGACTGAACATGAGTACCTGGCTGACAAGGCCACGCGCGCGCGTGGCGGCCGCGATTACCCTTTGCAGGTCATCTCGTGCCGGGCTGTCGGGTGGCAGGTCTTCCACCGCAGTCTCGGTGAACAGAATAATTGGAACGAGAATGTTATTGAGTTCATGAGCAATGCCGCCGGCCATGGTGCCGACGGTCTCCAGTCGTTGGCTATGCCGCAACTGCTGCTCCAGGCTTAGTCGCTGAACCTCGGTTTTTTCCCTATCGGTGATTTCTTGTTGGAGCTGTTCGCTGATGCCGGTAAGGCGGTCTTTCATCAGCTCAAGATCGTGCGAAAGTTCTACGAACTCCACGAGGTCGGTTTTTACGGTCAGGTGCCCGGAGACAGCCCCGGAAGCAATCTCACGGGAAGCCTCTTGCAATGCTTTTATAGGTTGCGCGACACGCCGCCCGACGAGCGGTAGCAAGATCAGCAGTGCTGTAACGTAACCGGCAAGGATGATGAAACCATTCTTGTACGCGGCAGCGTTCTGGGCGAGGTAGGGGGACTCATCGAACCCAATCCGCAGATTGGTTGAGCCGTTTACCTGCACTATCGGCAAGGAGAAATAGTACGTGCCGTCATCAAACTCTTGAAACTCGTGGTCTTCGCGGTACATCTCGGCATCCGCTTCACTTACAAGCGAGC
Organism: Woeseiaceae bacterium; assembly: GCA_021773055.1. Lineage (GTDB taxonomy): Bacteria > Pseudomonadota > Gammaproteobacteria > Steroidobacterales > Woeseiaceae > UBA1847. The sequence goes on from JAJFKV010000004.1 coordinate 76,812, forward strand.
TTAGGATTTGACGTGATTCACCCCTGAGCTCTGCGAAAACACCGCCTCCACTTAGAACGACGCTATCGAGAATTTCGGTAATTTCCTCGTCGGTCGCCGTGTCCCCAACTCGCTCCAGACTGTCGGCGAGAAAGCGAGCATGGCCCCGAACATTATTGAGAAAATATTCTTCGTTACTTTGCTTGATTAGGAAGACCATGCCGAAGTACAGCGCGGGCAGCAGGACCACATGAATGGCCAGAACGGCCAGCGTGATACGCCCGGAAATGGTGTTGTTCAGGGATGCCACAGCACACGCAGAATTCTGATGTCTTCGCGACCGGCGACATCTTCTTCCCAGACAAAAGCGATCGAATATGCGTCATCGGCAATGCGGTCGAGAAGTGCAGTGGTATCGCGGAACACCTCTGGCCGGTGACGGCCGGTTCGCAGGGTAAGGGTCAGAAGTCGACGATCGTAGGATCGGGCGGACATGCCGACGACGTTCTGGACAAAAATTTCTTTTGCCCTCGAATCGGAATCGTTCGTGACCGGCTGAATCTGCTCACCGGTTTCGGCGTTAACGATGAAGCCCAGATACAGCTTTCTGAGTTCGATCGAGCTAACGGACTGCAACGGACTGTCTACACTGGTGATCAGAACCAACGCATGCTCAGCATACGCGGCCGGTGCTCCAGCGAGCAGCAGCGTCAGAACCAGTATTTGCAGACCCCGTCTCACTGAAATACCGCACTCCATTGCAGATGGATTTGGGAATAACTGTCCATTGAGATCTCATTCCTGCTGATCTCCAGCGCGACCGCCTGGCGTTTGGCGAAATCGTAGCGAAAGCCAAGCAATTCTTGTTGCTGTACGAATTCTGGAAAAATCTTCAGGTAATCTGCGGAATCTGCGTTGCGAGAATTCTCCAGCCGTAAGTACGTTGTCGTATTCTCGCTAAGCTGATGCAGGGCCTGAATATAGCCCGCCATAAACCAGCCACCTGCCGCAACGGATGGGCGTACGTCGTTATCGATGTAATACACGGCTGAAATCAGCTGCCAGTCGTCTGCTTCCCAGTTAGCGTGAACGCCAAAAGTTGATTGCTGGATTTCGAAGGGAGTGGCGAGCCCAAATGCAGGCATGGGGTCAGACTCAATTTCGGCATACCCCGCAACCAGACCGAAACTGGTTTCAGCCGCGTAGTCAGGGAGGTAGGTGAGGTTGATGCTGGCGGCGGGTTGCCGTGGACCGTCATCCGGATCCAGCATGTCGAACGGCTCCAGCTCACCATCGGCGAATCCTGGCGCAAACCCCGCTGATACTGCATACCGTATCCCGCCTTTTTCGCCCAATGGCTGCAACGAGTCGATCAGGACGCCAGTAACATGCCCCGGAAGGACGCCCCCCTGATCCTCCCATCTTTCAATTGCAGGTCTTGAAATACTTGGTTGCAGGTAAGCACCATGATGATAACGGTGATTCCAGACGCTTAACGGTCGGTGGAACCGGCCCAGCCAGATCGTGCTGTCTGCGGAATAGTCATAGCCAAACTGAAGGCGCTCGAGTTCATTCTCCTCGTCAGTCAGGAAGTACTCGCCAAGAACTCGCCAGGGGCCGTTCTCATAGCTGTAAAGTATGTCTGCAGTGACCGTCAACACCTCGTCATCAAGTGCTGGCAGTGATACAGATTGCCGCTCAAGCCCGTCGGCGCTGAGGAAGAACAGCAGGTCGGAATCGCCGGCGGCAAACGTTGGTGTCTGCCACAGCAGAACGCAAGTCGCGCCGAGCAATGCGGCGCTTGTCTTTGTTGTCATAATCTATTTATCCGAAGCTATGGCTGAATCCACACCGGATTGCCATACAAGCTGTCCGTGTTGCCTGACAATCTTACGACATATGCGCCGTGAATGAGGAATCGTTGATCGGGGCCAAGTGTCGTCCGTGGGTAAAGGGACGTGAGTTGTGTGCCGTCCAGGGAGTGTTCCAGGGTTTCAACAAGGTACTCACGGGAGAAATTGCTCTGAATGTCGGCAAGTGCGAGACCTAGCGTGCGGCAGGCGAATAATACTTTTGCGGCAGCGACAGCGTCGAGGTCAGACAGGCCCTGCAGCTTTAGCCAGATATCCTCACGAGGAAACTGGGTCAAGCCCGCCTGGGGCAGTGAATATGGATATACATGGCGGATCCGCTCTCTCAGCAGGTCATTCGGAGCGGTATTTTCCGCCCAGCCAGAGACTGACTGCGTCGTATAAACGTGCTCGGGCAGCAGCGACGAGTCAGATGATTCTGTGACGAGATTTGACATCGAAGACACCGGTAGCCAGCTAATGAGGATGTCGGCATCTTCGGATTTCAATAATTTGCGCCACTTTCTCGCGCTTGGCGACTTATTGGGGCGCGTGGAATACACACCTATATTTTTATAGTCGTGGCTTGCCAATTGTGATTGCAATGCATCCAGCCCGGCCCGGCCACTTGCGCTGTTTTCGTTGATGACAAGAATTTTCGAATCCTTGGGCAGGCCGCTATCAGCGATGTGCTGAGCTGTTACGGCTGCCTCAAGGGCAACGCCGGGTGAAAAATACAGAGAATAAAATCCTGGTTTTCCGGTCGGCGGCATATTTCGCAGCGGCAGCACACAGGGTAATTCCTTGTCCTCACAAAACTTGTCGATCAGCGGCGACCCGGACCCGGTTGTACCCGAAACGACTGCAAACGGTGTGGTCTGGGCATAGAGCTTTTCCAGCTGCCTCGGCCAGGTCGATTCGGGTCCGTGCAGCGACCACTCAAACAGTTTCCAGTTGCGATGCGCGATTTGTCGGCTGCGGCCGTAATGATGCCGGCTTGAGGCCGCCGCTCGTTCGGCCTCCCGTCGCGATCCGCCATTCTTCATTTCTACGAAGCGGCGGATGACCGCTTGCACGGCCATGCGCTCATGTTCCGGGGCATCGGCCGATACAATCGTCGCAATGTGTATGTCGGTGTCTGTCACGCCGGCAGGTGCAGATGCCCCAAGACTCCGCATGTAGGTGATGAGTGCAGATGCGTCGGCGGCACTGAGTTCATAGCGCGGCATGGTCACATCAAGCGCGCGGCCATCGGCGGCGATGCCGGCTACGATTGCGCGCGCGAGTGTTGCGTCGTCATAAGCAGGGCGTAGTGGGGGCTTCGTGGTGGGCGCGAACATTGAGGGTGCCGTCACATTAAGTGATCGTGAGCCGCCTTCGGATATGCCGAAACCGCTGCGCCGGTGACAATTACTGCAGGCGGCAGCGCTGCTGGGGAGGGATACGTCCATCTGCACGACCGCGGGAACAGCCGTCCCGTCGGAGCGGGTTGCGCTCCGATATATGTGGCGACCCTCGTCCAGCAGTGTTTTTTCGTCTGCGAGACAAGTTTGTACGTCGCCGAGAAATATGGCGAGAGCAAGTATTGCTATGGCTGACCGCAGCATTATTAAGTGTCGCCCTAGAGGAGGGTGTCTCGCCAGATACGAGCCAGCTCCTTGGCCGAAGTCAGTCCTTCTACGCGGGTCCATTCACTATCGTTGGTATTGCGAAAAAGGGTCAATGCAAAGTGGTTGACCTTGTTACCGCGGTGCGCGTCGAACGCTTGCAGTGTGGAAAGCACATCGTCGGGCGCGCCGGTGAGGAAGGTCCAGTCGGCACCGTAATTCTCCGCATACTCCTTCATTATCTCGGCTGAATCGTAATCAGGGTCGATCGAAATAGAAATGTAGTTGGGTTTGATTTCGTCGCCGGCGAGATTCCTCTGTAACTGCAGCATCGTTGCCGTCATGACCGGGCATATAGTAGTGCAGGTCGTGAAAATGAAATTGATCGCAAGCGGCTGGTCATTCGCCAGCAATTCTCGAAGTCTGGCTGATTGGCCGGAATGATCGATCAGTTCAACGTCGGGTATCTCGTAACTCTGCTGGTTTACCTGAACTTTGGGCGCAGCCATCATTTTGCGATGTGCCGCATGCGGATCAGACGATTCGCCCATGGCTATACTATTAATAGCGAGCATCGCGAAAGCCGCAATCAGCGTTAGATACCCGGTGTTCTTATTGTGCATTGCCACATCTCCGGCAGGTTTCCAGCAGGGCGACTATTATGGCGACAAACGTGTTTTTGGCAAATGGGTCTGATACTGCACCCATAACGCTACATGGTTTCCCTACCTGTTTATGTAGTGCCCAACAGTGTTACAAATACTGAATGTGTAAGCGCGCCTGCCTAATTTTGCTTTTATTCACTGCCAGTGCAGAGGCGGATATTTTCGCCTATGTGGATGCGGGCGGCGTTACACATTTTAGCAACGTGCCCGTTGATCAGCGCTTCGAAATCGTGCTCGACGCCAGCAAGGATGACAAGTTGCCAGCGATACACCCGGCGATCTTAAGTCTCTCGATTCGCTACGATTCGATGATCCGCAGTGCGGCAGAGCACGCCAATGTTGATCCGGAGCTGTTACGGGCCGTCATTGTGGTCGAGTCTGGTTTTGATGCTAAGGCGGTCTCGGTGGCTGGTGCGCAGGGACTGATGCAGTTGATGCCGGCGACAGCGAGGTCGTATGGCGTCAATGATGTTTTCGACCCGCAGCAAAATATCCAGGGTGGTGCACTCTACTTGCGCGACCTCATAAAACGCTACGACCAGGACTATGAACTGGTGCTCGCAGCGTATAACGCCGGTGAGTCAGCGGTCGCGAAGTACGGCGGCAAAATACCCCCGTATGCGGAGACGCGCCGCTACGTACCCAAGGTATTAGGCGTTTATAACCGTCTATTGCAAATGACCGACGCAGGCTGACCTACAGGATTACCCTACCCCCATCTACCGGATTTGCTGCGTCCGCGTACAAAATCAACCCAATTTCAATTTTCCTCCTATCCCGTTAATTTCGCCTCAGGAACGTTTCGATGTCGCTGTGGTATTTGCCGCAGTCGCACGAAAAACAATCAAGAAAGCATCGCGGCAGAAACCGCTGTACGCGATAAGGGGATTTAAAGATGGTAGAACAACGCAGTGATAGTGGTCGTACAATGATTCGCAAGCTCACGGGTTTGCTCGCATTGTGCGCAACTCTTCTGGCCATGCCAGCCAGCGTATTCGCAGTAGAAGTTACTGTCGTATCGCCGACTGCCACTGGTGCCCCGATAACAGTTGGCTACCGTTGGATCCTCGAGGAGGATGTTACGTATCCGCCGATTCCCGGTACGCCTTTGAGCGAAACTCAGGCAACCAACCTGCACAAGAGTTACTTTCCGGTTGCCCTGACAGGGCGTTCCGACACTGCGGTTACGAACATCACTGTTCCTGATTCCACCAAGCGCTACTACCTCAGCGTTCTGCCGGACCAGCCGCTTGCCTCAGCCGACTGCCAAACGGGTATTGATTGTTACACCATGAGTGGCACACAGATCCTAGCGGGTCAGACGGCAGTGCAGGTTATAGTCACGCCACAGCCATTGCCGACCGCACAGGTTTTCATTCGTGCCTATGAAGACAACGCACCGATCAATAACGCCTGGGACACCGGCGAGGCAGGTTTAGAAGGCTTCACCGTTTTCATCTACGACTTCTCTGGCGGCCAGCTGTTGGTTGACAACTGGGGCAACGCACTCGGTACCCTGTATGAGGGCGTCAACGCTGACTCTACACCGAAAATCAAGCGTCTTGGCGACGGCACCATCCACACAATGACCGCTGATGAGGCTGATGACCCTTTACGCAATCCTTATGGCCTCGCTGTTGGTGAGGCACTGATCAAGAATCTCGCGCCAGGCAAGTACGGTGTGCGCATCGTTCCGCCAGCGGCGAGCCAATTTGCCTCAGGTGAGGTATGGCAGCAGACAACAACGATTGAAGGCACGCCCGGACAGGATGTCTGGGTTAAAGCAGGTGAACCACGCTATTTTGCAGAGTTCGGCCCTGCCGGTCACCATGCAGAATTTGGCTTCATTCGTCCGGATAATTTTGCAGCTTTGGGTGGCACAGGATCGATTTCAGGTACGGTCAACAACCTCCGCATGGCGCGGCCGCCAGTCATTGACTGGTCAACTGGACATCCGTTGGCCGGTTGCTGGGTAGGGCTTAACGATCAGCTGGGTCTCAATGGCCTGGCTGCCAAGCCTTGTAATGACGACAGTTCTTTTCAGTTTGACGGCGTTCCAGCGGGTACCTATCAGCTCGTTATCTTCGACAAGTACCTGGACTTGATTTTCAATATTCAGACCGTTTTCGTTGGCGTACCCCCTGCACAGGGCCAGCCAGTGGCCCCTATGGATGTGTTGGTACCCGACACGACGACAAACACCTTCCGCTGGTTTGGTATCCAGGACCACTACGTTTTCATGGACACCAACGAGAACGGTATACGCGATGTTGGTGAAGTTGGCATTCCGGAGCAGGCAGTTAACTTGCGCTATCGGGACGGTAGTATTTATCAGGCGTCAGCCACCGACACTATCGGCTTTGTTCCCTTTGAAGAAATCTTCCCTTTCTTCAGCTGGCTGGTCGCTGAGGTAGATTACCTCCGCTTCAAGCCGACCGGCGTCACGATCGCCGTTGACAATGGCGGTCTGGCCACTAACGACGCGGTTGGTGAGGGCAAGCTGAACCCACAAATACAGGATGGTACGTGGGTAGATGGCGAAGGCGGCGGTAGTAATTGCGCGACCCCCGCTACTCTGGATACTGATGGAAATAGCACAACCCCAGGCGTCGGTTGCCAGACTCGCACAGAACTTGGCGCAGCGCTGACCGAGGGTTATAACGCCTTTATCGGATCCGTGGCTCGATTCGAGTGGGGCAAAGTGCCATACAAAGCCGGCGAGAATGGCGGCATTGGCGGCATCGTATTTTACGCGACGACCCGCGCCGAAGACGATCCTCGCTTCGCAGCCGCTGAGCCCTGGGAGCCAGGTGTTCCGCGCGTGCAGATGAATCTTTATCGAAGTAACTCGGAAGGTACGATCTTCCACAGCGATGGCTCTCTAAGTAGCGACACGTCTCTACCAGTGTTTGCCGATGTGGATAACTATCCGTTCGGCTGGCAGGATGGCTCTGCGGGCAAAGGCGACGAAGACACCGATCACAATGGCAACGGTGACTTCGACATGGGTGACGCAATCGAAGTCGGCCATACAGACAGTTTTGACGACAGTGCACCGACGGATTGTCCTGCAGATTCCGATAGTTGGGATCCAAACAACATCAGCCCGTTCCACTTGCCGACGGACGGCGGACCTGCGACGCAATTCAACGGTCGCTGTCACGACGGCCTGCGCAACTTCAACCAGATTCGACCCACCGTATTTGATGGTGGCTTTGGTCTGGGCGCGCCGTTTAGTGATTTGGCGCTGACGTCTGGATTCTATGTTGTTGAGGCCAAGACGCCTCCTGGCTACATCCTGACCAAAGAGCAAGATAAGAACGTTGATTTCGGTGATGCTTTTGAGGTCAATCCACTGGCGTTGCCACCGATTTGCGTAGGTGATGACAACGTAATCGCAGGTGATGCGCAGCTTACCTTGTTCCCGGGCGTTGATGCTCCTTTCCAGGGCACGACTCGTCCTAAGTGTGATCGAAAACTGATTCAAGTCACCGACGGCAAGAATGCAGCGGCTGACTTCTTCGTACACACCGAGGTACCGGTTGGCGGTCACCTGCAAGGTTTTGTTCTTAACGACCTGGCGAATGAGTTTGACCCGAATGCACCAAACTTCGGCGAGAAATACGCGCCGTCGTTCATTCCTGTATCCGTGCGTGATTACGCCGGTAACGAGGTGTATCACACCACTACGGATGAGTGGGGCACCTACAGTGCGATCCTGCCTTCCAGCTACCGTATCAATTCACCGATGGCCTCTGGCGTGTCGGCGAACATGCTGCAGATCTGCCTGAACTCGCCGTTCAAGGACGACCCTGCTAATCCTGGACAGGTAATCCCGGATCCATTCTTTAACAAGCAGTACACACAGTTCTGCTACACATTCAACTTTCAAGCTGGCCTGACGACTTATCTGGATACCCCGGTACTGCCGATCTCGGCTTACGCGGGACCCATGAACTGGCAGGTTGATTGCGAATACCCTGACATGACACCTGCAATTTTGTGGGCCAGTGTTGGCGGCAATGGCCCCTACGTAGATTCAGGTGCTGGCGCCTCCAGGATGATAACAATTCAGTCCATGGGCGCGGTCGACGTGCCGGATCCGAATGCTGTCAGGATAGATGGCAGCAACAGAACATTGATCGCGCGTGATTTTGGCTTCGGTGATGACGCCGGTTCGGTAAGCATCAACGGTGTCGAACTGACTGTTCCCGCTGGAGGCTGGACGAACGGCTCTATTCAAGCCGAAATTCCTGCTGGCGTATCGACGGGTCAGTTGGTCGTAACGCGTGCCGACAGTGGCCGCTCTACAGTCGACGCGGTCACAGTCATCATTAATGACGGCAGTATTCCGATGGTGACGAATGTCGGTCCCGGTGAGTCAATTCAGGACGCGATCGATAGCACGCCTGCGGGCGGTGTTGTCATGGTCGCCCCGGGCACCTACCTGGAGTCACTGATCATCACCAAGCCAATCCAGCTACAGGGCTGGGGCGCGGCATCGACCGTTCTCAACGCTGCGAACACGCCTTCGGACAAGATGGCGAAGTGGCGTCAGAAAGTTAATTACCTGGCCAACTGCACCAACGAACTGGGCTTGATGCCGACGCAAGAAAACAACCGGGTAGGTACAACAGGCGAGTGTGGATTCCTACCGGGTACGAACCTCTTCATCAATGAAGAGGGCTCTGGCATTTTGGTTGCACCGCGAAACGGTGCATTTAATGGCAGCAAGCCAGCTCGTATTGATGGTTTCACCATTACGGGTGCCGACCAATCCGGCGGTATCGTGGTCAATGCTTTCGCTCAATTCCTCGAAATCAGTAACAACCTGATCGCCAATAACCAGTCTACGGTTGGTGCTGGTGGTATCCGCATCGGTGCGGTATCGCTGCTCGATGCTGACGACAACTGGAGTGACGCGGATAACGATTACCTCAATATCCACAATAACCATGTCAACCAGAACGGCTCACTGTTTGAGCCAGGTGCTGGCATCGGTATCTACAACGGTAGTGAAAACTACCGCGTAACCAACAACTACGTTTGTGGCAACTTCGCCCAGGCCAACGGTGGCGGTATCGCTCACTACGGCTTCAGCAACAATGGTTTGATCGCCGATAACCAGGTTGTGATGAACCAGAGTTTCGATCAAACCGTAGCGACCGGCGGTAGTGGCGGCGGCATCCTGATTGGCGGCCATGAGCCACTGGTCGGTGGTCCGATCAATATCTCGGCCGGCTCCGGTAACGTCAAGATCCTGCGTAACCAGATTCAGGCAAACAATGCTGGTTCCGGTGACGGTGGCGGTATCGCGTTGAGTGCTGTTAACGGCATTGATGCTAACGCCGGAAATGAAGATCTCTGGCACCGCGTAGACATTATCAACAATGTCATCGTTAATAACGTTGCCGGTATGACTGCTGGTGGTATCTCACTGAAAGACGCACTTAAAGTGTCGATCGTGGGCAACACCGTCATGAACAATGACAGCACAGGTACTGCAGCGCTGGCATTCAGTGGCTGCATTGATGCCGTGTTCCCAAGCCTTTCTTGCCCACAACCTGCTGGAATCGTGTCTTACGCAAACAGTGGCCCGCTTTCGAATGTAGTTGCAGGAAATGTCGCAGAGTTGTTCTCAAACCCGACCATGATTAACAACATCGTGCTTGGTAACCGATCTCAGCACTGGAGTGCTGCGCCAGACGGTAGTCTCGGTGCGTTGATTATCGATCCGGGTTACAGCGATTTCGCAGTCTTTGGTACCGCCGGTCAGCTCAGTACCACCCATAGTGTTGTAGACGCAGAGGCAAATATTCTGCTGGATCTGACAAACGTAATTGGTAGCGGCAATATTGCTGATCAGGCGAGCCTTACCATCAATTCCTACCGCAATAGTGCTCCTGGCAATGGATCAGTAACGCCGGACGGTACGTTCTATCCGGGCGGTGAAACTCCGATCCCGGCAGCTGCTGCTGCGGATGAAGGCGGAAACTTCATTGACGTCCACTTCGGACCGCTCTCGCCGGTTGGTGATTATCATCTCCAGACGGGTGGCACTGCTGCGAATATCGCCATCGACTTTGGTGCGACTACTTCGGCTTCATACCCGAACAGCGCTCTCGATATAGATCGGGAGGCACGTCCGCAAGGTGCGGATGCCGTGTCGGCAGCATTTGATATCGGCGCTGACGAGGTACCCGGAGTGGTTGGCGAAGGAGCCAATCAGCCACCGCAAATTCTCACGCCGGCCAATGGAAACAACGCCAACAACATTACCGCTTACAAAGATGTTGCATTTTACCTCCAGGTTGATGCGATGGACCCGAATGGTGACACCCTGACTTACTCGCTGTGTCGTGTTGTGAGTGGCGACTGTCTGGACACTAACCTGCCAACGGGTATGGCTATCAACTCGGCAAGCGGAGTTATTACCTGGCCCTTACCTGAGGCAAATGGAAACTTCATCAATAATTTGCGGGTATCGGTAAGCGATGGTTTGCTTACAGCCACAAACGGCTTCCGTATCAGAGTTCGCAACGCTGATGCACCTGAGGTGCGAAATGACATCTATAACGTTACCAGCGGTGGGCAATTCACTGTCGGGCCAAGAGGTGTGTTGCAGAACGATCGGCGTCGGAATGAAAACGTCTTCGGGACGGTTACAGCTCAAAAAGTGAGCGGTCTGACTAATGGTGCTGGTTTCGTTTCATTGGCGGCTGATGGTGGTTTCATTTATACACCGACGCCAGACTTTATCGGCGAAGCATCGTTTACCTATGAGGCTAGCAATAATGCCGGCGTCGATGGTCCGGCTTCCGTAACGCTGAATCGCTACATCGGGATTACCGATGCGCGCTATGTACCGGCGACGGGCTACCACCTGACTGGCTACGGCATACCGGGTCATACGTTACGACTCTTCAAGCGCACACCCGGAGAACGTCGTCGCGTAAGGCTGGGTAGAGTAATAGTGAATCTCGATGGAACCTGGACTAGGAACGCAGATGCTCCGGCTCCTGATCCCGGCGATGTGATAGACATTCGGGATGTTGAGGCGCGACGCTGGATTCTTGATACACCTTTGTTCAGCATTACGGGCTCAAGTGCGCCGCTGTCCACCTCATTCGTGCAGTGTGCACTCGACACCAACATGAACGGCCAGATGGATGCCGGAGAGGGCTTCCTCGACGCTAACAATAGTTGGGTAGATCGAGACAGCCTTGACCCCGACAGGCAGAACAAGGTCTGCAAGCACCTCGGTGCAGGCGACGGCTTCGCCAGGATGGCGGATGACAAAGAGCTCTACGGCTTCTCATTTAGTGAGTTGACAGGAACTCCGGCAAATCTTGCGATCGACAAGGGCATTCTTAACGCCCAGTTCCCAGGACCGACGCTGGTATTCGAAGAGGGTGACGAGGTTAACCTCACGCTGACTAACGTTGGCATGCTGGTACGCCCGGATCTCTTCGATCCGCATACCGTGCATTTCCATGGCTTCCCGAATGCTTCATCAGTATTCGATGGTGTGCCGGAGAGCAGTATCTCGATCAACGGTGGCTTTAGCCTGACGTACTACTACAACGTCGTTGAGCCTGGCACCTACATGTACCACTGTCATGTTGAGGCAACTGAGCATATGCAGATGGGCATGTTAGGTAATCTGTACGTGAATCCTGCGCAGGATGGTTTGCCCATACTTGCAGCGAACGGCCAAACGTTCGATAAGTTTGCGTACAACGACGGCGATGCCTCTACTGGTTACGACGTGGTTGTTCCGATTCAGATCGGAGCGTTCGACTCGGCTTTCCATGACGCGTCACTGCTTGTGCAGCCGCTGCCATTCGCCGAGATGCACGATGACTATCCATTGTTGAACGGTCGTGGCTACCCGGATACCGGAATGCTTAATGACATACCGGTCTTGCCGGAAGCGGACGGTGGTAACAAGGCAGGCGCAGGTGTCACCAGCAGTACCGACTCCTCGCAGAAAGTCACCTCTGTGATTTCCGCGACCGTTGGCCAACGCATCCTCCTACGCATCAGTAACCTGAATGTGACCCAGTTCAACACGCTGGCGACATCGGGCCTGAACATGCAGGTAGTCGGTAAGGGCGCGCATATCCTGCGCGGACCGGACGGCGGTGCCGCGAACGACCTTTACTACGAGACCAACTCAGTAACACTGGGCGGTGGTGAAGCGGTAGACGTACTGATCGACACAACGGACGTGATGCCAGGAACGTACTTCCTGTATTCGACGAATCTTAATGAACTTAGTAATGGCACCGAGGACTTCGGCGGAATGATGACTGAAATAGTCATCAATCCCTGATACCCAGGAGACAATGAGAATGAAAATGCAAGTAAACATCAAAGCAATGCTCCTGGTCCCTGTCCTGCTGGCGTTCGCGCCACAGGCAGGTGCCGCGATTCAGGGAATAGACGGGACGGCGACGTGCACGAGTGCGGCCGCAACGGCGTGTTTCAGCCTGACCGCCAAAACGGGTCACATCTCGCTCGGCGACGGCAACAGCTTGTTGACCTGGGGTTACGCAAATGGCACAGATGCCATGCAGTACCCGGGGCCAACGCTGTTTATTGATCAGGGCGATGTTGTCGAAGTGACTTTGGCCAATGACCTCGCCGACCCGGTCTCGATCGTGTTTCCAGGCCAGTCGGCTGTTACTGCGACAGGCGGAACAGCTGGTCTGGTTACCCGTGAAGCAGCTCCGGCCGGCTCGGTTACGTACACCTTTACAGCCGATGAGCCAGGAACTTACATCTACCAGAGTGGCACGCAGCCTGAGATTCAGATCGAAATGGGTTTGGTAGGCGCAATAATCGTTCGCCCAACAGGATTCGATGCGTCAGTATCGGCCACCCGTACGGCGTACGGCACTGTTGCTACGGCTTACGACCGGGAATACCTGTTCTTCCTCACCGACATGGACCGTAGTGCCCATGAAGGTCTGGATGGCGGCATTCCAATCGATCCGGCCAGCTACGCTGCGACCCTTTGGTTCATCAACGGTCGCAACGGTCCCGATACAATGCACGGGGATAATGTGCCCTGGTTACCGGCACAGCCCTACGGTTCAGTGGCGCAAGCAGAACCCAGTGAGCGCGTTTTGATGCGTCTTGTTGGCGGCGGACGCGACTCGCATCCATTCCATCACCATGGCAACAACAGCTGGCAGATCGCTCAGGATGGGCGGGTTTTTGAAAGTGGCGACGGCACAGATGCCGGGTACCCCGATTTCGAAGAAAGAGTCGGCACGGCACAAAACTGGTTGCCGGATAACGCAAGGCTGCCGGATGAGGCGGAATCAGATTACACCATCGTAGTTGTCCCCGGTGGCACCTACGATTCAATCTTCACCTGGACAGGTCGTGACCTGAACTGGGATATCTTCGGGAATAGAGTTGGACACAGAAGCGCCGATGTTACATGTGATGAATCAACGCGATATCCGAACGAAGACCCGAACAGCCATTGCAAGGACATGCCGGTCACATTGCCTGAGCAACAGGCAATGACATTCGGCGGTTTGTGGTCCGGTAGCCCATTTCTGGGTTCGTTGGAAGTATTGCCACCAGGCCAGGGTGGACTCAATCCGAATGGCGGCTTCTCTTTCATGTGGCACTCACACACCGAACGTGAGCTTACCAACGACGACGTATTTCCGGGCGGCATGATGACAATTTTCATCATCGAAGATTTCAATACGCTTCCAGCTCCCGGAACACCCTAATTAAAACCAAGGACGAATAGACATGAAGAACAGGTATTTCATCAAACAAGGCGCCACAGCGGTTGCCCTGGCAATGATCCTTGGTATCTCCGCGGCGCATTCAGCCGACGTGTACTTACAAGCCGAGCAGTTCACAAAAACGATTGCCGACGGATCAGGCGTTGACGGTAATGGCACGGCGGACGTCACGATGTGGGGATACGCAGAGTGCGACGCAACTTTCGCCTGCGGAGCTCCAACATCTCCGGGCCCCCAGATCAATGTTCCGACTGGAGAATCGTTGACGATTCACCTGTCCAACGCATTGGCCGTGCCAACCTCAATAATGATCGCAGGCCAGGCGAATGCGCCATTGCCGGCGGACGCTACTGCGTTACGCATAGATGGTCGGCTACGATCTTTTGTACCAGAGGTAGACCCTGGTGCGGTTGACACGTACACCTGGGCAGCTCCAAGGTCAGGTGCTTTCCTGTATCAGTCAGGATCACATGTGTCGCTTCAGGTGCACATGGGTTTGTATGGCGCGATGGTGATGGATTCGGTCTGTAACCCGGCTATTCCCGAGTTGATCGCACCCTGCGCCTACCCGGACGTCGCTTATGATTCTCGCGAAGTATTGGTCTTCAGCGAGATCGATCCGGCATTACATGACGATCCGGTAACGGGTCTTGCCGCGCCATTGCCGGCGAATGCCAGCGTCACGGGCTTCGTACCGCGTTTCTTCCTGATCAATGGCGAACCGTTCTCGGGCGGTGCAGCGGCTACGGCGGCTGGATTGTCAGGTGACGATATTCTGTTGAGCTTGATCAATGCCGGTCTCGAAAACCATACGCCACAACTCCTCGGCGGCAACTTTGACGTTATCGCAGAGGATGGCAGGGCAGCCCCGACACGACGTACCCAACACACCATTTCGTTACCCGCTGGAAAATCACGGGATGTTCTGTTTCAGCCCACTACACACGGTAGCTACCCGTTGTTCGATCGGGGCTTGCGGACGGTCAGCGACACGGCTCTGAACAGTGGTATGTTCATGAACATTGAGGTGGATTGTAACGATTGTGTGAATTTTGCAGATACGGCTAACGCAACCGTATCCTACGGTGGCGGCCAGGACGCAGACAAAAACGCGACTGTGACCAACCGTGGCTTCGGAATTCAGCTGGCAGGCAACACCTGGCGGCGGACCGATAGCGAATTCAACATCGGACCCAATACGGTTCTCGAGTTCACTTTTGAGTCTGGCGGTACAGTACCGGCTGAAATTCAGGGTATCGGTTTCGACGCCGATGACGGGCTAACCGCCGCGCAGATTTTCCAGCTCGCGGGCACTCAAAGCTGGGGCAATCGCGACTTTAGTTACAGCGATTCTGGCCCGCAGACCTTTACTATTCCGGTTGGTGATTACTACCAGGGCCCGGGAATGCATCTCGTATTCGCGAACGACCACGACGCCGGTATTGCCGACAGCACTGGATCGTTTACCAATGTCCGAATTTTCGAACTGGTTCCGCCTCCAGCTGCCCCGGTTATTAGCGACCCCGGCGCGCAGAGTGCACGAAGTGGTTCGCCGGTTCAGTTCGCTGTGACCGCGACCGACGCAAACTCCGATCCGCTTACATTTACTACAACGACCGTACTTCCGGCCGGTGTAACAATGGCGGCCGATGGTACTTTCAGCGGTACCACGATCGTAGAGGGAATGACATCCGTTACAGTAACGGTTGATGACGGGTTTGGCGGCACTGATTCAGTAAGCTTTGACCTGACGATCGTTCCGGCATGCGCGGACTGCATCAATTTCGCAACTGCCGCGACAGCGTCATACATACCGGGTGGTCAGGACGTCGATAGTGATGTAACAGTCGTTAATAGTGGCATCGGAATTCAACTGGCGGGCAACACCTGGCGCTGGACAGATCCAATCACTTATGAGATCGGACCGAATACGGTGCTCGAATTTACATTTGAGAGCGCTGGTGTGGTAGCGGCTGAAATCCAGGGTATCGGCTTCGATGCTGACACAACGCTGAGTGCAGGGCAGATATTCCAGCTCACGGGCACGCAGGCCTGGGGTGACAGCACGTATTCCTACGTCGTCGGTAGCAAGCAGTTCTTCAGTATCCCGGTTGGAACGCATTACCAGGGTACAGGCATGAAGCTCGTATTCGTGAATGATCACGATGCTGCGCCAGCCGATGTCGATAGTACTACTGGCACGTTTAGCGATGTTCGCGTCTTTGATGTGACGCCGTAAGGCTGGCCGGACGTAGAGGATGTTGAAAATGACAGGAATATTTCGCCAGGGATTTGGCAAACAAACGGTTACGCAGCGACGCGTGGATATCGGCAGAGGAAAGTTGATCACGCCGGTAGACAGTCGACAGCGTGCCCGAATCGGAGAATCACGGATGTTCGCAAACTCGAAGTTCCTGAAACTGGGCATAGTTGCCACCGCTTTGGTTGCTGCTTTGTTTATGCTCACAGGCTGCGCCAGTCAGAAAGTCGCCGCCAGTAACTCGATAGAGATCGAGTCACTGCGGTTGACGGCGGCGGGGCACTACCTTGATTTACGCTACCGCGTTCTCGATGCTGAGCGCGCGAACGCGTCATTAGGTCCTGGCGTAAAGCCATTATTGATTGATGACGCGACGGGTACGGTGATGGCCGTACCCACCACTGCGAAACTTGGCTCTCTGCGGCAAACACGTGGTATCCAAAAGCCGGATCGCAGTTACTTTGTCCTATTTGTAAATAGCGCTCGACTGTCATCCGGCAGTCGCGTAACCGCCGAAATCGGTGACATGACATTCGAGAACCTCGTTATCGAATAACCACACAGGCGGACCATCGACATCAACAAGCGACGCAAAACACCGCTGGATCGACTAGGAATGGCCGCACTGGCGGCTTTCCTGTCGGCGACTACTTTAGCCGCCGAGGTCTCGCCCGATCTGCAGGAACAGCTTGCGGAAAGCGGCGTCGATGCGACCATTCCGGTCATCATCAGCTACCGTAGCGAATCCAATCCGTTCGCGTTGCGCAGACGACTGCAAACAGAAGAGCGGCACTTTCGTCGCAGCGCCGTTCCCAGAACGCTGAAAGCACAGGCCTACGACCGCGGTGACCGTGTCGTAAAGCTGATTGAAGCTATCGGCGGCAGCAATGCGCGCAATCTGTGGATCGCAAGCTCGGTATCCGCGGACTTAACTTCAGAGATGATCGACGTGCTACTGGCACAGCCGGATATCATTCAGGTGCGTCCGGACAGCGTGATGGACTCACCGCTGCCGATGGCCGGACCGAATTCGACACCAGAGTGGAATATCGATGTCGTGGGTGCGCCAGCCCTGTGGCAGGCGGGTTACCTCGGCGGCAGTATCGTCGTCGCGACCCTCGATACCGGTGTGGATGGACTGCATCCGGAACTCATACCCAGCTACCGCGGTGGCACGAACAGCTGGTTCGACCCCTACGGCGAACACATCACACCGTACGACCGCACAGGCCATGGAACACAGGTCATGGGCATCCTGGTAGGCAATGATGCCAGCGGCACGGCTATTGGCATTGCACCGGAAGCCAAATGGATTTCTGCAAAAATATTTGATGACGCAGGTGTTGCCACAGAGAGTGCAATCCATGCTGCATTCCAGTGGCTACTCGACCCGGATGGTGATCCTCTGACCGACGACGCACCCGATGTCGTGAACAATTCATGGAGCATTGCCGATTTCGGCATATGCAACTCTGAATTTCTGCCCGACATCGAGGCATTAAAGGCGGCAGACATTGCAGTGGTATTTTCGGCAGGCAACTCCGGGCCCCAGCCACAGACCGGCACCAGCCCCGGCAACAACCCCGGCGTCGTAAGTATCGGCGCTGTCGACTCTACCAATAACGTTGCTGCTTTTAGCAGCCGCGGCCCCTCAAGCTGTGATGACTCGCTGTTGCCCAAGTTCGTTGCGCCTGGTGACGGCGTGCAAACGACCGATCTGTCCTTCGGTGGCAACGCCTTTTACGTTTCGGTGTCCGGAACCTCTTTCGCTGCACCCCATGTCGCCGGTGTTCTCGCATTACTACGTGATGCCATTCCTCCAGCCAGTGTTGCTGAGCTGGAGTCGGCATTAACAGGAACAGCGATTGATATCGGCGTCGCCGGAGTCGATCAGCATTCGGGCTACGGATTGATCGATGCCAGTGGCGCACTGGACGCGCTCGCCTTTCCTATCGATATGGACGGTGATGGTTTCGGCCCGACACTGGATTGCGATGATACTGACGCGACAATTTACCCGGGCGCTCCGGAAGTGGGACGTGACGGCATCGATCAGGACTGCAACGGCTACGACCTGACGATCAAGATACATCAGGCAGTCTACAGTCACGATGGCGGCTCGCTGCGTTTGCGGGTGACCAGCAGCCTGCGCGAGTTCGCAGAAATCGAGGTTGTCGGTGTAGGCGTTTTGCAATATCGGGAGTACTACAAAGACTGGTTTATGAATGGCGGTTCGGTTGATGGTTATGCCGACCCGGTGATTACTGTTCGTGGTATCGAGGGTGACCTTCCGGTCACGCCGCGCAAACCACTGCCGCGACGTTAATCGGGAGACTGTCATTGCTATTAGCAGCAAAACTTGCAGCAAGACGTCCGGGAATACCCGGAGCACACCGGTGAGCACCGAGAACGACGATTTGTCGATTCGGCTTGCCGATGCGATTCGTAGCATCTCAGGAATGATCGGCAGTGGCGCGGCTTGCAAGGACATCGCCTCGGCAGCAGCGCAGTGCGCGGTTTCCATGGTGCCGGGCACACACGCAATGGTCATGGACGTTGCTCCTGACCGTCAATCAGCAAGAGTCCTGGCAGCAGCCAACGCACCTTTTGTTGTCGCTGGACAGGACTTGCCGTTGCCGAAAGGCAGCATTCCACGCGCAGCGCTGGACGAGCCCCTACGGGTCCATGTCGAATCTGACAAGGGCGGCACCAACCAGCTGTTTTCCGCGCGCCGGGATTTTCCGGGCGAACCCGACGCTGTTGTTGCATGCAAAGCGGTGCCGCGCAACGATTCACAATCCGTCGTCCTGATACTGATTTCCGACCCGGAGTCCGCGCCGCGAGCAAATGATGTCCTGATGACGCTCAGTGAGCTTCTGATAGCACTGTGTGCCGGTCGTGACGCCGCCATGTTACACACACAAAGTCTCGTCGATATCGCGCGCGCGAAAAACGAGTGGGAAAAAACAGTAGACGCTCTTCCAGAGGTCGTGTGTCTCCTGGATCAGGACGGCAATATCGTCCGCACCAATCGCACTGTGGAACGTTGGGGGCTTGGCGACGTTGGCTCCGTGCGAGGTATGCCTGTTCATGATTTCTTGCATAAAGGCTGCACTTCCAGCAATTGCTCAATGCGAGATTCGGTGTCGCTGTCAATGGCCGCGCAAACCACCAACGGTTATCTGGAATCGGCCGTCACCGATCGTTTGCTAAAAAGAACGCTAATTGTGCACACGCGTTTGATACCCGATCTTCCCGAGGCTGACGGCGAACAACCGCAGCCTAGTGCTGTCGTTGTCCTCACCGATATTTCTGCTTTGCAGCACGCGCAACAGGAGCTTGCTACTCTAAACACGGACCTGGAAGCGCGGGTTGAGACACGAACAGCTGCACTGGTCGACGCGAACAAAGAACTCAGCGAAGAGGTTGTTCGCCGCCGTGTTGCCGAGCACGATCTGCAGATCTCGCGCGACGAGCTTGCGGAACTGACACAACAACTTATCAACGCGCAGGAAGATGAGCGTCATCGGCTTTCCCGCGAGCTGCACGACTCGCTTGGGCAATCACTTGGCGCGATCAAATATTCGCTCGAACGTGTAGTTGCACTGCACGAACACCCCTGGGCGCCGCAAAAAGAATTCGAGTCGATAATCGACAGGGTGGGCCACTTGATAAGAGAGGCACGCTCTATGGCGATGGGCCTGCGGCCTCCAATGCTGGATGATATTGGTGCCGTGTCTGCGGTCGACTGGCTCTGCCAGACCTTCGCGGAGACGTTTACAGACATTCATTTTCAAGTCGATCTGGAGGTTGC
The DNA here is from genome assembly GCA_021773055.1 of Woeseiaceae bacterium. Lineage (GTDB taxonomy): Bacteria > Pseudomonadota > Gammaproteobacteria > Steroidobacterales > Woeseiaceae > UBA1847. Next base: position 96,760 of record JAJFKV010000004.1, read on the forward strand.
CAATGATGACATTCCGGATGAATTGTCGACGCCGATCTACAGGATTGTTCAGGAAGCGGTAAACAATGTGGTCAAACACGCGTCGGCGAAGAAGGTGCTCATACTTCTGAGCTCCAACGAGAGCGCCTTACAGCTCGAAATATTGGACGACGGCGTTGGCTTTCAAAACAGTGCCAGCGATACAGGGCAATTCCAGAAGCTCGGCAAGATGGGCCGTCTCGGCATGCGTGAGCGTGCTACAAATTCAAGCGGAGCGCTCAGCGTCGAGTCCTGGCCCGGCGAAGGCACACGAGTACGTGCGGAGTGGCCGCTGCAAGTAGTGCAGATTTAATCGGAGTAACGGATAGTGAACACGAAAATAAATGGTTTTACCTTATTGGAACTGCTGGTCGTGATGGTGATCATCGGACTGCTGGCTGGCCTCGTTGCGCCGCGGTATTTTGGCCAGGTTGGCAAATCCCAGGTGAAGGTTGCGGCGGCTCAAATCGACTCGCTCGACAAGGCCCTGGTGCAGTTTCGACTTGATGCAGATCGTTTTCCTACGTCTGAAGAAGGCTTGTCCGCGTTAAACGAACAGCCGACAGACGTCGTTTCCTGGTACGGACCGTACCTGAAGAAGGCGGTACCAGCAGATCCATGGGGCCGCCCCTTCCTTTACAAGGAGCCTGGTGAGCACGGTGATTTTGATCTGTACACGCTCGGCAAAGACGGTCGCCCAGGTGGCACTGCCGAGAATGCGGATATCACCAACTGGTAACAAATGATGCGTTTTAGAATAAAAGCAGTCGACAATGCACATTGCGTTTCCGTGTGCACGATCGACGCGCCGAACGAAAGCGATGCGCGCCGGCAGATTGCCGAACATGGCCTGCAGGTAATTTCGATCGCGCGCGACATAAAGCTGACTTTCTCTTCGCGCAAGAAATTCCCGCTGGTGTCCTTCAGCCAGGAGCTGGTGTCATTGCTTGATGCAGGGCTAAACCTCGTTGAGTCAATCGACACTCTGACAGAAAAAGAACACAACGCCGGAATGCGTCGTATCCTGGACCAGGTTCGCTCCAGGCTTCTCGAAGGCCGCACGCTTTCGTTTGCGATGGAGGAATTGCCAGCTGCTTTTCCGGCGCTCTACGTAGCAACTATCCGGGCCAGTGAAAAAACCGGCGCAATCCGAGAGGCAGTGAAGCGCTACGTGGTTTACCAGAAAAAGCTGGATGTGCTGCGCAAGAAAGTTATCAGCGCATCAATTTATCCTGCCGTGCTTTGTAGTGCCGGTCTCCTGGTGACGCTTTTTCTGGTTGGCTATGTTGTGCCGCGATTCAGTAGCATCTACGAGGACCTGGGCAGCGAGATTCCAGCTTCGTCACGACTGCTCATGAAGTTCGGGCAATTTCTGCAGGCGAACGGCGTTATTGCGTTGCTGGGCTTTCTCGCGATTGTTGCGGCGATCATTTACGGCGTCTCAAGACCGGCGTTCAGAGCAGCAGTCGTTAATGGACTGACTCGCATCCCGGCCATAGGCCGACAAGTATTTACCTACCAGCTGGCACGGCTTTATCGAACTGTCGGCATGCTATTGCGCGGCGGTACACCAGCGATCACGGCATTAAGAATGTCAACGGGTTTGCTGAGTGAAGCGCTGCGACCCCGACTGGCGCACGCTATTCAGTCCGTGGCCGAAGGCAAGTCGTTGACGATTGCCCTTGAGACTGACCGGCTCACAACACCAGTTGCAACGCGCATGCTTCGTGTTGGCGAGCGCAGCGGCAATATGGGTGAAATGATGGAGCGCATCGCCGAGTTCTACGACGACGAACTCGATGCCGCCGTTGATATTCTCAGCAAGCTGATCGAACCACTGTTGATGCTCGTAATCGGGCTCGTGATCGGTTTCGTCGTTGTGATGATGTACTTCCCGATTTTCGAACTTGCCGGGAGCATCCAGTGAATGGAACCCCGGCAATGAGTGGTGCAGAGACCAATAGCGCCGGCGAATACGCGATGGAGCTGACGTTGACGCGCAAGGGCAGAACGATCAAGAGCTACCAAATGGATGGCAAGCGCATAACGGTCGGCCGCAGCCCCCATTCGGACATCTGTATTGGCAGTCGCTACCTGAGCTGGAAGCACGCGATCATTGGCTTCGACCGGGATGGTCCGTTCGTCGCCGATTTGTGTAGCAAGAATAAGACCTTCCTGAACGGCGATGAAATCGAAAGAGCGTCGATACGTGAGGGCGACATCATTTCGCTTGGATTTCACCGCATTCATATTTCGTCGCTTAGTACTCCAGGCGTCACGATTGAACACGGTGACGAAAGCGGCGAAACGCAGGTGCTGGTTGATGACGAAGTTGAAGAGACAGGCGAGAGTGAGAGAAAAGGGTCCGTCATTGATACATCGGCGGACGGGTTTCGCGAATTCGCAGACACAGTTTTGCTGGATGAAGATATGTTAGCTGAAGAGCTCGATACGCAGGCGATGGAAGACGCGCCATGGGCGGCACAATCGGTCAACGAGGTGTTGTCTGAGGTAAGCGTTCGGCCCGAGTCGAACACGATCGAATGCGCCGATGTGGAGAAGACTATCGTTTCTGCATCGGAGGAATCAAGGGATGTTCTCGAAGCGCTTGGTGAGCAGTTTGGTGAGGATGAGGAGCAATTAACTCGCGTTCTCGGCGAAATATTCGACTACCGAACACTCAATAGCCATGAGCTGATGAAGCTCACGCCGGATTTCGAGTCCCTGAGTCTTGCTCAGTCGCGCGAACAGCAATGCGTGTTGGCGCTGGTATCCGATAAGCAAACGGCCATCATCTGCGACCCCTTCGATCAGAACATCAGGCCATGGATGGAGTCACGCTTTCCAGGGGCTCTGCAATGGGTGCTCGTATCGCCCGGCAATATGAGTGCCTTTATCGCTCGCCAGGAGCAATCCACTCGGGCGATGGACTCTGCTATCCAGACCACGGGTGTTATTACAGACTCCGACAGTGACATTGAGAATCTGTCGCTTGCGTCGATTAGCCAGGACTCCAGCCCGGTCGTGAAGCTCGTGCATTCGACCCTTTATGACGCACTGCGTGCGGGCGCCAGCGACATCCACATGGAGTCGGGCAATGGAGCGCTCGAGATTCGCTACAGAATTGACGGGGTTCTCGCACATGTTGCGAACGCAAGCGGAACCGATATAGCAGAACAGGTCATCTCCCGCATCAAGGTCATGTCGGAACTGGATATTGCCGAGCGGAGAATTCCACAGGACGGCCGTTTCAAGAGCGCCTATGAAGGCCGCGCCATCGATTTTCGCGTTTCCATCATGCCGAGCTCGTACGGCGAAGACGCTGTCCTGCGTGTGCTCGATAAGCAAGCGGTGACAGATCAGATGACGGAGCTGAGCCTTGATAGCCTTGGTTTCGCGTCCTGCACCGTTGAGTCTCTAAGAAAGTTAAGCGATCGTCCATACGGCATGTTGCTCGTTACAGGCCCAACGGGTAGCGGTAAAACGACAACCCTCTACGGCGCTATTTCAGAGACCAACAGCGGCCTCGGGAAAATCGTCACAATTGAGGATCCGGTCGAGTATCAACTGCCCGGTGTGCTGCAAATTCCGGTCAATGAGAAAAAGGGCCTGACGTTTGCACGTGGCCTGCGTTCCATTCTGCGGCACGATCCGGACAAGATCATGGTTGGCGAAATCCGCGACCCGGAGACCGCGCAAATTGCAATTCAGTCGGCGTTGACAGGGCATCTCGTGTTCACGACCGTGCATGCGAACAATGTCTTTGACGTTCTGAGCCGGTTTCTACACATGGGTGTTGATGCCTACAGCTTTGTTTCCGCGCTGAACGGAATCCTGGCGCAGCGTTTGCTGCGGATCGTGTGCCAAAACTGTGGCGAGAAAATCGAACCCACGAGAGAAATGCTGGAGGCGACTGGAGAACCTCTGGAGCTTGCACGCAGTTTCAACTGGCGAGCGGGTGAAGGTTGCGGCGAGTGTCGTGGAACAGGTTATCGCGGCCGCAAGGCGGTCGGTGAATTACTGGTTTTGGACGACGAATTGCGCGAGGCAATCATTGGCAGAGCGCCTGTCAGAAAACTCAAAGAACTGGCTCAAGCCGGCGGTGTGCAGTTTATTCGCACGGCAGCGCTGAATCTTGTCCGTGATGGACTAACAACAATGGAAGAGGTGGACCGTGTCACCACTATGGCGTGATGAAATAGGGGTCTTCATCGGACCCGCCAAAGTCGTTCTGGCCAGAATGCGGCGTGGACTGCGGCCGAAATGCGTTGCAGAGCAGGGCATTTCTGTGGACGCGGTGAACAGCGGCGACTGGCAACCCGCGATTGCAGCCCTGGGCCAGCAGTTAGCGAATGACCTTTGGCAGAACGCGAATGTTCGAATCGTTGTGTCTGATCACTGGGCACGCTACGCGATGTTGCCTTGGTCACCGGACCTGGTGCGACCAGCCGAAAGGATGACGCATGCACGCATGATACTGGACAGCACCTACGGCGATGTTGCGGACGAGTGGACGATTAGCCTTAGCGATAATCCACCACGCACGGCGTCGATCGTTAGTGCTATTCCGACGCAGTTGCTCGAACAGCTGGATACCGTGCTCGCCAGTCACAAACTCAATCTCGTGTCACTGCAGCCGCACTTAATCGTCGCCTACAACGGCTGGCGAGAAAAGCTACCTGACTCAGCGGCGTGGTTCGCGTCGATCGATGATGGATCGCTCGCTGCATTACACATCACCGATGGTCGGTGTGACCGCGTTCGGTCGGTTCGAATCAGTGATGACTGGGGCGCGGAAGTGCGTCGTATGCAAACCATGGGCAGACTCGCTCAAGGTCGTCCTGCGGAAGGGCAGGTATTTGTCGATGCGCCAAGTTGGTTGCGTGTTGCGGCGGACACGAACAACGCCGCCCTGGAGTGGCTTGAGGATGACCGTGCGCCACAAAACATCGCCGACAAGGTTTCGTTGCTGAAGGGGATGTACGGATGATGCCGGTACGCATAGAACTTGATTTCAGCAAGCCGCGACGTCGGTTCCCGGTTGCTGGTTTATTGGTGCTGTTGCTTGGTGCCGGGGCAGCCTATTTGACTGTCAATGACTACCAGGCCATGTCGATTGAGTCAGACCTGAACACGATAAATCTTTCCCGTTACGAATCGACTGACCGGGTACAACGGTCACAGGCAAGCAGTGTTGACCCGGCAGAAGTGTCGGCAGCCACCAGCGAGCTAACGACGCCATGGTCAACGTTGCTTGACGACCTGGAGTCGGCGGCACGTGACAATGGCAAGGATGTCGCGTTGCTTGAGATTGCACCTGACCGCAATAAGAAAACCGTCAGAATTTCCGGCGAAGCACGAACGCTGACATCAGCGCTGGACTACTTGAGCCGGCTGCAAAGTGCAGAGTCCGTCGCTTATCCGCTATTAGAGAACCATGAAATCCGAACATCGGAACGAGACCGTCCCGTGCATTTCGTGATTGTGGCCGATTGGAGATTGATGTGACTGAGTCGTCAGTAAAAAATGCCGTTCAGCCGGCGATTAGGGAAGTAGGCGTCACGGCGCCAGCACCTTCGGCGGCAACAAAAGCGTTGCGCATGCGGGAAACAACGTCAGCGATCGTACCTTACCTGTCTTATGGAGCGAAGCGTTTAGGCCACCTGGGCGTGCTTGGAATTTCGCTGTGCGTGTTCAGCCTGATCGCGTTTGTGTCCGGCAACCTTGCTTTGCGTCAACAGGTCGGTGACCAGGCCGCTGAACTGGTGGCGGCACGCCAGACAGTCGCAGATTCCGCGCTAAATGGGCCGGACCTTACGCCCGCAGTCCATGCTGGCCAGTTCGTCGAGAGCCTGCCGGGCAGAAGCGATGTCCCGCAGATCATGGGCAGCGTCGTTACGGTTGCGGCAGCGTCCGGAATTGAGCTTAGTCGTGGAAATTACGAATACGTTGAATCCGATGACGGCGCTATCGCCCGCTATCGAATGACGCTCCCTGTGAGCGGCAGTTACCCGCAAGTTCGACAGTTCATAGAAAACCTGCTCGCGACTGTTCCTGCAATTGCACTGGATAACATGCGTATTGAGCGCGACAATGTTTCAGACCAGGTGATTGCAGCAGATCTGCGATTTACGGTCCTCCTGGAGGGTGAGCTGTGATGAGTCAGCTACGCAGAATTCGAAGATCACTGGTAGCACTGATGCTGGCGGCATTTATTACGAGCTCCAGCACAGCACTACTGGCCGAGACGACATCAAGCGTCGTCGAGGCACAATTGCCCGTGGAAACGAGCGCAGAAATTGTTGTCGCTGTCGCGGACGAAATTAAGGCAGACGCCGAGCTACTGCCGGTACGCTCGCCGCATGCGGGCAACAACGATAATCTGTTTTCCGGCCATAGCTGGTATACACCACCACCGGCACCGCCCGTACGAAGGGTAGCACCCGTGAAACGTGGTCCAACAGCACCACCATTGCCTTACAAATTACTGGGCACTTACGAGCAGGGCGATGACGACACACTCTATTTGCTCACCAAAGGAGACCGGGTTTACGACGTCGCGGTCGGCGATACGCTGGATAATACCTACAGCGTTGACGGAGTAATGAACGGTCAGCTCATGTTTACCTATTTACCGCTAAATACGAGTCAGGGACTTAGACTCGGAGAAATGAAATGAAGAATTCAATACGCGCTTTTGTCATTATTTGTCACTGTATCCTACTGGCCAGTTGCGCCGCGGGAGGCAGGCAGCACCAGGAGGCTATTGAAGCTCTTGAGGTTGGTGACTACGAAACCAGCATCGCGAGCCTTGAAGAAGCCGTGCGCAAGGACCCGGACAACCTGGTGTATCGGTTGGACCTGAAGACCAAGCGCGAACTTGCGATTCAACAGCTGATGGTTGAGGGAGATTCGGCGAGAGCTGCCGGTGAATGGGACGTCGCTACCGCACAATATAACCGAGTGCTGGGCATCGAAACCCGCAACGGTCGTGCACTTCGTGGACTTGAGGCGGTTGCAAAGGACCGGGTACACGCACACATGGTCGCTCAGGCACAAGCAATGTATGACAACGGTGAAGTTGACGCAGCAGTTGCGCGCTTGAGGTCAGTGCTCTCCGAAAACCCGGGCGTTTATTCGGCCCGCTCGTTGCTCGAAAAAATAGATTCAGAAAAGGAACCCGTCACTGTCACACCGCGCCTGCGTACGAACAACGACGCTCCGGTAACGCTGCAGTTTCGCGACGCCAATACGAAAATGATCTTTGAGGTCCTGTCTCGACAGACCGGTATCAACTTCATCTTCGACAAAGACATCCGTGCGGATGGCAAGACAACCATATTCGTTCAAAACGTGCCTATCGAGCAGGCGATTGACCTGGTGCTCGGCCAGAACCAGATGGGCAGACAGATATTGTCCGAAAACATGGTGCTGATTTATCCGAACACGCCGGTCAAGCAACTGGAGTATCAGGACCAGATCGTCAAGACTTTCTATCTGACCAACGCGGACCCGAAGCAGTTCAGCGAAATGCTCAAGACGATGTTGAACGTCAAGACAGTATTCGTTGAAGATCGCTCTGATGCTGTCATCGTTCGAGATACACCAGATGTCATTCGCATGGCAGAGAACCTGCTCGCATCTATCGACCTGCCGGAGTCCGAGGTGATGATGGAGGTCGAGGTTCTGGAAATTACTCGCAGCCAACTGGAACAACTTGGAATTCAATATCCTGGTTCAGTATCGATGCAGCCAACAGCGCTGGCTGGTGATCCACTGGTTCTGGCTGATCTGGGCGAACAGGATTCGACGACGATTACTATCTCGAACGTTCCGGTGACTCTCGACATTTCCAAAGAGGTGGGCGCGTCAGCCCTCCTGGCGAGCCCAAGGATCCGGGCGCGAAATCACGAGAAGGCAAAAGTCCTCATCGGGCAACGCGTTCCTGTAATCACAAACTCCGTCACACCAACGAACAATGGCTCATCGGTTGTAACGGGTAATGTTCAGTATGTAGATGTCGGCTTGTCGTTGTCTGTTGAGCCAACCATTCATCTCGACAATGAAGTTGCCATCAAAGTTGACCTGGAAGTCAGTAACATCATCCGGGAAATATTCAACTCGACGTCGGGAACGCTTGCGTATCAGATTGGAACGCGCAACGCGACGACGGTGTTACGACTGAAGAATGGTGAGACACAAATTCTCGCAGGCCTGATTCAGGATATTGATCGCGTCACATCAAATCGAGTTCCGGGTCTCGGTGACATGCCGCTGCTCGGACGGCTGTTTGGGTCGAAGAAGACCAACGATGAGAAAACTGAAATCGTACTCTCGATCACCCCTCGCATCATTCGCGCCCAATCACGACCTTCAAGCGAACACACGGAGTTCTGGTATGGCACAGAGTCGAATGTTCGCAGCGCGCCGCTGGCTACGACAAGTTCGAACTCACGCAGCAGATCGGCAACGAGTGCGGCATCGAATAACTCCGGCACAGGAGTCTCGCGAGACCGAACAACTTCGCCGGCGCCAAACTCGGATGCAGATCGCAACGCGCCGCCACCTGAACGCCTTTCGCTTAACTGGGATGGTCCGGGGCAAGTCAAAGTGGGGCAGGAATTCGACGTTACATTGACCCTGAACAGCGCCACCGACCTGGCTTCGTTGCGTACGCAGCTGAGATATGACCAGGCAGCTCTCGAATTATCCGGTGTCGATGTTGGTGATTTTTTGCCGGCCGACGTGCGTGCAGCCGCGAAGCCTCAGGTGCAGGACCGAGCGGGTCGCGTCCAACTGGACGTCGCAAGCACAGGTAGCTCGCCGGTGTCCGGAGCGGGGTCAATCGTGGTGCTGCATTTCAAAGCACTGACACCACGTCCGGGCACCATGATTGCGGTGCAGCAGTTCTCAGCCAAGGGCGTTGACAGTCTTGCGGTACCGGCGATCGCGCCACGACCGCTGGTGATAACGGTCGCACAGTGAATCGCAAACTCACACAGGGTTTTACGCTGATCGAGATGGTCATAACGGTGGCTATCGTCGGTCTGCTCGCGACGTCGGTGTTTCCGCTCGCGGAGCTGGGTGTGCGACGCGCTAAAGAACAGGATTTGCGTCTCGCTCTGCGTAATATTCGAGATGGCCTCGACGACTATAAAGAAGCTGCGGACGCGGGACGAATAGAAATGAAGCTGGGTGACTCCGGTTATCCGCCGACACTCGACGATCTGGTCACTGGCGTGGTTGATGTCAAGAGTCCAGAGGGAGACAAGATCTATTTCTTGCGCAATTTGCCGCGCGACCCCTTCCATCCCGATAAGTCCGCTCCCGCAGCAACGACCTGGGCGCTGAGATCCTACGCCAGTGGGCCGCAAGATCCGCAGCCGGGCGAAGACGTCTTCGACATACATTCAACCTCACTACGGGAAGGGCTCAATGGTGTGCCGTATCGACACTGGTAACAGAATTTCGCGTGGATTTACGCTGATCGAATTGCTTGTAGTGATGGTTATCATCGCGAGCCTTTTGGCCATCGCAGTGCCACGCTACTTCCATAGCCTGGATCATTCCAAGGAAGTCGTCCTGTTGCAGGATCTCGCGGTCATGCGTGACGCACTCGATCAGTATTTCGAGGACCGTGGGCGCTATCCGGAAACCTTGGCGCAGCTATCCGAGGACCGCTATATCCGCAAGGTCCCGGTCGATCCGATCACAAAATCGGCGGAGACCTGGGTTGTGGTGAACCGAAATTCCGGTGACTTGCCGGGCGTCTACGACGTACACAGTGGTGCCGAGGGAGTGAGCAGCAGCGGAATCCCCTTCGCGGAGCTCTAGGCCGATGCCGCGAAACAGCCGATGCACTAACCGAGGTTCAAACCAGGGATTTACCTATATCGGTATCCTGCTGACCGTCGCATTGCTGGGTACGGCACTGGCGGCCGTCGGCGCATCCTGGTCGTTGTCACACAGGCGCGCGCTTGAGCAGGATCTTTTGTACGTTGGTCAGGCCTATCGCCGCGCCATTGAAAGCTATTACAGAACCACGCCCAACGGTGCGCATCAATACCCCCGATCGCTGACAGACCTGATTCGTGACGAGCGCGGTCCCAAGGTCGCTCGCCACTTGCGTGCGCTATACGTTGACCCTCTGACGGGAAACTCCGACTGGAAGGTAATAACGATTCCGGATGGGTCGATAATCGGTATCGCCAGCCAGTCCGATAAGCAGCCCCTAAAGCGCGCCAATTTCGGCCCTTGGGAAGTCGCATTCACCGACGCGACGTGTTTTTGTGACTGGCAATTTGTGTATTTGCCGCAACTGGTGAACAATTCGGGTTCGTCAACGTAACAGGCGCGACGATGCGCTGGTTTTTCACGACGTGGCGGAGAGCAAGGAACGCATGGCTGACGGAAACCCGAAAAAAGACTCGCACCCGATTGGTGATGAACCAACGGTAAGTATCGTCCTGGTCGAGGATCATGTGATCCTCAGAGACGGCCTTCGTTCATTGCTGGATATGGAGGCCGAATTCAAGGTGGTTGGCGAGACCGATACGTGTGACAAGGCCCTCGACATCATCAAAGAGGTCAAGCCAGACCTGGTTGTTACAGATATTGGCTTGCCGGGCCGCTCCGGATTGACACTAATCCCTGAAATCAAAGAGCTGGACAGTTCGATCCGTGTATTGGTGCTGACCGCGCACTGTACTGATGAATACGTTCGAGCAGCGCTGGAATCGGGCGCAGACGGTTATGTGCTCAAGGATGCGAGTCGTGCCGAACTGATGACCGGTATCAACACAGTGATGGATGGTCAGCAGTACCTGTCAATGGAAGTTACCACCCGCGTTGTTTCGGGTTATCTCGGAAATTCGAGTCAGGGCAAGTCTCGCGAGACGTCGAAAATTACTCCCAGAGAGGAGGAAGTACTGACGCTAATTGCCTCGGCGTACTCGACGAAGGAAATCGCAAACAGGCTTGATTTGAGTGTCAAGACCGTTGAAAAGCACCGCTCGAATCTCATGCGCAAACTAGGCTTGCGCAGTTCCGCCGCGGTAACGCTGTACGCGGTTCGTCACAATTACCTTTCGGCTGATATCGACATCCCGAGAAAACCGGAATAACCAGGGTTCGCCGCGTGCAGAGGATCGCAAAACTGGCTGTCTCCTTGCTGTTATTGCAAGCGACAACGGCCTGTGTTGCCAATGACAACCTGATCCTCGAGATAGACCGATTGCCCGACAGCTCAACTCCTTTCGCTATTGCGACCGGTCTCAATAAGAGCGAGGGAATTGTCGTTCGTGACGCCCAGGCATGGGCCGATGTGTGGCGCCGAATTCACTCCATTCGTCGCCCAAAGCCAGGATTGCCCGCTGTCGACTTCGAGCAGCACACGGTCATCGTTGTCGCGCAAGGGCGCAAACCCAGCGGTGGTTATGCGGTGGAGATTACGAGTGCCACGTTGATCGCTGGCCATCTGCAAATTGATATCACGCTAACTCACCCCGGCAAGGGCTGCATCGTCACTACGGCCATGGTATCCCCGGTCGATATTGCCGTTCTGCCGCAATTCGACGGTGAGGCAGTTTTTCACGAGTTGATCGTCGCTAGCGAGTGCTAGAAACAGGCAGTTAATCTCGCCGTAGTTGCCTGATTATGGAACCTTTTTGCCGCCCCGCTCGTGTTAGATTGCAGGGGAGGCAAGTCCCGTCCCGGGAGCGGCTTCATCCTGAGTAACTTAGACCAGGTCTTCCAGCCGTAGGTGCTGGACTGATTTTTCGTGACGGGTGATCGTATATGGCGTCAGAAGAAGACACGAGCGACATTTCCTTATCGGGTCAGGCGATCGCGCTCGCGGTATCAGATAACGATTCTCTGGCGGCCGCGTTGGCTGAGAGCGGCATGAAAATGCGCGACTTTATCGTTCTTTCATTTGTTTCGGACCAGGGATCAATTACGACCAGTCACATCGGGAGACTTGTGGGCCTGGATATGCCGACAACCATGAGCTGCATCGGCAGACTGACAGAAGCCGGTTTGGTGTACAGCGATTTGAGTGTTGCGGAGGAAGGTCGCCACGTCGTGACTACGGAAACAGGGGGTATCGTTGCCGCCAAGATTCTACGAGCGATGTAGAGACGCAGACTGTCACAGATTCCTCACAAGATCGGCTCCATGGGCAGTATTCGATTAAACCATGTCTTGAAGCGCTTTCCCCGACTGACCACAAAGTCCGGGTTGAAGTCCGCCGTAGTTTGCCAACTGTTGCCGGCAGTAATATCACGTTCGATACTCGCTGTGACCTGTCGGCCCAGCTCTCGACTTTCTACCAGCATACCGACCTCGGTATTCAAATTCGCAGACCTCGGATCGAGATTGAACGTTCCTACAAATACGATCTCACCGTCGATAACCATGCTCTTGGCATGAATAGCAAATACCGGGTTATTGGCTGCGATGCGTGGGTAACGGTCGATCAACTGTTCTCGAATATTCGGCTCGTCCATGAATTCAAATAACTCAACGCCGGCCTGCAGCAAGTCGGCGCGCTGTCCCTGGTAGCCGCTAAACGCCTGTATGTTGTCCGTAGAGGCCAGCGAATTGGTCGAAATGCGAATATCGACGCCCTGGGATACAAGTTTCGCAAAAAGATCTATACCGCCCTCCGGCATGATCAGGTACGGAGACTGTATAAGAATGGATTCTTTCGCATTTCTTACGGCATTGATCAGCCGGTCGGTCGACTCGCCGCCGCCGCGCAGACCTGATTCGCCCGAGTTCTTGCCGGGTACATCACTCAGAAATACAACATCTTCCCAGACCATCGCCTGCAATAGCTGTGGAAAGTAGGCTGCGGCGTTGTTGATTGCTTCACGAACTTCGGGCTCGAAATTACGCGGATCTACAGCATAGGCGTGCAGTTCCCGTGACCGTAGCCGCATGTCTTTGCTCGAAACCTTTACAGCGTCCTCATTGAATATTTCTTCGACCGGAACCGTAAGCTCACTCGACCAGAACTCTTCGAAGTTTTCACTCATGTCCGCTACCGAGCGTCCCAGCAGAAGCACGTCACGATCCCGAAAGTTGTATGTCTGATCGTAGTCAAAATATTCGTCCGCCATATTACGGCCACCGGTTATGCCTGCCGTTCGATCAAAAATGGCGGTCTTGTCGTGCATGCGTTGATTGATTTCGCGAAACCCGGTTACAGCGTTCTTGAGCCGCTGCCAAAAGCTGACGCCGACAGTAACGTTCGGGTTGTAGATTCGTATCTGCACGTTCGGGTGCGCCGACAGCAACAGCAGCGTTTGACCCTCTGCATCGATGAGAAAGTCATCGACAATGACGCGAATCGCGACGCCACGCTCCGCCGCAGTCAACAGTTGTTCCGCGGCAAGGATGCCAATGTTGTCCGTGCTCCAGATGAAGTACTGAACATCGATCGACGTCATCGCGTTTTGCGTCAGCCACGCCCGGCCGATGAGGGCTTCCTCACCCTTTTCGAGTACGTAGACGCCGGTCTTTGTGCTCATCTGCGACTGACAGTCAGCACAATTGTCATCGACCCACGCCGTGATCGATTGCGACTGGGCTTCGATGGCCGGAATCAAGACGAACAGAACGACCAGAAGTCTTGGAAACGTCATTATAGTGAGTCCTTCAGTGCCGCCAAAAAGTATTCCGCGTCATTCGTCGAAAGGGTCATTGGCGAGCGTACTTTGAGAATATTGGAGTCGGGGCCGATGGTGCCTGTAAGAACGCCACGCTCACGCAGGTTTTCGACAACCTGACCGGCAAGTTCAGTCGCCGGTGTACGCGCTTCCCGATCCATAACCAGCTCGACGGCCAGGAACAGACCGCTGCCCCGTACATCACCGATACAGTCATGGTTTTCAGCGAGGCGCTCGAGACCATCAATTATGAACTTTCCGACATCGAGCGCGTTCCGCTGCAGGTTTTCTCGCTCGATGATATCAAGTACGGCGAGTCCAGCGGCAGAGGAAACGGGATTGCCGCCAAAGGTATTGAAGTACTGCGCGTTCTTGCCAAAGCTCTCGATGAGGTCGCGGCGAGTGACGACAGCTGCGAGTGGGTGCCCGTTACCCATTGGCTTGCCCAGCGTCACTATATCCGGCACCAGATCGTCTGCTTCAAACCCCCAGAAGTTCCTGCCGGTGCGACCGAAGCCAGGTTGTACTTCATCGGCGATGAATAAACCGCCAGCCCTTCGAATAATCCCGGCAACCTTGTGGAAGTAGCCCGGCGGTGGAGAAACGATACCGCTACTCGACATGATGGTGTCGACAACGAACGCCGCCGGTTTGTAGCCTCGCTGTTTGAGTAACTCAATTGCGTCGACAACATGCGCGGCGTACCGGTCAGCAGCATCATCGCCACGGTATCTGCCACGATAAGTATCCGGCGCAGGTACTGTGACAACGTAGCCCGGTATCTCGCCGGCTGCGATGTCTGACGTTGATATTTCGTAAGTCGCCCTGGTATTGCCGTGGTAAGCATAATCCGTAACGATCAGGCCCTTATTGCCGCTGACCGCAGAAGCAATTCGCAATGCGAGTTCGTTAGCTTCGCTACCCGAGCAGCAAAACATTGCGGTATCGAGGTCGGCTGGAAATTTCGCGGTGAGCTGCTCGGCAAAAGCGAGCACATTTTCGTGCAGGTAGCGCGTATGTGTATTTAGAGTGCTTACCTGGTCACAGATGGCAGCAACGACCTGCGGATGACAATGACCGACATGTGGCACGTTGTTGTACATGTCGAGGTACTTCTGCCCATCAGCATCATAAAGCCACACGTCTTCACCGCGCACGATATGTACCGGGTTTTCATAAAACAGTCGGTAGGCTGAACCCAGTAGCATCTGGCGCCGGGCAATCATTCTGGCGGTATGGTTTGTCATTGCCAGTTAGCATACTCGTTGACAAGGCCAAAAAAAACGCCTCTTGAAGAGGCGCTTCTACTATCATTTCTTGACTGTTCATTCTGTTGTAGTGGGTGTTTCGCCATCTGCGGGCCGGCTCTTGCGGTGTCTCAACCGTACGATCGCGATGCACGAACCGTAAGCACAGCAAATAGAACCCACCGCGACATAGACGAGCGAGATCGGAAAATCGATCCCGAGGTACAGGCCGTTAGCGATGAACAACAATCCCATTAAAAACCAGAATTGCGGAACGCGTTCATACACGGGTGTTGGTAGCCACATGGCCAAACTCCAAATGTGGTTGGGCCTTGAATATGCACGCATCAGCGGGCCGGATATGCGATATTGGCCTCAGAATTAGTCTAATCGATCAATTATTTCCTGTTTTTGAGACGTAGTACTCTATTTCTTCAGTAAGGAGCGCGTTCATGCAGATATGGTCTCAAGCGAGTCAAATGGCCGCACAGACGCCGGAGGAGAGAAATCGATACGTCGATTTCCTGCGGTCGATATCGATTCTCGTCGTTATCGTGGGGCACTGGATGATCGCGACAGCCTATGTTGTGGACGGCGAAATGAACGCCGGGCATCTTCTTGCCGGCAGACCACAACTTCACTGGTTGACCTGGCTGTTTCAGGTGATGCCGATCTTTTTCATCGTCGGCGGCTACTCGAATGCGGTGTCGCTGGAAAGTGCAAAACGAAAAGGTGTCGGCTATGGCGGGTGGCTGTCCGCACGCTTAAACCGCCTGGTCGCACCACTGCTGGTGCTGATAATCGCCTGGGCCGTGATCGCAATAAGCATGATGCTGTTCGGCGCCAGACCGACTGTAATCCAATATGTCTCACAGGCCGCATTGATACCGACCTGGTTTCTCGCGATCTACATCGTCGTCGTTATTCTTGCTCCGACTGCCTACAGGTTCTGGCGACGATTCGGCTTTGCATCGTTCCTGTTTTTTGCGGCGGGCGCGGCTCTCACCGACGTTGCGTTTTTCGAGGCTGAGATGCGCTGGCTGGGCTGGACAAACTACTTCTGGGTCTGGCTTGCGGTGCACCACCTCGGCTTTGCATGGCGTGATGATCGACTGGGGCGTGTTGCAAAGAGATTGTTATTTTCCGCCACCGGTTTCGCCGCGCTTTGGTTGCTGACTTCCGTGGGGCCTTATCCGCTCGCTATGGTGGGTTCGCCGGATCCCGGACTGAGCAACACTCTGCCACCGAAGATCACGCTGTTGGCACTCGGTATTTTTCAGTTCGGACTTTTGCTGTCGCTGGAGGAACCCATGCGACGCGCGCTGAACGGCTTGCGCCTCTGGACCGCAACGGTCCTCATCAACAGCATGATCATGACTGTTTATCTTTGGCACATTACCGTCATGGTCATCTTCGCGGCGCTCTTGTACGCCGCAGGTGGCATGGGCCTTGGCATCGAACCCGGCACGAGCGACTGGTGGTGGTCGCGCCCCGTCTGGATCGCAGTGCTCTTTGTCTTATTGCTGCCCGTTGCCCTCGTATTGTCGCCACTGGAACGACGCGGCCGACCTTCGGATGCGAAAATTCCGGCACCTGCCCGGCAGATCGCCGGCGCAATCATGATCTGCCTGGGTGTTGCACTGCTGGCCATGTACGGTTATGGCGGTGGTCCATTCCCACGCCTGGATCTCGCGTCGTTCTCCCTGGTTATCGTTGGTTCCGGTATTAGTGGATTGCTACCAAAATTTAGATAGTGGAGAAAGCAATGAGTGGTATGCGTAGTCTTGCAATTCTTCTGCTCGCGGTTGTCAGTTTTGTAGCGAGCAACTCTGCCGATGCCGCCGACAAGAAAGCATTGGTCGGTGGACGTCTTATCGATGGCCTGCTTGGCGCACCAATCGCAAATAGCGTCATTCTTATCGATGGCGGCGCGATAGAAGCAGTCGGCACAGTAGCTACTCTGGCAGTTCCCGAGGGCTACGAGATCATCTCCACCGAAGGCATGTCGGTTCTTCCTGGTCTTTGGGATATGCACGTTCATCTCATGATCAACGGTCACTCCGACTACGCACATTGGGATGTGGAATATCTGGATCGTTTCGCGACCGAGATAATGCCAGCGTCAGCAGAGCAGTTGCTACTCGCTGGCGTGACCACGGCAAGAGATCTCGGTGCGCCACTGGATGATTCAATAGAAGTACGCGATGCGATTGCCGACGGCAGCATTCCTGGTCCGCGCTTGTTTGTCTCTGGCCCATTTATTCAACACGTTGCATACCCGGGAACTGAAGCATTTCGCTGGGGAGTAAGCGGTGCTCGAGATGCCCGCAGTAAGGTAAAAACGCTGGCGGACGCAGGTGTCGACGTCATCAAGCTGATCGATCAGGATGAGATGACGTTCGAGGAGGCCGAAGCCGTTGTCGACGAGGCGCACAAGCACGGACTGCCGGTAGTCGCGCACTCGCATCGACCTGACGAGATTCGTCGTGGGCTCGCTATAGGCGTCGACAATTTCGAACACACGGGTTTGGCAGCGGCACCCGGATATCCGGCAGATATTATGGATGCACTCCGGGAACGAACGGCAACCGGACGGGTTCGCGGTGGTCCTCTTTACTGGACGCCTACAGTCGAAGGATTGTGGAATTACGACCAGGTGATCGCGAACCCCGAACACCTTGATAATGATTGCTGGGAGCGAGGTCTTGAGGCAGACACAATCGCGGATATCAGGCAATCGATACAAAACCCAAAAGAATTGCTGTACTTCGACCTGACCCCGAAGCGCAAACCAACACTAATAAACAAGGTAACGCAGCTACGCGAAGCGGGTGTGGTTTTGCTGGTCGGTACCGACAGCGGTATTCCGATGAAATTCCACTGCCAGTCGACCTGGAATGAACTCGAGGTCTGGGTGAACGTCATGGGAATTCCGGCAATGGAAGCGATTAGATCGGCAACTTACTGGCCGGCAAAAATGATGAAGGTGTCGGATCGCTGGGGAACAGTTACTAAAGGTAAGTACGCGGACATCATCGCCGTACGTGGTGATGTGCTAAAGCACATCAATCTGCTGCAAAACGTGGACTTTGTAATGAAGGGTGGTGTTGTCTACAAGCAGGACGGGCGAGCGTCTAATTAAGTAGCAAAAAAAACGGCCCCCGAAGGGGCCGTTCATTCAATACTTCAAGATTGCCGACTAATTGGGCTGATAAGTTACGCGCAAGTAAGCAACCGTTCCGGGAATGTCGTGTACGACTATGCTTACGCCGGGTCCGCCACAATCATCACAGGCTGGTGGATCTTCATCGAACAAGTTGTTGAATCCAACTGCGATTGTGAGGGCCTCGTCCATGATCTCCGGATTGTAACGAACCTGAAGATCCGTAAACACGGCTGAATCCAACGTACTACCGTCCGTGTCCAGTGTCATTTCGTCGGTCCAGCGGAAGGCCAGGTTGGCGCTCCACCGATTAAGAGACCAGTCCACGCTCGTCACTGCCCGCCATTCCGGGAATGCGCGTGCGAAGGTCTCATTGGTGTGTATACCGGTGAAATCTTTCTCCGACACAGAGCCGTCAGGGTTCGCGGTGCGTTCAAGGTACTCGTCCAGGTACGTTGCATTGACGTTCACATCGAATTGTCCGGCGCCTGTATCCGGGCCGACATAGTTGAGCACGACATCGAACCCAGAGGCCTCTATTGCACCAATGTTCTGCAACTGATTGTCAACCAGTCCGATTCGACCAGCAACGTTCCTCGGTACGGAATCACAAAAGAACGGATCAAGTGAATTAACACAAGCCGTTATAACCTGGCCCGCGTCGAGACCCTGCACCGCGTCATCAATTTCGACATTGTAGAAATCGATCGATGCTGTGATTCCTTCGACCCAGCTCGCGTTATCCGCAAAACCGGGGCTCCAAACGAAACCAGCGGTCCAGCTGTCCGACGTTTCCGCCGTCAGCGTTGAATTACCCTGGGAAACGGATGACAGTTGTGGATTGGTCTGTGCCAGCCCAGGCCCGACACCGAGGGTCGCACAGTTGGCGATGATATTTGCCGGCTGTGGTCCGGTCGTATCTGAGCGTCCACCGTCGGCGTCCAGGATCGTTCCAAGCACGTCAGCGCAGGGATCCAGGAATGTGAAGTCCTCACGTGCCGCGCCACCAAATAGCTCACCGATACCAGGTGCCCGGAAGCCACTTGAGAATGATGCACGAGCCGACAGATTCTCGATCGGTCGCCAAAGAACGCCGCCTTTGAATGTCGATTCGGAGCCAGAGGTACTGTAGTCCGAGGCGCGTGCTGCCAGGTTAACTTCCAATAAATCCGCGCCCGATGCGCCCGAGAGCAGCGGAATATTTAGTTCCGCATAGAATTCGGTAACATCGAAATCGCCGGCCGTGGCACCTGCCGGGATACCCGCGGTTTCTCCCCGCGCGGCTATTGGGTCAGGTCGAAAGGAGCCAGAATGCTCTCGATATTCGAAGCCCGCAGCGAAGGCCATTTCACCCGCCGGAAGCGTAGCGATATCGCCCGTGATATTGAACGCAAAATCCTGCAATGTCTGCTCGCTAAAATCACGTTGTACATAGCCTACGAAGTCGAGCATCTCCTGAGTAATCGATCCTTCTCCATTCGGTCCCTGACCGCCGAAGAAGTTGAACGGCACGCAATTGGGCGTGGCCGCACATACGGCGGGATCACCCATCGCAACCTGCAGTTTGGCGGCGTTATGCGCCCCGAACTTCTCCTGGAAACCACGGTTGTCACCGTAGCTTCCGGTCAGATCCCAGTACAAAGTGCGGTCACCGGCCTCAAACTGGCCTTCAAGACCCGCACTGAACATGTAGGTATTGATGTCCTGGAAAAAGAGGCGTCGACCGGACTCAAGTGGCCTGCGACCAAAAAAATCGAGCGTGCCCAGTGCGACTGACAGATCAACGCCGAACGGATTGAAAGGATTGAGTGCGGAAATCAAGAAGTTGTCGTTGATGCGGTTGCCACAATCATTACCCAAACACAGTGGCTCCGGCGCGGCCTTGGTCGCGGACGTCCGGTTGGTGTATGACGCACTCGTTACGAGCTTGAGGGTTTCGGTCAGTTCATGATCGACGGACACGTAGAAGTTGATTCGCTCGTTGGGCGTCCTGATAAAGTTATTTCCAGGGCCGTTGAAATTGAATCGATCGGCCGTAGAAAATGCGTGGAAATCATCACCAAAGGCATTCGCAGGATCGAACATGGGAATATTACCCATACCGTCGTTCAGCACACCATTGTTTAGCGTAATATCAAGCGTTCCACAAACCCCGCTGCTAATTTCGGCCGGTGTACAAGTAGGGTCCAGAACGCCATTCCTGAAGATGCCGAACGCGGGGCCAAATATCATTCGGGCCTGCGGCGTAAATGAAGAACAGCCACCGTCGGCACAACTCGTGCCGTTCGCGTTCGGAAATGCCGATACTGCCCGGTCGGCAGTCTCGATGTCGCCCTCGTTGTGATAGGCAGCACTGAACACGATATGCGTCTGGTCGTTACCACCGCCCCACAATAAGCTCACCTCTGAGGACGCACCATCGCCGTCGGACAGAAACTCACCGTATTGAGCGTCAACCTTGAAGCCATCGAAATCCGAGTTAGTAATGACATTGACGACACCACCAATGGCGTCAGAGCCGTAGATGGCAGATGCACCATCCTGCAATATCTCAATGCGCTTGATCATGTTCGCGGGCAAGGTATTCAGATCGACTGTACTCGGTACACCCGATGCTGACGCGCCAGCGATCCAACGCTTGCCGTCAACCAAAACCAGTGTGCGCTTGGCTTCCAGGTTGCGCAGAGAAAGCTGCGCGCCGCCGGCACCAATGCCCGCGCCGTCCTGTGGAAAACCAGCGTTGCCAGGCACGTTGAACTGAGAGTTCGGTGCAGAGCCGGTGATAGGGAGGTTTTGTAGTGCGTCACCTAGATTGGTGAATCCGGATTGATCGAGTTTTTCGGACCCGATGTCCATTATCGCAACTGCCTCATCCAGAGGGTTTCGCCGGATACGTGACCCGGTGACGACGACCTCTTCGAGAGCTTCGGCATCTTGTGCAAGTGCCAGGTTTGCTGGCATTACCGCCAAACTCACAACCAGAGCAGTGGATACTACTCCGGCAATTCCTTTGTACCTTTTCATGTTGAAACCCCTGTTTCAAAAAAATCGATGTAGCTAAAAAACAACAATAATCCATACGAAGCTCATTGCCAGGCATGGCTGATAATTCACTTGTAACCTAAATGACCCGTTTCCGGAAATAAAG
The DNA here is from genome assembly GCA_021773055.1 of Woeseiaceae bacterium. Classification (GTDB taxonomy): domain Bacteria; phylum Pseudomonadota; class Gammaproteobacteria; order Steroidobacterales; family Woeseiaceae; genus UBA1847. The sequence goes on from JAJFKV010000004.1 coordinate 118,006, forward strand.
TTTCCCCGGTTCTATATATAGCCTAGTCGAATATACTGCCAAAGCAATGTTGTGAAACCACAACAGAAGGGAATTCTATGGGTGCAAAGGTACAAGTAACAGCGGGATGGCCGCGTTTACTGTCGTACCGCAGTCAATGTAGCCGGCACTCAGGGTCCAAATTCTCCGGACGGCTCCATTTCGGATTATCCGTCGTTTCGAAGTCCCCGGCATTGATGCTGCCGCCTTTGTTGCTCAGCCATTCGACAAAAATGTCACGCGTCAGCGGCAGGCTGTTATCGATGGCATAGCCACCCTCGGGGATGACCGAGGTCAGAATGTCGTCTCCACCCAGGGCAATGTAGTCGTTTACAGCTACCGTCACCGAGGCGCTATCCGATATTTCTCGCCCATCCGCGAAATGCAGCGCGACGGTCATGTCGGTGCTATTGCAGGATACAACGACACGCAGGCCCGAGAAGCCGATGCGGATGTCGCGTTGTGCCTGCTCGGATATGATTTGCCGGAGCTCCGCTCCGCTTAGCGTCACGATGACCAATCGGTTCTCGAAGGGCGATAGCTGGTAAACATCGCCAAACATCAATTCGCCGGCCGGAAGGTCCTGACGTAAACCGCCGGCGACATTGTGAATGACGACATCGACATCGGTCGCGGCCAGCAACGCGTCGGTGAAAAGATTGCCGAGCGTAGATTCCGGATTACCCCTGAGAGTGAAAGGAGTCTCAAGGTGAATTCCGATCTTCGCCTCCTTTTGATCTTTCGCTCGCTGCCTGGCGCGCTCTGCGATCATCACAACGTCAGGGTTCGCCGCAATTACCTGTCCCTCGTAATTGTCGCCCGCAACAATCGGGCGTGGAGGGTGAATGTGTCGACTGCTTACATCCCCGGATGATCGATCAATGGTGAAATCGACGCGACTGAAGGCACGCGTGCTCGAGTATGCCGACGTTATAGCAATGCCGTTTACAACATGCGCAATGCCGTTGTGGGCATGACCGGCAATGATGTGGTCAACGAGTCCTGCCGGGAGCGCTCTCGCTACTTCGAATATTTCGGCGGTGCCGGTGCATGATGAAAGATCGTTGGGGTCCGCAAACTCGGTACACAGTCCACCGGCGTGCGCGGTAACAATGATGAGTCTCGCGCCGGCATCTCGTAATTTGTTCGCGTGCTCCTCGATAGTGGGCGCCAGGGGGGCTACCCGTAATTCGCGAACATTCGCCGCAATGGTCCTTTGCAAAGCATTTGCCGTCATGACACCAACAACGCCAACTTTGATTCCGTTGACGTCAACCATGACGGAGGGGTGCACATTCTGCCAGTCCACCCGCTTGCCAGTGTCGGTGTCGATCAGATTCGCCGCGAGCAGAGGGAAATTCGCTTCCGTGGCACGTTTTTTCAGTGCCTCTACCGGATCGTCTTCGGCGGCAGAAGGAATTGCCTTCGGACCCACTGGCCCGAAATCAAATTCATGATTGCCTATCGCCGCGGCCGCATATCCCAGCGCGTTGTACGCACTGATCATCGCCGCGCCTTCCGACGAGTTGGACTCAAGCGTTCCTTGCCACATATCACCAGCGTCAAGTAACAGAACGCCGCCACCGTCCCGCTCACGAACCTCTCGAACTGCTTCCACGTAGCCGGACATCGTTACGAGCCCGCCGCGGTCCGGTTTTTGTATCAGCTCACCGTGAACGTCATTGGTGCCAATGACGGTGATGGTGAGTTCGGTAGGTGTTGAGCACGATGCGAGAAGCGCGATCGCCAGCAGTATAGTCAGTGTCCGTTTCATTGCTACTGACTATACTACCGTCGCTGAAAAATAGCGTTACTCGTACCGGAGCGCCAGGATCGGATTGGATCTTGCAATTCTAATTGCGTGTCCGGCGATGGTTACCCAGGCGAGCAATACGGCAATGAGCCCGGAAACGATCAATATCGGAATCGGCGACTCAATTCGATCAGCAAAGAAATTGAGATAACCCTGTGACGCGAAGTATGCGCCGGGCAAGGCGACCAGCAGTGCCCAAAGCACGGGTGTCGAGAATTGCCAAACCAGGAGACGAGCGATCTGCGTCGCACTGGCCCCCAGTACCTTACGTACGCCGATCTCTTTGGTTCGTTGCGTTGCCATGAAAGCAGCCAGTCCGAACAGGCCGATCAAAGCAAGCGACATAGCGACAATTGCAAAAATTCCCAGCGCCAGGTTCATGTACTTGAGTACGTTGTAGACGCCGTCAAAGGTCTCGTCAAGAAAACTTCCCTGCATTGGGTAGTCGGTGATTACGCGGTCCCAAACGTCCTCAACATTATCGATACTGTCCATCATGTTGCCGCCGGTTATGCGGACAGATGCGATTCTGAGAGATGTTGGAGAGTACTGAAATATCCACGGTTTCTCCTCGTTGAAAAGTCCAAGAATGTTTTGCGTTGGTACAACGCCAACGATTACGTATTCTCGCACTGTTGCTTCTTCATCAGTTGAGTAAAGACGCTGGTTCAGAGCATCAATCGGCCTATCGAAGCCCATCTTGGCTGCTGACATCTCGTTGATGAGAATGTTTAGCGATTCAGTCTCGTCAGCCCGCTTGTCGTTTGTAACGTCGTGGCTGAGATTTCTGCCTGCGAGAATCGGTATGTCATAAGTGTTCAGAAACTCGGGCGACATGCGCATGTTCATGAAGATGATGTTGGCGGCTTCATCACCGGGGATCGGGGATAGTGTGTTTTGCGAGTTGTTCTGCTCATAAGGTACCTGTGAGGAATAAGCAACACTGTCCACATTTGGTAGTGCTTCAAGCTCATGGCGCAGGGTTTCAAGGCGATCGCTTATGCCTTCGATGTTCAGGCGGTCGAGCGTGTAAATTTCCGATCGCGGAAAAATGTAACTGGCTTCCTTCACTTTCTCGTTCTGCAGAAACACGATGGTCACCATCGCCAGCATGAACGCAGAAATCGCAAACTGCACCCCGATCATGAATGACCTGACCAACGAACCCTTTTTGCCCTTTCGAGCGATATCGCGGAGTGCTTCAATCGGATTCGTTCTGGTGATCAACCACGCCGGATACAGACCAGCAAGCAACCCGACAAGAACGGTCGTTAGCAGTAGCCAGGGCATCGTCGTCAAATAATCAAGAGTCAGAATCTTGTTAGCAGCATTGTTGAACAACGGGATGATTATTTCTAATGCAGCTATTGCGAAAACCATTGCGATCGTGGCGATGACCAGGCTTTCTATAAGAAATTGCGTGAGTAGCTGTGTTTGCGTGGCGCCCATTGTCTTGCGCATACCTACTTCGCGGGTCCGGCCCAACGATTGTGCGGTCGCAAGGTTTGTGTAGTTAACGCATGCAATTGCCAGCACCATCAGGCTAAGAAGACTGATGGTGGCTACAACGGGCATGCCAATCATGTCCCAGAGCGCAACATTGGCATACGGCAACGGATGGACGTCGAAGCTCGCCAGGGCCTCCCCTGAATCCTCGGGAACCAGCGTGTCGAAGATTCGATCTACCTGCGTCTGTAACCATGCCCGATCAATTGATTCTGGCAGCAAGACATAGGTCATGTCTCCCAGGGACAAATTGCTCCAGTCGCCGACATCGGCATCGTAATCCCGCAATGTGTTTAGTGCTCGAAAAGGGGCAACAACGCCAAATGCCTGGTCGGCGACGATGAGTGAATTGAAATGTGAGTTAAGCGGTGGGTCTTCAATTACAGCCGTAATCGAAAAATCGAATTCATTATCGAATGTTACGACCTCACCAATAACATCGGTTTTGCCGAAATACTTGATCGCTATCGTCTCTGTTATCAGCAGGCCGGTGGGATCCTCCAACGCAGCTGAATCGCCGTGAAGGTAATTGAAGTCGAATATTTCTAGCAATTCCGGGTCGGCGAAACGTATTCCCTCGTAGAAGCTATCGGGACCCACCGTCAGCAGATATTCGTTATTCCTGGTTCGTGCGACGGCATCAATGTCCGTGAGTTCCGCTTTGATCAGTGGGGCGACGGCCATGAAGGTTGAATTGAACTTGTCAACGCCGACGTTAAGCTCCGGGGCCGCTGTGCCGCCAATCGTGTAGATACGATCAACATTCGCAAAAGATCGGTCATGGGTGTTTTCGTATTCGACCAACAGTCCGCCGAATACATAAATTGTCAGCCCGATGGCCAGGCCAGAAATGTTGATTGCCGCGAATGCCTTGTTCTTGCGCAGGTTTCTAAGGGCTACAATAATGTTGTTCCAGAGCATGATATTCCCCGTTATGCGGCGCGCGTATTCTCTGTGACGATGTGTCCGTCAAAGAGATTCACGGTGCGATGTGCGTAGTCGGCGTGCGCGGGTGAGTGCGTGACCATGACAATTGTCGTGCCCTCTTTATTTAGCGAGCGCAGTAATTCCATTACCTCCTGGCCATGTACTGAGTCGAGGTTTCCGGTCGGCTCGTCAGCAAGTATCAACGGCTGGTCGCCAACGACAGCACGAGCAACTGCAACACGTTGTTGCTGTCCGCCTGATAACTGTCCAGGCATATGGTTTGCGCGATGCGCGATACCCATGCGATCCATTACGCTGGCGACACGCTTCTTGCGCTCGGCTGACGGCATGTCGTGGTATAGCAACGCGAGCTCAATATTCTCAGCGACGCTAAGCTCTTCAATCAGATTGAAATTTTGAAAGATGAAACCGATATTTTGCTTACGGAGTTCGCTGCGTTGGGATTCTGAGTGCTTGGCAATGTTTTCGTCGAAGAAAAAGTAGTCGCCGTCCGATGGGTTATCCAGCATACCCACAATATTTAGCAGGGTGGATTTACCACAGCCGGATGGGCCCATAATTGCGACAAAGTCGCCTTGTTCAATTTCGAGATTCACGCCATCGAGAGCGACAGTTTCGACCTCATCGGTGCTGTAGACCTTGTACATATTGTGAAGCTTAAGCATTGCTGTTCCCCTGCTGGTGTTTGGTGGGAGACTGGTGTCGTCAACTAGCCGTCGTTGAGCGCCAATCGGTCCATATTGGTAAAGCTTGTGTAAGGTGAAGTCACTACATTCTCGCCAGGCTGCAGCCCGTCGAGCACTTCTATAAATTCTGTATTACGGCGTCCCAGTCGAACCGAACGACGAACGGCTTCGCTGCCGTCTGCTGAAACGACGAATACCCATTTGCCGCCGGTGTCCTGGTAGAAGGAGCCGTTCGGGATCAGTATTGCGTCAGAGTTGTCGCCCAATGTGAGGCGAACCTGCATTGTTTGGCCGCGCCGTAAACCAGTCGGTTCATCGGCCAGCATCATATCCACCTCAAACTTGCCGGCGTTCACTTGTGGGTAGATCTTGGAAACCTGCAAATCGATATCGTCGCCACGGTGTTCGGCAACCGCAGCTTGCTGAAGGTCAACCCGACCAAGATAGAATTCGTCAATCCCGACATTGAGCTTGTAGCCGTCCGGGTCATCGATCTGTCCGAGCCGTCCGCCGCGAGCTATCGATTGGCCGATCTCGATGTTGAACCCGGATAACTTCCCCGGCAGTGGTGCGCGGACATTTAGGTCATCGAGGTTTTTCTTCGCAAATCCCAGCCCCGCTTGCAACTGTGTGCCGGCCTCTCGCAACTGGTCTAGCTGCTGCTCCTGCATGCGCGTATCAGTAGCCTGACTCTCAAGTGTGATTTCACGCCGGTTTTCGTAATAGGTCAGTTCGTCGTCGAGCTCTTCGATGCTCGATCGTGAAGCGAGATCCTTGGAAACCAGGTCCCGCTGTCGCGCGACGGAACGATTCAAGCGCGTTATCTGATAATCGATCTCGACGAGATTGCTTTTGTGCGACAGCCTGTTTTGCTCGAGCTGGAGTTCGATCGTGCGCATGTTGTTGAGTTGCTCGGTGACAGCGGCTTCGCGGCCCAGGACTTCCAGCTGCAGGTTGGTATTTGAAAGCACCGCTATAAGGTCACCTGCGGCTACTACTGCACCGTCTTCAACCAGAATCTCTTCGACGCGCCCGCCCTCGATAGCATCAAGGTAGACCGTGCTGCTTGGTACCAGCCGGCCGCGCAGGGGAATGAAGTCTTCGAATGTGCCGACGGTGACCGCCGATACGATAATGCGCTGCGAGTTGACGCTGAGGCTGCGGCCGCCCAGCAAGGTGTCAACGAACCACCATCCGAAGGTGACGAGGAGCAGCGCTGCTATTGCGTAGCCGGCCCTTTTTGCCAGGGGGGCTTTCTTTTGGACCTTGCGATCCATGCCCTGGCCAGAAACGCCCATGCCTGCGGTGCGAGTTTGATTCTTGAGTTGAGAGATCTTTTCCATACCTCATAAATAGCAAGTAGCGTGCCAACTCGTAAGTCCTTGTTTTTATGGGTGTCCCAAAATTGATTACAAGCAAAACTGTACGCTAGCGGACAGTGAGTGTACGATTTCGAACACTATGAGAACGACCAGAGCATGACTACCGGCAACATACTTGTCGTCGACGACGACGAGGACATTCTGACCGCGAGTAGACTGTTATTAAGGCGTGAATTCGAGCACGTCGCGACTTGTCGAGACCCGCAGGAAATTCCCAAGATACTCGCCGATCACGATTTTGACGTTGTCTTGCTTGATATGAATTTCGGACCCGGCGAGTCAAGCGGTAAAGAGGGCCTGATCTGGCTCGACAAAATTCTGCAAATCGAGCCACAGATCGTCGTCGTAATGATCACGGCCCACGGCAGCCTGAATACTGCGGTTGAGGCAATGAAGCGCGGTGCGACCGACTTCATTGCCAAGCCCTGGCAGAACGAAAAAGTTGTCGCAACGGTATCAACGGCGGTGCAACTTCGTCGCAGTCGCAAAGAAACGCAAACCTTGCGGCAGACCAATGAGGTGCTGCAGAAAGAGGCGTCATCTACCGACAGCCAGATCATTGGTGACTCGGCAGAATCCAGAAAAATGATGAACATCGTGGCGCGCGCGGCACCGACCGATGCGAATGTGCTGATACTCGGTGAGAATGGTAGCGGCAAAGAACTCATCGCGCGACAACTGCACCAGCAATCCGGGCGTTCTGACCACGTGTTTCTGACGATCGATATGGGGTCGATCAGTGAGTCGCTGTTTGAGTCGGAGCTGTTCGGCCATAAGAAAGGGGCTTTCACTGACGCCGGCGAAGACCGCCTGGGCCGTTTTCAAGCGGCAGATGGCGGCACTATATTTCTCGACGAGATAGGCAATCTGCCACTCAACCTGCAGGCGAAACTGATGCGTGTACTGGAGCAACGTAAGGTTACACCCGTTGGCTCCGACGAATCACAGGACATTGATGTGCGTGTGGTTGCGGCGACAAACGTGCCGGCCGCGACGCTAAAGGACGAGGATCATTTCCGTCAGGACTTGTTGTTTCGATTGAATACGGTGGAGATAACGGTACCTCCACTGCGTGATCGCAAGGACGACATACTGCCAATTGCGATGCACTACGCGGCGATTTATTCACAGAAATATGGTGGCAAAACGCGCACCTTTTCGACGGCAGCAGAGCAGGCGTTACAGGATTATTCCTGGCCCGGCAATATTCGAGCACTGCGACATGCTGTCGAGAGGGCGATAATTCTTTCCGAGAGTGAAATTATTGAGCCGGCTGACCTGCAACTCGACTACAGCGATGCCTCGACGGAGCGACAAAACGTTGCCGTAGCGCCAACAATTCTGAATTTGGATTACCTGGAGAAGGAAACAATTCAAAAAGCGTTACGCAAACACGGATTCAATATCTCCAGGACCGCAAGCGAACTTGGCTTGACGCGGGCATCGCTTTATCGGCGCATGGAAAAACATGATCTTTAGGCGTTTCATCATTCTGCTGATTATTCGTCTGTCATTAGTGGGTGTGGCGATGGCTGCAGTGGTCTGGTTGATTCTGCGGCCCGGCTTCCACAGCGCGACCGCAATCGCCGCGGCGATCCTGCTCATACTTGTAGCTGAACTGTGGAAATTTGTTAGTCGAACCAATCGTGATGTTGCGCGTTTCCTCGATGCGGCCAGGTACGCTGATTACTCGCAGCGCTTTGATTTCAGGAAAGACGGATCGGGTTTCAAGGCACTTGGCGATGCGTTCACAGACATTGTCGAGCGTATGCGTGAGCGCAGCACGGATCACGAGTTGGAGGTGCGCAGACTACGAGCGCTCATAGAGCACATTCCCGTGCCGTTGTTAACGCTACACAGCGATGACTCCGTCACGTTGCAGAATAATGCCGCGCGTCGTTTGTTCGGGGCAGAACATGTAACGACACTACGGGACCTCAGAAAATTCGGCTTTCAGTTTGCGGAATCTGTGGCGACGGCAGTACCAGGCAACCGACAGTTGGTTACTTTCGATGTCGAAGGTATTGAGTATCATCTGACGCTGGCTACAACCGAGATTATTATCGCCGGCAACAGCGAGCGCCTTATCTCGCTTCAGGATATCCAGTCTGAGCTGGATGCAACACAGGCGCAGGCGTGGGAGGAACTGGTTCGTGTGCTAACACATGAAATCATGAACTCCATTACTCCGGTCACATCATTGGCGAAAACAGCGGTCGAGTTCGTTGATGATGTTGTGCAGAAAGACAAGGCCGGCGAAGCACTCGGTGAGGATCTGGAGGACTTGCGCGATGCGATTACAACAGTCGCGCGCCGATCGGACAGCTTGACGCAATTTGTAGATAGCTACCGACAGATCTCGCGGATGGCGCCACCGGAAAAAACGCGCGTTCGACTTGGCGATCTTTTCGAGTCAGCCGGCAAGCTCGCCAAAGCGGAGTGGCCGAACAGTCACGCCGAGTTCAAAATAGAAGTCATACCAAGCGAACTCGATGTTTACGCCGACCGGGATCTTCTTGAACCGGTGCTGCTAAACCTGCTGCGCAATGCGTGGCAAAGCACGGTGAACGTTGAAAAACCGAAAATTGATTTGCAAGGGCGTTTGAATAAGCGCAGCAATGTGGTGATCGAGATTAGTGACAACGGGCCGGGAGTTCCGGATGCCATCGCCAAGAAGGTATTTGTGCCGTTTTTTACGACCAAAGAGTCGGGCTCCGGTGTTGGTTTGGCGCTAGCGCGGCAGGTCATGATCGCTCACGGCGGATTCATTCGCTTGAGCAGCAACGAAAGCGGCGGGGCGACATTCAGCCTTACGTTTTAGGCGGCCCCGCCAATTGCAATGCGCCCTCAGCGACTCGTTAGCAGCTTATCCAGATACGCGTACGCTACTTCCGAGCTGGAATTAACCAACGCAAATAACGCCTCTTCACGCACGTCATTATCAAGTTGTCGGTCTTCAATAACCGACCGAAACCAACGCAGATTTTCCGTCGCGGAAAGTAGACCGTGGTCCGTTACTGTCGTTTCAGTCGAAACGGGACAATTGGAACTTAGTACGACGATGTCTTGAGGAATACCGGCGCCCAAACGTACGTAGACCTGGATAGTCCCTGGCGCCGCAGAGCAGTCACCACTGTTCGAGAAAGCGATGCTGCGACCGTCAAGGTTGCAACCTTTGTTTGGGCGCTCCTTATTCCTCCAGGTGAAGCAACACATCTCGGTCGATGCGCCCGGCTCATCAACCTGCCAGCTGTGCCAGCCGTCGGCATCTTCGGGAAGAACATCGGCAATAGCACTACTGTTCCAGGCTCCGGCTCCGAGGAGCACGCCGAATATGAATAGGATTGCTGATCGCATCACTGTCCACCGTCGAGGGCTGCGTCGATAATGTTCCAGACATCGTCGCTGCCCATGATTACCAGGTACTCGAGCATTTCTTTCTTCGCAGCCGTATCGTCAGTCGTACGATACAACTCAAGAATGCCTGCGTCATTGCCGGAGATCATCATGCCTTCCAGCGCGGCGTCCCGAATATCATCTGATTCTGCGTTCTTGTAAATCTGCACCAGCGTAGCGTTTGCTTCCTCACCGCCAACAACACCCATCGCCTCGATTGCATCTGCCTGCAATTTCGGGTTGCTGCCGTCAAGGGCCATACGCCGCAGTTCCTCAATGTCGCCGGAGATCATGTAAGCCTCGATCAGCGCTTCCGAGGGTCCGGTCTGGCTCAGGAGTTCACGCAGTTCGTCGCGTGCACCCATCGCACCGAGCATTTGCACGGCCTCCTCGAACTCATCACCTTCGGCATTCACGGCGATATCGAAAACAGCGCGCCTGTCACCGGCGATCAGAAATGCCTCGAGAACAGCTTCCTTCGCGTCAGGGCCGCCAGACTCATAGATGGATTGTAGATTCTCCAGCGAGGCTTTGTTGCCGCCGATACCGATCATGCGGATGGCTTCACCCTGCAGATCGCCGTCCGAGTCTTTGGCGAAATCGAGCAGTGTCGCCTGCGCCGCTTCGTCATTGATCTGGCTCAAAATAAAGAGCGCTCGCTCTTTGAGTTCGTTGCTGTGGTCACCGGAAAGGACCTTGTTGACCAGTGGTAGTGCACGTTCGGGCGGAGCCGTTATCAGCAACTCCATTGCTGTGATCTTGATTTGTTCCCGGTCATCGCGGGCCTCGTCCTGTGCCGCGCTCGCAGTTGCGAAGAACAACGCCGCGATTGCGAATACAAGTTTAGAGAGAATTTTCATTTTAGTTTCCTGTGTCATGTCGAATGTGTCTCATCAGACGATTCGCGTGCCAGTTTCGTTAGCATTACATTCAATTCAAAAGAGAGTTGTGCTCGCAGCGCCTCGGCATCTTCGGGTGCGATGTCGGTAGCTGCGAGTCGTAGCAAGATTGGTTCAAATGCACGCAGTACGCGTGCAAGTTTCGGTGCGTTGCTCTTATCGGCAACGGATTCGAACAAGCGGTTTTGCTCAATAATGCTCAAGACCAACATGGTGGTGTCATCCGCGCTTTCAATATTTGCAAGTTGTTCGCGGCTATCACGCAGATGAACCTGTAACCCGCGAGTAAACGCAACCGGAATTACGTCCGTTTGCGAATAGGTAGTGGCTATCTGCGGCTGCCCAGGATCGATGCTTGCATCTGACATCAGGAAGCCAACCGTAACGCCAAGGGCGAGTGCTGCACTTACAGCCATACCCCAGAAAAAGGAACCCGGGTGCCAGCCGCGACGTTCCTCGCTGTCGCGCCCACGTTCCAGAGCCGCAGCCCGGTCTATCGAGTCGTGCCACTGTTGCACAACATGAGCAGGTGCCTTGTGTACATCGGCGCGGTGTGCGTCGATGAGGTCGTCGATATCGTCTTTATAGTCTTTCATCATCTTCTCTCTGCAGTTCCTGCATGCTCACGCGCAGTTTCTTTACGGCGCGGAATACAGCTTGCTTGACGCGGCCCTCGTTAATATCGAGTTCCGCTGAAATTTCCCTCGCGCGCCATTGCTCAAGATGCTTGAGAATGAAGCAAACGCGCTCAATCTCAGTCAATCGAGCCAGCGACGTCGCAAGATCATTCTCGAGTTCATACTCTTCCAGGTGCCGATGGGGCGTCGCAATATCGCTTACGACGTCGGACTCAAGTGGCTCGAAGACGCCCGGTTTGCTCTTGCGTATCTGATTCAAGGCCGCGTTTATCGCGATGCGGTGAATCCAGGTATCGAGCCGCGCGCTTTGCTCGAACTGATGGCGTTTGTTCCACGCGTTGAGAAGGGCGTCCTGAACCGCATCGGCAGCCATATCGGGATTGCGCGTAATTTTCAGGCACGCCGAATACCAACGATCCGATCTGGCTGAGATCGCCTCGTGAAAGTCTGCTTGCGTCGGCGCACCGCCGATCTTCATTACTGCCACCATTGCATATTTGATGCATCAGTCGGTGGAAAGGTTAGCAGGAAATCTAGACGACCCTTCCGGCGGCTTGTCCGGACGACCAGGCCCACTGGAAGTTGAAACCACCCAGGTGTCCGGTTACGTCCACAACTTCACCAATAAAATACAGCCCAGGGTGCTGCTTGCTTTCCATGGTCTTGGACGAGAGCTCATCAGTATCCACGCCGCCCATAGTGACCTCAGCCGTACGGTAGCCTTCTGTAGCGGCGGGCTTTATTGACCAGGACTGCAGGTTTCCGGCAACCTGACGCAGCCTTTCATCGGTATATTCAGCCAGCGAATGGTCCCTCAGTTCAGGCCAAAACAATTCCTGCAGTTCAGCAACCAGGGCCTTTGGCAACAGTTCCGTGAGCAGAACGCGCAGTGATGACCTGGGGCGTGAACGCTTCGCTCCAAGCAGCAGTTCGGCGACGTCTTCGCCCGGCAGCAGGTTGATCTCAATATTCTCACCGGGCGACCAGTAACTCGATGCCTGCAAGATGGCCGGACCGCTGAGACCACGATGCGTGAACAGGAGGTCCTCAGTGAAGCTTGAATCGGCTGCCGTCACGGTCGTCCTACAACTAACCCCGGACAGGCGTTCACAGATATCATGTAAAGCACCGGTGAGAGTGAAGGGCACCAGTCCCGCGCATGTGTCCAGAACGCGCAGCGAAAACTGTCGAGCCAGGCGATAGCCGAAGTCGGACGCGCCCATTTTTGGAATGCTGAGTCCGCCGGTCGCGATAACTAGGGAGGTGCACACAAAACTACCATTGCTGCAAGCTATTATATAAGTGTCGTTGCCAGAAACGCTTATTTCGGTGCATTGGGTCAGTATACGAACGCCCGCATCGTCGCATTCTTTGAGGAGCATCGTGACGATGTCTTTTGAGGAATCATCACAAAACAGCTGCCCCAAAGCTTTTTCGTGATAGCCGATGTTGTGCTTTTCGACCAGCGAGATGAAATCCCATTGCGTATAGCTGCTAATTGCCGATTTGCAAAAATGGGGGTTGGTACTGAGGAATCGAGTGGGCTGCAAGTGCAGGTTGGTGAAATTGCAGCGACCACCGCCCGACATAAGGATCTTCTTGCCGACCTTGTTGGAGCCCTCAAGTACGATAACCTGGCGTCCACGCCGTGCAGCGGCTATCGCACACATAAGACCGGCGGCTCCCCCACCAATAATCACTACGTCGGCATGTTCCATGCCGGGAGAATAACAGTGGCACCTATGTCCTTACGAGGCCGTCGCCAATTTGTTCGTTGAACATGCGCATGCGTTGTACCAGCGTGAGCTCAGATTTATCTTCCGAGAAAATAATTTTTGTCGACGTTTCACCGCTTCTTTGCAGCGTTTGAGTAAAATCATGCAAATGTTCCATATCGACGGCGATGACATCCAGGCTGAGCAAACCGTCTCCACCGATAACGGCAACGGTAAGAACCTCTGGCTGAACGCGGAGACGTTTTCTTAGTGCGGCGGCTGTCTGGCTGGGTGACTTGATTTCTACGACGGCTCGAACGGCGAATCCAAGCGGCTCATAATTTAAGACTTCTGCTGCATCGTTCAGAACCCGCGCTATCTTCAAAGCGGTGATACGACGCGACACGGCCGTGCGCGACAAATGCACCATTGTCGCGATTTCGACGGTTGATAGCCGCGTATTCGTCGCGAGCGCCGAAAGTATCGCAACGTCGTATTTATCCAAGTCTGATTGTCTCTTGTGTGTGCTCACAGTTACCCCCACATGCAATTACGCAACTGCTCTAACTTGTGACACCAGACCCGTTCGCAAGGTTCACTTTATTCTATGGATCAATTACGTACAGATGAAACTTTCTATCGTTTCAAAACTTCTGCACGTTCCGATCGTGAAACGATTTTCTAACGCACCAAATGTAACAACGTTCTATTGCTTACAGGTGTCTTACTTAATGACGAAATAATAATTGCTCGCGCTATCGCTTGGCGCAATTTATCAGAGGTCATGAAAATGCAGGGTGAACTAAAACAGGTGGCGGACTTGGCGTTGTTCGCCAAAATCGTTCAGGCGGGTGGCATTTCTCGATGCGCTGCCGATCTGGGCATGGAAAGGACTACGATCAGTCGCAGGCTGGGCACGCTGGAAAGGACGCTTGGTGTCAAGCTTCTTGACCGATCGCCAAAACATATCGCGGTAACGGACGCGGGACGCCGATGTCTGGAGCAATGTGAGATGTTGCTGGAGTCGGCCAAGAACGCCCAGTCGATGGCGATGATTGGCTCGATAATAGCCGACACGAGTCCGTTGGTGATCGGTGCACCACCCGACATCATCGATCGCTATCTGGAACCGAGACTGGCGAAGTTCGAAGCTGAGAACTCTGGAATCA
>JAJFKV010000031.1 GCA_021773055.1 Woeseiaceae bacterium
CGATCCAGGTCAATCTTGCCGATCTCACTACGCAGTGTGGTCTGTGCAAGTTGTGAAATGGCAAACATGTAATTGCCGATGCCGTACGAAGCGCGCCCTGGGTCCAGTACCTGCATGTACAGAACACCGTCAACACCCACCTGAACATTGTCATTTGTAATGCAGATTTGTTCGGCGATATCGACCGCCTGCTCTTTCAGTGTGTGTTTGTACGCTATGCGCTCAAGGAACGGAATGAGGATATGAAAGCCCGCATTGAGAGTCTTGGCGTACTTGCCCAGTCGCTCGATGACATATCCGTTCTGCTGCGGAACAACAACTGCTGTCTTGAGCAGAATAATGATCGCAACAAAAACAAACCCAAGTGAAACGATAAGTGATTCCATGATTTACTCCTACTCGCTCTTATTCCGATTCGACATGTAGCGTCAGGCCATCGACCTTGACAACTTTGGCGCGTGATCCGGCGGCGATAACCGCGGCCCCTGTGTTTCTTACCGTCCAGTCCGTGCCACGATATTCAGCACGTGCTTCATCACCAGCTGCGAGCGCTTCGACGATATTAACCGTGTCGCCCGACATAGTCGCGCGAAATCCCTTCGCCCCACCCCTGATTTTTTCATAGAGGCTCTTGCGAAAGGTAAAAAATGAAATCAGCGAAAGCGTCGCGAATGCGGTCCACTGGGCCCATTCGGGCATCCCGATGCCGAGCATCTCTGCCAGACCAACAAGCGCTGCCGAAACACCGAGAAACACAAGATAGAACTGCGCATCGATTGCGAAGAGTTCGGCGCCGAGAATTACTGCGCCAAGAATCATCCATCCCCACCAGGTCATAACTCCGCTCCTTTGATAGCAAGCCGCTACTATATCGCGATTTGATCTTTCGCGGCAGATTGAAAGCAGCTCGCATCGCCCCAATATGGGGTAACATTCCGGACGCCGCTAATAAATAATAATGAAGGGGTTCGGCATGCAAGATATCGTCAACAAGATCAGTAGTCTCATGTGGGAACCGACACTGATTTATCTACTGCTCGGTACCGGGCTGTTCTTCTCGATCTTGACCCGTTTCGTGCAAGTGCGAATGTTCGGCGAAATGTGGCGCCTGCTTTTCTCCGGCAAAGAATCGGATCGAGGCATCTCGTCGTTTCAGGCACTTGCTGTCTCACTGTCCGGGCGCGTCGGAACGGGAAACATTGCTGGTGTTGCCGCAGCGATCGGAATCGGCGGGCCGGGTGCAGTATTCTGGATGTGGGTTGTCGCATTCCTCGGAGCCTCCACTGCTTACGTCGAGTCCACCCTTGCGCAAATCTACAAAGAGGAAGACGAAGGACAATTTCGTGGTGGGCCCGCTTACTACTTTGACAAGGCGCTTGGCCAAAAATGGTACGCCTGGCTTTTCGCAATATCGACAATCATTGCAGTCGGAGTATTGCTGCCAACTGTACAGTCGAATGCGATCGGCGCGGCCGTCGAACTTGCGTTTGGCATTGACGTCGCGGGCAACGCGAGCATTGGTGGTGTCAGCTACATCAAACTTGCGACTGCAAGTTTTGTGGTCGTAGCTCTAGGCATCATTATATTTGGTGGCGTTAAACGTATCGCACATTTCACGCAGATCGTTGTGCCATTCATGGCGATTGTCTACATCATCATGTCTGTTGGCATCGTTATCTATCACATTGATGCTTTGCCCGGCATACTCGCGCTCATTTTTTCTGACGCATTTACGCCGATGGCGGGTCTCGGCGCGGCGATCGGCTGGGGCGTCAAACGCGGTGTATATTCGAACGAAGCGGGCCAGGGTTCCGGGCCTCACGCAGCCGCAGCCGCAGAGGTCGAACATCCGGCACAACAGGGCCTGGTACAAGCGTTTTCGGTGTACATCGATACATTGTTTGTATGTTCCGCGACCGCTTTCATGATTCTGATCACAGATCAGTACTATGTCACTGGCATCGATGCAAGCGTCAGTGGCGGCGTACTGGCAACAAACATCGCGTCTAACAGTCCGGCATTTACGCAGTTTGCTCTTGAGAGTGTGCTGGGCGGTTTTGGCCGAATATTCGTTGCAATCGCGTTATTCTTCTTCGCCTTCACGACGTTGCTGGCCTATTACTACATTGCAGAAACAAACGTGGCGTACATCAGACGCTCATTCCGCTTTCCCGGGGAATTGACGGTCATCAAGATTGTGCTGTTGGCCGCCGTATTCTACGGTACCGTTCGAACGGCCGATCTTGCGTGGGGGCTTGGCGATATCGGTCTCGGCGTAATGGCCGGGCTCAATATCGTCGGCATATTATTCCTGTACTTTATGGGTCAGCCGGCCATCAAGGCCCTTAAGGATTACGAGGCGCAGCGCAAAGCGGGTGTCGAAAAATACACCTTCGATCCCGAAGCGCTTGGCATCAAGAACGCAGATTTCTGGAAAAAAGAACCGTAGGAGCGCGCTCCTACCGTTTATTCGGGAAATTCAGTGCCTTGTTGTCCACGGCAAGCGATGCCTCGTGCAGCGCTTCTGCGAGGCTCGGATGTGCATGAATCGTACGTTGTATGTCTTCGGTGCTAGCCGAGAATTCCAGGGCCAGAACAGCTTCCGCTATCAACTCACCGGCCATCGGCCCTACGATATGCACACCCAGAATCTCATCGTCATCTTGTGACGAAATGATTTTGGCCATCCCGGACGTCTGCTCCATAGCTTTGGCACGACCACTTGCGGCGAACGGAAACGAACCGGTCTTGTATGCGCGCCCGGAATTCTTGACCTCAGCTTCTGTCTTGCCAACCCAGGCGATTTCAGGTGCGGTGTAAATTACCGATGGAATGACGTTGTAATTAACTTCTGCGATCTCACCAGCGATGATGTCCGCTGCCATTACGCCCTCTTCTGAGCCCTTGTGCGCCAGCATCGGTCCGCGAACACAGTCGCCGACAGCGTAAACACCTTTAACACGTGTACGACACTCATCGTCAACGACAATAAAGCCGCGTTCGTCGAGCTGAATGCCGGCATCTTCAGAAAAAAGATTATCTGTATGTGGTTTGCGTCCAACCGCAACGACCAGCTTATCAACTTCAATTGACTGCGCCCCGTCCTTGTCGTCGTAAGAAACCGCGACACCCGTTTTACCCGCTTTTGCTCCCGATACTTTGGCGCCAAGTTTTATATCGATGCCCTGCAGCTTGAATTCCTTCGCTGCAACCTTTGCCACATCGCGATCCGCCATAAACAGGAAGTCTTCCATGGCCTCCAGGATCGTAACTTTGGCTCCCAGTCGCGACCACACGCTGCCGAGCTCAAGACCGATAACGCCTGCACCGACTACACCAAGTCTTTTCGGCACCCCATCAAACTCCAGAGCACCCCAGGAATCGACGATCTTGGCATCGTCAAACGGCGCGATCCCGATCTCGATGGGAGATGAACCCGATGCCAGAATGACGTTACTCGCTTCGATGACTTCTACAGCACCATCGACAGCGGTGAACTCGACTTGTTTACCCGCCAGCAACTTGCCGTGCCCAACCAGTCCTTCGATTTTGTTGGCCTTGAACAGACCGGCGATGCCGCCGGTCAATTGCCGTACGATACTGGCCCGACGCTTTTGCATGGTTGCTAAATCGAGCTCCAGGTCGCCTGTCTTGATGCCATGTTTCTTGAATTCATGTTGTGCACGATGAAACAACTCAGACGACTCCAATAACGCTTTCGAAGGAATGCAGCCAGCATTAAGACAAGTACCGCCGAATGCATTCTTGCCATCCTTGTTCCGCCATTCATCAATACAGGCGACAGTTTTTCCATGCTGCGCCGCTCGTATCGCCGCGACATACCCTGCCGGGCCGGCACCGACGACCACTACGTCAAAACTTCTACTCATAATCGATTGAATCCTTTGCTGCAGTTTTCGTCACACTTGCAAGAGCAGGCGCGCTGGGTCCTCAAGTTGTTCCTTGATGGAAACGAGAAATTGAACCGCGTCTTTACCATCAATAATTCGGTGATCATACGTCATGGCCAGATACATCATCGGTCGGGCGACGACGTTGCCATCGACAACCATCGGCCGTTCCTTGATCGAATGCATGCCGAGAATGGCGCTTTGTGGCTGATTCAGAATCGGCGTCGACATCATTGAGCCGAATGTTCCACCGTTAGTGATGGTAAACGTCCCACCAGTCAGATCTTCCATGCTGATTGTCCCGGCCTGCGCTTTGCCCGCCATGTTATTCAATGCCAGCTCAAAGTCTGCAAAGCTCATCTGATCGACGTCACGGATTACGGGCACCATCAATCCGCGGTCGCTGGACACGGCAATGCCGATATCGAAGTAATTATGGTAGATGATTTCCGTGCCTTCGACGGACGCGTTGATAACAGGAAATTTCTTCAGTGCTTCGACAGCCGATTTCGCGAAGAACGACATGAAACCCAGGCGCACATCATGTTTTTTCTCAAACGACTCTTTGTGCTTCTTCCGCAACGCGATAACTTCAGTCAGATCGACCTCGTTGAATGTCGTCAACATCGCAGCAGTCTGTTGAGCATCCACGAGTCGTTCCGCTATACGTGCGCGCAGACGAGTCATAGGAACGCGTTGTTCCGTTCGCTCGATTCCCAGTGCAACACTTTCGGCAACGGCTGGCTGGTGATCGCCTGGAGTAACGTTGCTACTGTCGTCTGATTTCAGGAACGACATGACATCCGCTTTGGTTATCCGGCCATCTTTACCCGAGCCAGACACCATCGTTGTATCGAGATCGTACTCATCAAGTAAGCGCCGAACAGCAGGGCTTGTCTTGACAGGGCCGCTGCTCGCTTTCGCAACAGCGGCGACGACCGGATCGGCTGTGGCTGCCGTCTCCGAGGGCGTGACAGCAGCAGGCTCACCTTCCTCAAGTATGGCCAGCACATCTCCGGCCTCTACGGTTGTTCCATTCTCGACAACGATCTTTGTTATTACCCCGGACGCCGGGGCCGGAACTTCCAACACAACCTTGTCGGTTTCAAGGTCAACCAGGTTTTCGTCACGTGACACAGACTCACCCGCCGTCTTGTGCCACGCGACCAACGTTGCGTCGCTGACCGACTCAGGCAGAGGCGGAACTTTGATCTCTATACTCATTGGGTCTTCCGTTTGGTTTTCTCAGGCTTGACAACTTTGCTCGCCTCGGACTTGATGCCGAGTGCAGCTTCCACCAACGCCTGTTGTTGTTGCAGGTGAATTTTAAAAATACCCGAAGCAGGCGCTGCGGCACCGGGCCGGCCTGCGTAATAAAGTTGTTGCGCATCTTGCAGTGGTTCCTGAAGACGATGTTTTATCTGATACCAGGCGCCCTGGTTCAGGGGCTCTTCCTGACACCAGATTATTTCTTCCACATGCTGGTATTGATCGACGAGGTCAGCATACTCGTCGATCGGGAACGGATAGAGTTGCTCCAGTCTGACTAATGCGACGTCATCGATACGATGGACTTCTCGTGATTCAAGCAAATCGAAGTAAACCTTGCCACTGCAGAAAACAAGACGACGGGTCTTTTTGACATCAATCGCCTCAATCTCCGGAATGACCAGCTCAAACTTACCGCTCGATAATTCACCGATCGCTGATACGGACATTTTGTGTCGCAGCAGACTCTTGGGTGTCAATACGATCAGCGGTTTTCTGAACGCCCGTACATGCTGGCGTCGAATCATGTGGAACATCTGCGCTGGTGTTGAAGGTATGCAAACCTGAATATTGTGCTCAGCGCAAAGTTGCAGAAAACGTTCGAGGCGCGCAGATGAATGTTCCGGTCCCTGTCCTTCGTAGCCGTGTGGCAAGAACATGGTCAGACCGCACAAACGCCCCCATTTGGCTTCGCCGGAACTAATAAACTGATCGATAACGACCTGGGCACCGTTCGCGAAATCACCAAATTGGCCTTCCCAGATCACCAACGTGTTTGGCTCGGTGCTGGCGTAACCATATTCAAAACCCAGAACCGCTTCTTCCGAAAGAAACGAATCGATTACGCGAAACGCATCCCGCCGGTCAACGACGTGCTCCAAGGGTGTGTACTCACGAGTATTGAGTTGGTTGTGCACTACCGCGTGACGATGAAAAAAGGTACCACGACCACTATCCTGCCCCACCAGCCGGACATTGTGCCCATCCAGGAGCAACGAGCCATAGGCCATAGTTTCAGCGAAACCCCAGTCCATGGCCGCCTCGCCGGCAACCATCTTGACACGCTGGTCCATGATCCTCTGGACACGGCCATGGGGTTTCACGTCTGCCGGAAGTGTCGTTAATGATCTTCCGAGGCTTGTGACGGTCTTGGGACTAATCGTCGTGTCCGCAGGATCATCCCACTTCGACTTAAGAAACGGCGTCCAGTCAATGGTAAATTCGTTTCCTATCAGGCCGAGCGACGCTTGCTGCACATGCTCGCCCCGATCAAGACGATCACGATAATCATCCTGCATTTTCGACACAGCAGTGTCGGTCGTAACCTGTGATGCCACCAGACGATCAGCGTAAAGTCGCCGTGTTGTTTTCTGCGCTTTGATCTTGCTGTACATGACCGGCTGGGTCGCTGACGGTTCATCGGCCTCGTTGTGTCCGTGGCGCCGATAACAAACCAGATCAATAACCACATCTTTCCTGTATTTTTGCCGATATTGCAACGCCAGGCGGGTGACCAAAATAACCGCTTCCGGGTCGTCGCCGTTGACGTGAAAAATCGGCGCTTCGATCATCTTGGCAACGTCGCTGCAGTATTCAGTAGTGCGAGAGTCCGACGGTCTACTCATCGTGAAGCCGATTTGATTATTCACTACGATGTGTACGGTACCACCCGTTCGAAAGCCATTTATTTGCGACATCTGAAATGTCTCAGTAACGACCCCCTGGCCCGAGAACGCGGCGTCACCATGAATCAGAACCGGTAAGACTTCCTGTCGCTCTGTATCATCGCGTCGCTGTTGCCGGGCACGCACGGACCCTTCCACCACTGGATTAACAATCTCCAGGTGGGATGGGTTGAACGCCAGGGCAATATGAACATTTCCGCCCGGCGTCTTCATGTCAGCAGAGAAACCCTTGTGGTATTTCACATCTCCGGAGCCTTTCAACTCCTCCGGGTCATAATTCCCCTCAAACTCTTCAAAGAGCTCCTCCGGAGACTTGCCGAAGATATTGACGAGGACATTGATGCGGCCGCGATGCGCCATCCCGATGACGATTTCCTTGATACCTCTGGAACCACCTTGCTGAATAACATCATCAAGTAGCGGAATCAGACTCTCACCGCCTTCAAGTGAGAATCGCTTCTGACCAACGTAACGAGTATGCAGGTAGCGCTCGATACCTTCCGCGCTGGTCAACCGGTCCAGAATATAGATCCGCTCTTCGTCACTCAGTATGTTTGCTGCAACGTCCTGCTCGAATCGTTTCCGTAACCAAAGACGTTCGCGCGCTCGGGAAACGTGGGCGAACTCAGCACCGATCTTGCCGCAATAGATAGTTTGCAGCAGCCCGATAATATCGCGCAATTTCATGCGCTCGTTGCTCGCACCCGCCAAACCACCGGTGAAGAACTCCGTCTCCATATCCGACTCTGCCAGGCCCAGGTAATCCAGCTTGAGTACCCCTGGCATACGTCGTTCCATTAACCCCATGGGATCGATGTCCGCAATTTGGTGCCCGCGAAGGCTGTAAACCTGGATCAGTCTGGATACGGCCGCCTGCTTTTCTCCGGATGTCGCCGCTTCGCCTGATCTGCTTTGCACGACCTGGCCCAACTTACGTCCTTCGCGGGACTCCTGCAGCAGCTGATCTCTGATAACGGAATGCACGATTTCCGTGTCGGAATCGCCGAGCGTCCTAAAATAATCACGCCAACCGTCCGGAACAGAATCCGGCTGTTCGAGGTATTGCTCGTACAACGACTCGATGGCACTGGCATTGGCACCGAATAACGGTGTCGTGGCCAATTGTTCTTTGAGGGAATTACTCATCTATTCAGGAGCTTACACGGCCCAAATACGATGAAGTCGGGTGACTAGCGCCAGGGCCCAAAAAAGGGCCGCTAGTTTATCTCAAGCGCCTCTGAGAAGGAATGCATGCGGCCAATATTGGCGTCACAGCATACTGAACAGGTTCACGAATTCGTAACAGACGAGTGTGGCGTAAAAACTAAAGAACACAGTCAGAAATGCGCCAGTGCGGAAACGATTCAGAAATCGCGACTTTGCGAGGAAAACCAACGTCAGGATGCCGAAACCGGTCATGGCAAGCTTGGTACTCGTGAACAACACAGTACTTTGGTCCATGACGGCCTTCATGAACGGATTGACTTCCATCATGCCCAGATCAATGAGCTGCAGGGTGAGGAACGCATCAGCGCAGGACAACAGCATTGTCCCGGTGGCGAGAAAAAACAGCCATGGGTGATGCCAGTCCAGAAACACGACTTCGTCGTCACTCAGGCGACGATGGGCATGACGACGGGAGCGGGTAAATCCAAAGAATACTGTCCGCCAGGTAAAATTACGGCGATCGGTCTCGGCACGTTTATCCGATACTGCATGACTGACTTCCATAATGTCCGGCTTCCTGTTCCTGTTACCTGATACTGACGTTGAATAACTAATATATAGCAATATTCGGGCCAGCACTCCATCATCTTGATTTGACACCTTTTTTTCTGCAAGTTACGTTTCTGCGGGATTATTTTGTATAATTTGCCGACAGTAAAGGTACAGGTTAAATGCAATGAAGGGTTACACGGGCGTGCAGGCCGACGGTCAGGCGATTCACTATGTTGATAAGAAGCGTTGGTTATGGATGCTTTCCGTCATTTACCCGTTACAGCCATTCGTCACCATAGCGCTACACGCCAAGACGGGTGTTGAAGCGTGGTTCATTTTGCCGTTCGTTGTGAATTTCATTTTGGCCCCGTTGGTTGACTGGCTTATCGGTGTGGACAGAAATAATCCTCCTGAAGAAGTTGTAATGCAGCTCGATCAGGATTTGTACTATCGACGGCTGACTTACGCCGTCATTCCAATGCACTACGCCACACTGATTTTTTCCATTTGGTACGCCGCGACACAACCCCTGAGCTGGTGGGCATTCACATTGCTTGCCGCATTCGCCGGTATGACCGCCGGATTCGCGATTAACACAGGCCATGAACTCGGGCACAAGAACTCCAATATCGAGAAGCAACTCGCAAAAATCGTACTTGCGGTTGCCGCTTACGGCCATTTTACGATCGAGCACAATCGTGGGCATCATAAGTACGTATCCACCTTCGAAGACCCGGCGAGCGCACGCATGGGCGAGAGTATTTACAGGTTTGCATTGCGCGAGATACCCGGGGCATTCGCCGGTGGCTGGGCGATCGAAAAAGAACGCCTTAACAGTCGCAGCAAGTCCGTCTGGCACCCGAATAACAAGATACTGCAGTCATACTTAATAAGCGCGTTGATGAGTTTGATCTTTTTGATCACGTTGGGCTGGCAGGTGATTCCATTCTTGCTGATACACAATCTATGCGCTTATTGGCAACTGACCAGCGCGAACTACATCGAGCACTACGGGCTACTGCGCAAGAATGGCGACGATGGAAAGGTGGAGCGATGCGAGCCGCATCATTCCTGGAACAGTAACCACATCTTCAGCAATCTGGTCCTGTTCCATCTGGAGCGACACTCGGATCATCACACACACCCGCTACGGCGCTATCAGTCTTTGCGACACTTCGAAAAACTGCCGCAACTCCCAAATGGGTACTTCGGAATGTATGTGCTCGCCTACTTGCCCTGGTTGTGGTTCAAGGTCATGGATAAGCGATTGATGGCACTGCCTCATATCGACGGCGATCTCGACAGTGTAAACATCGATCCAACCGCCCATCCGTCGATATTCCTCAAATGGGGTCGCGACAAGATGGCAGAGCCCACCTATACGGACCTTCCCGGCATTTAACTCTTATTAAAGATTCCGGCGAGTTTGCCCGGATTCGAATCGGACAACGCCTATTCTGGTTTTCTAGAATCGACTAAATGTCTGCGCATAGAATTTCCCGAACAACGATTGTTTCTGTCCTTGTTGCGACGACGGCAGCGCTAGCGACGCGATCCTGGTTACAGGTCGAGCTTAGGCAATCCGGCATGGAGCCAACAATTGCAGCAGACCTGTCCTATCTGGTCGTCCCACCGATATTAGTCGTACTTCTATTTCCACTATGGAATTCAGAGAAACGATTTCTCGCTGATCAATTTCGTTTTCAAGACCTGACATGGCGGCTCGTTCGCAGGGCGTTCGCTATCGGGCTTTTGATTCGTATTCTATGGTGGAGCCAGCTTGTCGCAGGCATATCGTTTGGTTTCTATTCAACGCCAGATCCAGATGCGATAGTTGGCCCGGTGTTCTCGTTTCAATGTGCTTCTCCCGAGCTTTTCTTCCTCGGTTTCACCGTGATGGCCGTCCTCATACCCTTAATCGAGGAAACTGCACATCGTAGATTCATCCAAACAGCGCTTGACCGCCGCAGTTTCACCGTAGCGATTATTACCTCGTCTTCAGTCTTTACCGTCTTTCACAATCTTGATTCATGGGCAACTGTCTTTCTAATCGGGTTGGTTCTGGGTAGTCAATATCGGATCACACGTTCACTTTGGTCTTCCGTTGTGACTCACGCGACGATAAACGGTCTTATTCAAATTGATTGGAGATGTCTGTCAGGACTTTGGAATCCAATGCCCGCCGACTTACCGCTTCAAACTCCTGGGTTGTTCGCAATGGCTATTTTCGCTTGGTGCTTTCTAGCTTTAGTATTATTACTACAACAAATGGCTATCGAGGCGAGGATCTCGCCTCGATAGCATTCCATCATAAGGCGTTCGCGACCCTTTCTATAATGTGCGACGTCGCGGCGACCAAACCTTCATAAATTTCGATGATGTCATCTCCGACAGACTGCGCGTCGCTTATACCACCGTAAGAGTTGCCACCCGACGGACAATCGTCCCCGGCACCCGATACCAGGTTCGTTTCGTTCACTGTAAGTACTCGCATTTCAATCTCCTTTTGAATAAATGATCGCGCATCCTGCGCAACTACAACGCTAGTCGCCTGCCGCACCGGCCGCTGCCCGGAAAATTTGGCTCTTTATGGAGTTTTGACATAATCCAGAGCGAATTGCATTGCTGTGAAGTGACTCACAGTCATTTTGGCGACCAGCGTATAACCTTCGCCTTGGATAAATTCTTTGGGCACGCAGAGATACTTCATGAGCAAATCAATCATTAAGGCAGCGCTAATCACGCTTGTCCTCACATCATCCGGCATTGCGAACGCCGATTTTGGAATTGGAATAAAAGCCGGAACACTTGGCCTTGGCCTCGAGGGACGCTGGAACCCCCTGCCCTGGCTGGACCTGCGCGTAGGCGCTAATCGGTACGACTATGATGCGACTGGTGCACAAGCCGGTATCGACTATGATGCGACGCTCGCGCTGGATACCTACTACCTGACTGGTAACTTTCGCTTTCCCTTGAGTCCTTTCCGCGTAACTGCCGGTGCATTCTCCAATGGCAATGAACTGAAAATGACGAGCCAGGATACTCTTGGAACAGACTTCAATATCGGCGGAATACCGTTCACATCGGCAGATGTTGGCGCGCTTCAGAGCATCACATCTTTTGGCGGCACCGCCCCCTATCTCGGTGTTGGTTTCGACTTCGAGATGTTCGGAAAAGTCGGATTGAATTTCGACTTCGGAGTATTGTGGCAAGGTGAGCCGAACGTATCTTTGACCGCAACCGGGCTGGATACAGCACCGCCGCAAGTTCAGGCACTGCTACTTCCAGCACTTGAAGTCGAGCGCCTCGAACTTGAAAACGAAATTAGCGATTACAAGGCCTGGCCGGTTGTATCGTTATCCTTCGTCTACAATTTCTAGGATTGCCTGCAAACTAATATCGACGTCCTCTGCGGTTGTCGACCAGTTGCATACACTGATGCGCATCGCGGTCTGGCCTTGCCAGACCGTAACGCCACACCAGCAAGTCCCTTCGGCCTGAATCTCATCGATGATTTTGCGGTTCGTGGCGTCATCACCAAATGACACCAGAACCTGATTTAATACAACATCGTTAAGTACTTCAAATCCCGCTTCACGAAAACCGGATGCAAACCGCTGCGCGTTATCGCAACAACGATCGATCATCTCCGCAACGCCATTCCTGCCAAGCGATTTCAACGCCGCCCAGACGTCAACACCGCGCGCACGGCGCGACAGCTCCGGTGTGAAATCCGCCGGATTGCGAAACTCTGTGTCGGTCATCAGATAGTCAGCTGATATCGTCATCGCCGACTTTAGGGCTACAGCGTCGCGAACGAAAGCAATACCGCTGTCATATGGCACATTAAGCCACTTGTGGGCATCAGTAGCCCAGGAGTCTGCCGCCGTGAAGCCGGAGCAGAGATGTGAACGTTGCTCTGAAACGGCCGCCCACAGTCCGAATGCGCCATCCACGTGGACCCATGCACCCTTTGGCTTTGCTATCTCACAGATGTCGCCCACCGGGTCGAATGCACCGGTATTCAGGTTCCCCGCCTGCGTACAGATAATGGTCGGACCGGAAACCCGGGGAAACCGGCTGATATCGATTCGACCCTGCTGGTCAACCGGTGCCCTGACAACCCGATTACGGCCAAAACCAAGCATGCCCAGCGATTTGAAGACAGTCGGATGCGTCTCTTCAGAAACGATCACCGTAACTGCTGGCGCCCCAATCAATCCGTTCGCTTCAACGTCCCATCCAATATCGGCATAAACCCGGTTTCGCGCCGCGGCCAGCGCCGTGAAATTAGCGACAGTCGCGCCAGTAACAAAAGACGCAGCGCAGTCGGCAGGGAGTCCAAACAGGTCCATCATCCAGTCCATCGCAACGCGTTCAAGAGTCGAGGTTGCCGGTGTAATCTCATGCATCCCGACGTTCTGATCCCAGGCGGTCGTCAACCAGTTGGTGGCGACGGTGACGGGCAATGAACCGCCGATTACGAAGCCGAAATAACGTGGACTCGTCATCATCATGGTTGCAGGCGAGCCAACGTCATCCAGCATCGCAAGCACAGCCAGATCGTCGCTACCGTCAACAGGCATCGGTTCAACGAATTTCCTGGCATCCCTTACGGCAGCGCCCGACGGCGCGACAGCACGTTCTCGTCCGGCTTCACGATAGCTGACTCCGCGGTCCGCTGCGTCGACCAGTAAACTTCGGAGTTTCGAATTATCAGGCATTACTGCGACCTTCCCGGTGCAGAAGTGGGTTATTGCGAACGACAAACAACGCGATACAAATAATAAGCAGTAATGGTATCGGAATCAGCATCAGCGTATGCCAGCCGAAAAAGTACATAACCGTACCAGCGAGTAACGACGCTGATGCAGAGGCGCCGAAAACAAGAAACTCATTCACGGCTTGAGCACGAAATCGCTCCGCCATACTGTACGTGTAGGTCAACATGGTGGTGCCGCCAACAAAAAGGAAATTCCAACCGATGCCCAGCAAGAGTAGCGCCCACCAATAGTGCAATACTGTATGCCCTTGTAGGCCGATAATGGCAGTGGCCAGCAAACCCAGAGCACCGATAATCATTAAGCGTGTGACACCAATTTTTTCAATTAGAAAACCGGTAAACAATGACGGTACATACATACCAAGTACGTGCGCCTGAATTACTTTCGCCGTCTGCTCGAGTGTATATCCGTCATTGACGTGCATGCTGAGGGGCGTCGCGGTCATAACCAGTGTCATGAGGCCATATCCCGCCGTGGCGCCAAGCACAGCGACGATAAACACAGGCTGAAAAACGATTTCACGAATCGGTCGCTCTGATTGCTGCAACTCCAGCTCATCCTGGTCTCTTGCCGGTACCATCGCGAAGAATAACAGCGCCTGAACCAAGAACATGAGCGCCAGCACGACCATGGATCCTGCATATTGGATATCAGCAATCCAATATTGGCCACGCGTTGCCAGTTCTTTACCGACGAAGGCTGCACCGATGGATCCGACCAGCACGAGGGAAATCGCGCGCGGCACGTACTGGACATCTACGCTCTCCGCCGCAAAGTAGCGATATTGCTGCGTGAACGCCATGTTAATGCCGAATAACATGACTGCGATGATAAAAATTGGAAAACTCGATTCACGCAATGCGATCACGGCGAGGAACAACGCAAAAACAGCCGACACGGATGCCATGGCGCAGCCCTTTCGTCTGCCGATCTTTTTCATCAACATAGTCGCAGGTATGGTTGTCGCAGCGACCGCAAGCACCATCAATGATAACGGCAAGGTTGCGAACGCTTTGTTAGCCGCCAGATCCGATCCGATAATTCCGGCGAGCATAACCATCACGATTGACCCGGACGTAGATATCAACTGACAAACAACCAGGATACTCAGGTTACGAACTTGCATTCACTGCGCCAATAGGGATTATGGGGCGCATTCTCACACATTGGAGGCGACGTGGACACTCTCGATATATCGGACACGATTCGGATTCCATTGTCAGAAATTCGCATGACGGCGATTCGTTCACAGGGCGCAGGTGGACAAAATGTCAATAAGGTTGCGACCGCGATTCACTTGCGTTTTGACGTCCGGAATAGTGATGCGATACCTGACTCCATAAAGTCGCGCTTGCAGTCCGTGGCGGACCATCGAGTTACAGACGACGGCGTCATTGTCATAAAATCACAAGCACACAGAAGCCAGGACAGGAATCGTCAGGCAGCGCTGGATCGATTAACGGAGATGTTGCGCAACGCGTTACGTGAGCGAAAGCGAAGAATCAAAACGAAGCCAAGCAAGAAGGCTAAACAAAAACGACTCGACCAAAAAACTCGTCGTGGTGCGTTAAAACGAACGAGGCATAAAGTATCGGATGACTAGTCGGACGGGCAGCTGACTCGATCACTTTTCCAGACACAACCTTTGCTATGCCAATACTGGGTAATTCCCAGTCGGTTCATCAACGGCATGAAATCCGAGTGTCCGCGAAAGGCTCTCAGCTGAGGAATGAATAACAATTCCATTTCGAATGTTTCGCCCGGTTGTTCGAGCAACTGCGCGATTCGCATTGCGCCATCCAAATCGCCGAGCATCGTTCTTACTATGAATTCCACTCTTGGATCGATGTGTTCCACTGCCGAAACTTTATTGACCACCTCAATTGCGACAATAGCGTTTGCTTCGGTCTGATCACCGAATGCGTCGAATACTGGTCCGATCCAGTCCGTGGATTTTTCTGCCATCTGAACAGCGCGCATCGCGAGATTTCTCGCTTTCTCGATCTGTCCGGTCTGAATCAGAATAAACGCGTAACTCAGATCGTGTGTCGACCCATTCCAGCCGAAGGCGTTTGCGCGTTCGTAGTACTTAAGCGCTTCCTCGTTATTCTCAAGCCAGGTATAAGACATTGCTACTCGACTGTTAAGGAATGTAGAACTCGGATCGATTTCCAGACCTGCCCGTGCCTGAGCCAAAGACGCGTCAAGACGTCCAACGCTGGCCAGCATCCGTGAGTACCAATTAAAAGCATTGGGATCGACCACGTCAGCGTTGATGGCCCTCAGAAACGCGGCTTCAGACTCTTCCCAACGTTTTTGCTTATGATAAACGTAACCGAAAATTGCTCCAGCCGCGTCTGCAATGGCTGGATCGGCTGCAATTCCCTTGTTGATCGTTTCAAGCGCAAGTCGGTCCATTTCTTCAGGCGGCGCGCCGCGATAATTCGGCAGCAACGAGAACACTGTCGCCAGCGCCAGGTAGGACGGTCCGTAGGATCTGTCCAGCCGAATAGCGTTCTCAAGCAGTTCAGCCGCTTTCTCAAGGTTTCCAGGATCCCCGCGATGCTCGAGTGCAAATATGCCGCGCATATAGCTGTCGTAAGCATCGCTGTCAGAGGGCCGACTCTTGATCAATGTCTGAGTGGACTTACCAATCAGATTGTCACGAACCTTAATTGCAAGTGACTCTTGCAAAGCGAAGAGATCGGGAACCAGTCCTTCTACCTCACCGCCGTACACAACGTCACCGCCTCTGGATATCCGGTATGTAATTTTCAAGTCGTCGCCACTGCGTCGAAGCGTGCCAAACAACAAGCTCTCAACCCCAAGCAGTTCCGCTACCTCGTCATCTTCTCTTTCGTAACTTAACCGGCCGTTCTTGACCGTGTAGGAATCGATATTCTGCAAGATTTGAACGAGTTCTTCTTTAAAGCCGAGGACCAGGTATTCATCTGCAGCAGCACCGCTTAGATTTTGAAATGGCATGACAGCAATCGAGCGGGCGGGCGGTGGATCGATTATTGGTTTTATCCATGTATACGAGGTAATGGCTATGAAACACACTGCCAAAGTTAACGCAACGAACTTCCACAAGCGCTGACCAGTGCGAGGCACTGGCGTCGTTGGCAGCGTAACTTCCGGCTCAGGCGGATTGTGCAACTCGACACTTTGCTTTAGCCGATAGCCTCGTCGCTGCAGGGTTTCGATGAGCAGATGTGGTGTCTGTCGATCGTCCAGGTGACCACGCAGCTGGGAAACGCAACGGGTTATGGGCTCGTCAGCAGTCGGACGACCCGCCCATACTTCATCGATTAGCTCTTGCTTGGTGACGAGGTTGGTGTCGCGTTTGGCGAGCGCCATCAGAACTGCAAATTGCTTGGGCTCGGGCCGTTTCACGTCATCGCCACGCCGCAACTCGCCATGGCCTGGCAAGACCTCCCAATCTCCCAGGTTAAACCCGCCTTGTAGTTGTTCTTCTGTCGGCATCCTGTCTGTGTCCCCCCAGACATCTCGCAGGTATTGGGTACATCCGAATCAAGGCGACTTTATCTGTATTTGTTCACTTGTACAGTGTTTGCTACATTGTTACCCTGTTACCTGTTTACCACTACTGAGTAACTATCATGCGAAAAACACTGATCAAGAGAACGCAAACTGGCGTGCGTATCGAATCCTCCCTATTAAAGGTCCTAAAGGGGGTCGCGGAATACACCGATTTAACCCTCGGGGACCTTCTGGAGGGCATCGTATTGCACGCTTTTGAGGGCAAAGCGCCCTTTTCCGAAGAGACCCGGACGGTCATATCCAAACTAAAAGCCGTTTATGGATGCGAGCTGACAGCATCCGACAGCCATCAATTGGTGGAGTCCGAATCATGAACGCCATTATCACCCCTGAATTCAGCATCGGTGCATTTGAAGCAAGTGATATCAATCCTGATTTTTTCAATCACGAGGCACACGTTTACGTTGGCTGGTTGTACGTCCGTGAATACGAACTGGCGGAGGCGATAGCGAAATTTGATGCCGGCCTAAAACGCCTGATCACCAAGCTGGGCGCGGACGGCAAGTACCACGCAACGCTAACCTGGTTCTTTCTGTTACTCATTGCCGAACGCGTCGAAACAGATGAACCGTGGCAAATCTTCATGACTCGCAATGCCGACCTTGTCACGGATAGCAAAGGGATTCTGGCGCGCTATTACAGCCACGACTACCTGTTCTCGGATCGCGCCCGGGAGACTTTTTTGCTCCCGGACAGGATCGCGAATGATCAAGCTTAGGCTAGAACAAACCTTCGATACGCCCTTCTTCGTTGACCCGAATGGCGTTTGCTGCAGGAACGCGTGGCAAACCAGGCATGGTCATAATCGCACCGCAAACGACGACAACAAACTCGGCCCCAGCTGCAAGCCGTATCTCGCGAATAGGCACGACGTGCCCTGATGGAGCGCCAAGCAGATTAGGGTCCGTTGAAAAACTGTATTGGGTCTTCGCCATACAAATAGGATATTTTGCATAACCTTCGCGCTCGAACCTCGCGAACTGATCACGAACCTTTTTGTCAGCGATAATGTCGTCGGCACCGTAAATTTCTCGTGCAATGGTCGCCGCTTTGTCCCAAAGCGACGTCTCGTCGTCGTACAAAGTTCGAAACTGCGCTGCGCCGCTATCGCAAAGCTCAACGACGTGTTCCGCCATTTCAACCGTACCCTTGCCACCATCTGCCCAATGCGTGCATTTGATCGCTTTCACCTGATATTTCTGACAGAAATCCTCAACCACCTTGACCTCGGCGTCGGTATCGGCTGTGTAGTGGTTGATAGCCACAACCACAGGCACGCCAAATTTCCCGAGATTTCGAATATGGCGATCGAGGTTCTTGCAACCATCCTTCAGTGCCGCAACGTTCTCCGTAGCAAGATTCCCCTTGGCGACACCACCCTGCATTTTGAGCGCCTTTATCGTCGCGACAAGGACGACTGCATCCGGTGACAACCCGGCTTTACGGCATTTGATGTTAAAGAATTTCTCAGCACCCAGATCCGCCCCAAAACCTGCCTCTGTTACCACATAATCAGCCAGTTTCATTGCCGTTTTGGTCGCGATGACCGAGTTGCAGCCGTGCGCGATATTCGCGAAAGGTCCACCGTGCATCAACGCCGGATTATTCTCCATGGTCTGCACGAGATTCGGCTGGAACGCGTCGCACAACAATGCCGTCATCGCACCATGAGCGTTCAGTTCGCGTACGGTGACCGGCTGGTCCTCGCGCGTATAGCCAAGCACAATATTGCCAAGTCTCGTTTCTAGATCCGCGAGGTCTGTTGCCAGGCAGAAAATCGCCATAATTTCCGACGCAACAGTGATATCAAAACCGGCTTCGCGAACGACCCCGTTGTGGAACCCACCGAGACCCGAGGTAACGCTGCGCAATGCGCGGTCATTCATATCAACAACGCGGCGCCAGCTGACACGGCGAGGATCAATGTTCAGCTGGTTTTCCCAGTGCATGTGGTTGTCGATCAATGCCGCCAGCAGGTTATTCGCAGCACCGATGGCGTGGAAATCCCCGGTAAAGTGCAGATTAATGTCCGTCATCGGGACAACCTGTGCATAGCCACCGCCGGCCGCACCACCCTTCATGCCAAAGCACGGACCGAGGCTCGGCTCGCGCAGGCACATGACCGCGTTCTTGCCGATGAGGTTCATGGCATCGCCCAAACCGACTGTCGTGGTCGTCTTGCCTTCACCCGCCGGCGTCGGGGAAACTGCGGTGACAAGAATTAGCTTGCCGTCTTTCTTCTTACTAATAGATTTGATGAAGTCCGCACCTATCTTGGCCTTGTCGTGGCCGTAGGGAATCAGCGCATCTATCGGAATTCCAAGCCTCTCGGCTATCTCTTGAATCGGACGAACTTTCGCCGCTTGTGCGATTTCGATATCACTTTTAACTGCCACGACACACCCTTTTATTGAATTGCACGCATTACGGGCAGCGAATTCTATAGCAAACTTTGATTTAGGGCGCGTCCGCGCCATTGCGTTGTTTACCTACTTTCTTGTCGAAATTTCGCGATTTCCTCGACACAAGTCACAATCATGTCGATGAAATCGACATATACTCCAGATATGTCGAAAAACGAGCGAAAAATCGACATGTCAGCAACATACGTCGATCAAATCGACACGTCAGACCAATATGTCGATAAAATCGCATAATTTCGACACGTTGTGAATTCATGTCGATGAAATCGACATAGCCCTGCTCGAGGAACGCTAAGTGACTGATTTTAATCCGGAAGTACCCTACAACGACTTGCCATCCCTGCCGCCTGCAGGAGATCAAATCGAAACGACCCAGATTCTAAAGAGCTGCATAAAATCCAGGGTCGCCCTGGCTGAACTTAAGCAGGCAGCCGAACTCATCCCCAACTCCGCCGTTTTGGTTAATGCTTTGCCACTGCTGGAGGCCCGTGCGAGTTCCGAAATCGAGAATATCGTCACCACGACGGACAAGCTGTTTGAGTTTGCCGATATAGCCGAAGATCGCGCAGATGCTGCCACAAAAGAGGCACTTCGTTACCGAACGGCGCTTTATGAAGGCAGCAAAATGGTACAGCGACGCATGTTGTCGACTGATATGGCTATTCAAATATGTAGCACTATCAAAGGGTTAGAGCTTGATATTCGAGCAGAATCTGGAACAACGCTCAAGAATCGCGTTTCCGGTGAGACGATTTACACGCCTCCGGTCGGCCAACAGCTATTGATGGACAAACTTGATAACTGGGCGGATTTCATGCACGACGACAGTGATATCGATCCGCTGGTACGTATGGCTGTGCAGCATTATCAGTTTGAGGCTATTCATCCGTTTTCGGACGGCAATGGTCGCACGGGACGAATTCTCAATATCTTGTTCCTGGTACAACACGGCTTGCTGGATTCACCGATCCTGTATCTCAGCCGCTACATCATTCAAAACAAGGCCGCGTACTACCGATTGCTGTCAAAGGTGACACAGGAACAGGACTGGGCCTCCTGGATTCTCTTTATTCTCGACGGCGTCGAGGAAACCTGCACCTGGACAACGGACAAGATAAAGTCGATCAGGGAACTTATGGAACACACAGGGCAATTCGTACAAAAGCAACTGCCAAAGATCTATACCTGGGAGCTCGTCGAACTCCTGTTCAAACAGCCCTACTGTCGTATTGGTAATCTGGTAGACAACGGCATCGCGAAACGCCAGACCGCATCTGTGTATTTAAAGCAGCTGTGCGATCTCGGTATTCTCCGCGAAGTTAAATCGGGTCGTGAGAACATATTCGTGCACCCGAAATACATCGAACTCCTCAGCGGCGAAGAAAACGTCTGGGTCTATTACGCGGGTGTGGAGACAGAAACTGCGGTGGAGGCTGAGCTGGCCAGCTGAGCGACAGGCATTGCCATCGATTGCTGTTCAACCATAGAATCTCTCCACCTGAGAGCGGAGCCAATGATTGAGTATTAACAGCGGAAGACTGTTTCGGCTATTCAAGTACATCGTATATGCGCTGCTGGCAGTTAACGTATACCTGTTCTGGAGCGAGGAAGTGCTTACTGCGGCACTGCAATTCCCAAATGGTATTGCGCCGCTCAGTCTCATTGACGCCTATGCCGCGACCATAGATACCGCGGCCTGGGTAATTCTTCTGTTGATGTTCGAGCTTGAAACCTATGTCCTCGAAGATGATCACTTCAATCCTGTCGTAACCTGGTCCCTGCACGGCATAAGAATCGTTTGTTACAGCTTCATTCTTTACGCCTTCTACGGCTACATCGTCAACCTGGCATTTGTTAATGCGGCGACGCAATTAGGTGGCGTTTCCGACCTTTGTGCACTGGTTAGCGATGGTTGGTCTTACGCCGTCGACTTTGATGAATACACAGCATTGTCAGCTGCAAATTGCGGCTCCTTCTCCGACGCAGACACATTCATGCATTTTCCAGGCATGCCTGCAGTTGTGGATGCTACCGGACTCATGGACATTCGAAGACTGGCCTGGGTAGACGTCATCAATGCTGCCGTGTGGCTAATTGTTGTTCTGGTCCTGGAGGCCGACGTCTGGCTGCAGGAACGCAATCGCTTCGAGGGCGCCTCGCTGTGGATTAGCAACGTCACCAAGTTCGTCCTGTATTCCGCGCTGCTGATAGCGGCGATCTATTGGGGCATTAAGGGTGATTTCGTCGACTTCTGGGATGCTTTCCTGTGGTTGGTCGCGTTCGTGTTTATTGAGCTCAACGTCTTCGAGTGGCGCCAGGAGGTCCGTGAAACGGCTCAACAGGGCCAAATCAGGACTTCATCATGAAACGGTCACTAAAGGATCAGGCGACGGTCATGTAGTCAAACACCCATTCTCGGATGATTCAGTCTCACTAAATACTTCACGGGACTGAAAAAATGACTTACGACGAACAGAATCTGGACCTCGACCCCACACTCATCATCCTGGGCCTCGGTTACGCTAGCATGATCTTCATTGCCATCGGTTGGGTAGCGAGCTTTTAAGGGCTGATCTCGAGCAATGGGTCTGACTCGGCCCGTTCGAGCAGCTGCGGACTTCGGTCTTTAAGCTTCAGGAAAACGAGACTGTGATCGGCTGCCAGGGTCATCAGGTAAGGATGCCATCGATCATTTTCGCTGCGACGGTAAAACCCGGAAACAGCCCAGCTCTCACTTTCGGGATAGACGTACACCTTGCCGACTTTTCGATTCGGAGAAAGCGGATCTACGATTTCGAGAGCATCATCACCGATAAGCGCTGAAATAATTTCACGCGACGACTCAATAACTGCAACCTGTAGTGCGCGTTCCTCGCGACCAGCAGGGTTGGTAATCCACTGATAGGACAGGTAGGCAACCAGTAGTCCAGTCAAGAGAACGAAAACGGCACGCCCAGTGCGATGATCCATAATCAATCCAGGCCAAGAAACTTGTGTGTCTGTACGCTGAGTTTCCAGCGCGGATTCTTCTTGCAATAGTCTATCGCGTGTCGCGTGTTTTCGTCACGCTCTGAGCTATCCAGAGGCTGCAGGAAAAAATGTTGAAATGACAGGTGCTCAAACTTGGCGGGCTGTGCACTTTCCTCCCGCTGCGGGTATACGAGCTTTAGCTCATCGCCCGCAAGCTGCTTCAGACCGGCAGCACCCTTCGGACTAATGCAAAGCCAATCGATTCCAGCGGGTGCTTCAATCGTGCCGTTGCTTTCGACCCCGATTTCAAAGCCAGCCGCGTGTAATGCTGCAATTGCCAGACCGTCCAGCTGCAGCAGCGGTTCTCCGCCGGTGCACACGACGTAGGGGTGGACTCCTTCTTGTTGCGTGCCCCAGCACTTTGAAACCGCCGCAGCAAGTTCCACAGCACCTTCAAACTTGCCACCGCCAGGACCATCAACACCAACAAATTGCGTATCGCAGAATCGGCAAATCGCCTGTTCGCGATGCTCTTCCCGCCCTGACCACAGGTTACATCCCGAAAAACGCAAGAAAACAGCAGGCCGGCCCGTATGAGCGCCCTCGCCCTGCAAGGTGTAATAGATTTCCTTAACCGAATACCTCACGTCAGAGCAGCAATGGATCGACCACACCCGCTTCCGCAAACCCCCTGGCTCGTAGTGCGCACGCAGGACAATTACCGCAGGGTGGCCGTTGGCCGTTGTAGCAGGTGTGCGTCATAGCCATAGCCGACAATGCGCCGAGCCGATCTGCAAGCTCAACAGTCTCCTTCTTGGACAAATGCATGAGGGGTGTGTGTATTTGTATCGCCGCATCCATACCGTTCTGAATCGCCGTTTGCAGCGAATGGATCGTCTCTTCGCGGCAATCCGGATAGCCACTGTAATCCGTCTGCGCGACTCCCGTCACAAGGTGCCCGATGTTGCGTTGATACGCGAACGCTGCAGCGAAGGTCAAGAAGATCAGGTTTCGACCCGGTACAAATGTGTTTGGCAGTCCGGTTTCTGTATCGAGCGCCGATTCGACGGCGATTTCCTCGGTAGTCAGCGCGTCACCACCAAGCGCCGCAAAGGTATCAATTGGCAATATGACGTTCGGCACGTCCGCGACCTGGGCGATTTCGACGGCAGAAGTCAGTTCGATGCGATGTCGCTGTCCGTAATCGAAGGTCAAACTTGACACATTTTCGTGGCCAAATTTGTCTATCGCCCAGTACAAACAGGTTGTTGAATCCTGCCCGCCCGACAAAACCACAAGCGCCGAGTTATTCATCTGCGATCCTGTCCCTGCCAAACCCGGGAAGCGAACGATCAACTGTCATCGGAGCCTCCGAACAATGCGTCGAGGGCCGCTTCTGCAGCATCAGATTCCGATTTTCGATCAGGGTCAAAAGCATCATCACGCGGCACAAACCAGTCACAGAAATTAGGCCGCTCCTTTTCTGTTACGTCCTCGGCACCATCTTCGCGGCACTTTCGTGTCACACGTGGATCAAAGCTGCTGCACATTTTGCACACGTGCACGTCAGCACTGCACTGCGGGCACTGATCGCGCCGCGATAACGGTAGCGACAGTGCTTCAAGTGATGCGCCACAGCGGTAACAAGCGATGTTATGGGACACTCCGGTTCCCCATTGATGCCTCGGGAAACCGGAGTATAGCCTCTTGTCAGTGAGTCTGACTCGGTACGAACTCGTTCATGACTGCTTCCTTGAGAATCTGTGGCGGAAGCATGCCCTGGTCCAGAATGAAATCATGAAACGCCTGTTGATCGAAGTTCTCGCGAAGTTTCAATTCGGTCTGCGCCCGTAATGACTGCATTTTGTTGTACCCGTAGTAGTACGCGGTCGCCTGGCCAGGCATACGGTAGGTATAACGCTCAACCTCATTTTGTGCCCACGATTCACCAATAGCGATGTCATTGATGATAAGACTCTTGGCCTCTTCTGGCGTTATCAGGCCAAGATTTAACATGGGATCAAGGAACATCCGGGCCGCACGCATCAGTCGGTATTGCAGGCTGATCATCTGTCCTTCAAGCGGCAGGTACGGCCGCACTATTGCTTCAGCGTACAATCCCCAGCCTTCAACATTGACGCTATTGAAAGCGAATACAGCGCGTGTCACCGACACACCTGATTCCACGATACTTGAGAACTGCATCTCGTGACCTGGTCGAGCCTCATGTGCAGTCAGCGTCCAGGCGCCGGCTTCGTAAGTGTCATCCGTTTGTTGCCAGCTCCCATCATCATTTTGCTCCAGCAACGGAATGACAAAGTAAGGATACTCACCCGTGTTACCAATCAGACGCGGAGGCTGCAAATGCGGTGCCGGCATCGCTGCGGTTTCAGCTGCTGAGGCAATTCGGATTCCTGCGTCGCGATCTGGCAAGGAAATCAGCTTTTCGCGAACAATAATTTCCTCCAAATCACGCAAAACCGCATTGTAGTGATCCAGTAGCTTGTCACCATCGATGGGGCCGTCCCTCTTCAGGAGCCCGATTACTTCGCGGTAATCGTTGGTGGCGTAACCCTTCTCCGCTGCTATCAAAGGCGCGAGGGCTTCCATTTCGCCCCGAATATCCATGTAGCCCTTCGTGGCTTGCTCAATGAGGTCCGCCGGTGACGCATCAACTCCCCACTGCCGTAGAGCATCTTCGTAGAGATCCATGGGCAGACGATAATCCTCTCGTGCCCGCGGCAGAATTTCGGCGCGCACCCATTCGTTGTAATCGCGCATCTGACCTGCGAGCGCTGCATAGCTGCCTTCCCAGCCCTGCAAATCAGTGCCCTTCAGGAGCTCTTCAATACCCGTGATCATTGTCTCTGCACGCTCGAGATCCTGCTCGACTTCGCCACGATAAGGGCCAACCAGTCCCTCAACAGCGAATCGCTCTCGGGACCTGTCCTTCGCCAACTCTGCGTAGGAGGTGTGACCATCCGTAATACCAGCGTACTTTTCGAGCCGCGCGATTGCCGCTGGATAGCGATCACGTGAATTTTGTGGGTCCAATATGCCGCGTACACCGAAAAAGATAGTTTGGTTAATATTGTAATAAGGCAGCATTTGCTCGTAGTTGAGATCCGAGCTTCGAACGCCGTCTTTTATTGTCTTGATGAGAATACCCAGATCCTGTCGAACCTTACTGTCCGACTCATTTTCAAGCCGCTGCTGTAACTCGGCCAGGACGTCTACAGAAATTTTTCTGGACCGCTCGTAGATACCCGATCCCAGGTCTGATATCTCTTCATCGAGGCCATCCACACCGAGCTGCCCTGCTCCCTCTGGACTGAGCTTGGCAAGCGCATCGAGCACAATTTGTGCGTGCTCATTGCTCTTTTCGACCCAGGTTGTGGCCTGAACCGGAGCCACAATCGCGATCGAAAAAACCGCAAATAGGCTGAAAGTGATAACTTTTCGCATGTAAAATTCTCCCCTTGTAGGATTCGTCCCCCAATAGATGCCTGTTCGGCCAAAAAGGATTCAAGATTGCTGGATTATTTTGACGATATTCGCCGCAGCCGCAAAATAACTCCTGCGGTACTGGCCGCCGCGCTCAGCGCGTGTGCCACTGAAACCGTTCTACTCAACAGCGAACGCATTGAACAGCAGTTCGGCAGCTATGGAATCGACGTCCTGGCTAGTGAGGCGGGTTTGCGGCGCTCCAGCCTTTACAGTACGAAGGATGGCGAACGCGTTTGCCGGACTTATGCAGTCGTGCGCTTTACAGACGAGCCCGACAACAGTTTCAGCCCCGAGCACGCCAAAGTACTTGCCGGCAACTCGCTCGGCGAGGTGTTCAAAGCTAACGGCTGGGCGATTCACAAGCAGACCTTGCACATTGGTTCATTTGAGATCGAAAAGTCTGCCTCTGAGATCGCGGTATTGATGAAGCTACTTGAGACTGACACGTTAGCTGTCCACATCTACCAACTACTGCTCGCCAAAGACGACCAGGTTTTTGAGTATGCGACAATTATCGAGGCGCACCACCCCGCCTATCTTTCCTGGCACGATCTGCTCGGTATTTATCATTACGATGACTCAGAAACTCTATCGACAGAATCGATCTCGGAGCTGATTGCGTTAATAACGTCCAACACCGATTAGTGGCGATTGTCGTTCTGTATTAATGCGACTAGACTCGCGATAGTTTCAATCGAATTCATTACTGAGGGTCAAGCTATGAAAACCAAAGAAGTGCTCAAGCTGGTTCTGACAAGTATTTTTCTGTTCAGCTTTACTCCTGCACTTGCCGAGGAGTCTGCAGATGATTCGGCCGACGTCTGGTCCGTAATTGAAGAAGAATGGAATGCTAACGAAAAAGGCGACAAAAAATGGCCCGATCGGCTACTCACTGACGACTTCGCCGGTTGGGGAAAAGGCTCACCGGCACCTCGCGATAAAGCATCGACCAAGATGTGGGACCGGTTCGAAGATCGGACCGGGAAGATGGTCGCCCACGAACTCTATCCGCTCTCGATTGTCGTCCATGATGACGTCGCGGTTGCTCACTATTTATATAGCAGCGCATTCGAATCAAAGAAGGGCGATATTGAAATGAGCAATGGCCGCTACACGGATGTCCTGATCAGAACCGAAGATGGCTGGAAGTTTCTGGCCTGGCATGGCGGCGACGACGAGTAGTTTATTCGCCTGTTTTTCGCTCGGTTAAGGGTCGGTTCAGCTAACGCCCGCTATTATTGGCTCCAATGTAGGCAGGTCCACCATTTTCCGGACCCGGAGGCCATATGAAAGCTCAGACAAGAATCGCCCTTCTGCTGCTGGTTCCCGCCATATCGCTGGCGCAGGTGCCGGTTGATGACGACGGCAATGCCATCGGTACCTACCAGTCTCAGTCTGACGTTATGTCAACTAGCGAAACCGGCGTGGCGCCTTTGTCGCAGGCGGAATTGCAGGAATTGGTTGGTCCGATAGCACTGTA
Source organism: Woeseiaceae bacterium (assembly GCA_021773055.1). Classification (GTDB taxonomy): domain Bacteria; phylum Pseudomonadota; class Gammaproteobacteria; order Steroidobacterales; family Woeseiaceae; genus UBA1847. Next base: position 27,313 of record JAJFKV010000031.1, read on the forward strand.
TCCCGACGATCTCTTGGCCATTGTCTTGCCCGCCTCGGCCTACCCATTGCAGATAGTCGAGGCATCTCGATTCCTGGAGGCGCTGAAAGCGGACCCCAGGCTTAAGCCGAATCCCGACTGGGACGATTCAATTGTTGCTTTGCTTAATTACCCGGAGGTCATTGAGCTGCTCAACAAAGACCTGGACTGGACCTTGCGACTCGGAGAAGCAGTAGTGGCGCAGCAGACCGATGTCGTGTCTGCGGTCGAAGCGTTTCGCGATCGCGCGTATACCGCCGGCAATCTGAAGAGCGACACGCGCCAGACGGTTTCTCGCGATGACGATGACGTCATTTATATATCGCCGGCTGAAGAGGACGTAATCTACGTTCCGTATTACGAACCCGCACAAGTCGTCTACTACCAGCCGACGCCTGTTTATCACTACTATCCGCGCTCCTACCCCATTTACTACTATCCGTACGCAGCCGGGCACTATTTTGACCACGGTCTTTTCTGGGGTGTTACGACTGCGTTCACGATCGGCTGGATATCGGATAGTTTGCATGTCTATCACCACAGCTATCACGGGCACCCCTACTACGGTCATTCGTATCGGGATAACTGGTGGTATCGCCGACCGTCAATCAGCGTGTACAACAACACCTATGTAGGCAATTCGCATGGCTATAATAGCCATAGCGGCAATGGTGATCGTTGGCACGCCAGAAACACCCGACGTGAGTACGTTCGGCGTGAAGGCTATTCACGATCTGATTATCGCAATACGCGCGATACGCGTCGGGTCGTAAAAAAGGAACGTCAATACGAACCAATTACATTTCGGGAACGTGACGTACAGAGAACTCAACGGACTCGAGCGAACCCCACACAGCTTGCCCATAACAGGGCAGACAGAATCGAGAACCGTAGTGGTGATGTCGCGGTTCGATCCCGTAATAGCCAGCAACAGCGGCAAACCGTGCAGACTCGAGATACTCGTCGTCAGGAAACCACTGCTCGATCACGTGCTGCGCAGCGCCAGGAACCCAGCGTTCGGTCGCGTACTACACGCCGTCAGCAACCGACAGTTCGATCACGGGATTCAGGTCAGCAAGCCCGAGTGGAACGAGCGCCAGTCCGTACGCAACAGGCACCGGCACGCCGTGAGCATCGCCAGGCGGAATCTCGTTCACGCCAGCAACCGTCGCAAGCGCGAGAGTCACATAGCCAACAACGATCGAGCAGTAACTCCAGGAAATCGGAAGGTTCCAGGAAATCGGAACACCGCTCTTCGGAAAGCCGCAGTCGCAGTCGCAAAGAACGCTAGTCCTGATCGCTGTCCTGCTCGCCTTCACGGGATGCTTCTTTCGTAAGCTCCCAGGCAATGAAGGCGACGCTGGCGGCGGCTATCAACGCAAGTATTACGCCGGCAAATGGAAGAATGGCTCGCATTTCGGAATGGTAGCACCGCTACTTTTCGGTGTCCTTCATGTCTCCTGAGCGTAATCGCCCCGACTGTTGCAAGGCTTCACGCAACATGAATTCGATCTGCGCATTCAGACTGCGCAGATCGTCTTTCGCCCAACGCTGCATCGCTTCCAGCGTCCTGGAATCGATCCGCAACGCGAATGATTTTCGTGCCGCCATGCAGGATTCCTGATCAGGTATAGAGTGAACCAGTGTTCAACACCGGCTGGGCGCTTTCGTCGCTGCATAATACAACCAGCAAGTTACTGACCATCGCCGCTTTTCGCTCTTCGTCAAGCTGCACGATGTCGTTTTCGTCCAACTCCTCCAGCGCCATTTGCACCATACCAACAGCACCCCGAACGATCTGTTTGCGGGCCGAAATAATCGCGGATGCCTGTTGCCTGCGCAGCATCGCATTGGCGATTTCCGGCGCATACGCCAGATGCGTAATTCGGGCTTCAACGACAGTTACTCCGGCCGTCGTCAACCTGTCCTGAATTTCCTGGACTAACGCTTGTGCAATCTCGGCCGGATTGCTGCGCAGCGCAATACCCTCGCCATCGTGCGGCTCATAAGGATACGTCATGCCGAGGTTTCGTAACGCAGATTCGCTTTGGATTTGTACAAAGCCCGCGTAGTCGTCTACCTCGAACAACGCCTCGGCAGTATCGAAAACTTTCCAGACAACAACCGCCGCAATTTCGATTGGACTACCATTTGCGTCATTAACCTTGAGTGTGCTGCTTTCGAAATTGCGTATTCGTGTGGACACGGACACTTTCGAGTAAAAGGGATTTGCCCATTTCAGACCGGAGTCATGTGTCGTTCCCGCGTATCGTCCAAACAGTTGCAGTACTTTAGCCTCGTTTGGATGCACCATGAACAGACCACCCCAGAAAACGAGGACAATTATAGAGGCGATGACTGCCGGTATGAGTATCGCGAACGACTGAGACTGAATAGCCTTTTCGATAAGCAAAGCCAAACCCAGTTGTGCCGCAGCCAACACGACGATCATCAAATACCCGGACGGTACATTCCTTTTTAGTTCACGAATCATGCCGTTCTCCTTGTTGCATTCATCACTATCTGTCATTTTGATATCATTATGATATCATTTGATCAGCAAATCAAGTGATACCACTCCTGCATTGAAAGCTGCGAAACCTGTCGATTCACGCCATAATCCGCTCATGGCCTCATTCGTATCAGAATTAAAACGTAGAAATGTTCTGCGTGTCGCGACCACCAATGCGCTGGTTTCCTGGATTCTCATAGAGGCGGGTTCCGTCTTGCTACCGACTTTCGGTGCAGCGGAGTGGGTCTTTAAGGCATACGTGTTCATTGTCGCCGGCGGATTCTTCCTGGCGCTGATCGTCGCCTGGCTTTTCGAAGCGACGCCCGATGGCGTCAGGCTGGAGCGAGACATCGATAGAAGCAGTTATCAGCCGGAATCTCACGGCAACAAATTCATCATCGGCTTGCTCGTTGTTGCTCTTGGCATTTCTATAACGTTCAACTTCACTGGCATGCGCGGTGACCCGCTCGATTTGAACGATGGTGTTGTTTACAACTCAATCGCCGTACTGCCATTTACGAGCCGCAGTTCCATCGAAGAAAATCGGTTCTTCGCCGACGGCATACATGACGACATTCTCACGCGCCTGGCTGAAATCAAGTCACTGCGTGTCATTTCGAGAACCTCTGTGAATGAATACCGGGACACAACGAGAAATCTGCGCCAAATCGGTAAGGACCTGGGTGTATCGACCATTGTTGAGGGAGCCGTGCAACGCTCTGGCGATCAGGTACGTATTACAGTGCAGCTGATTGATGCTGCGACCGATGAACATATCTGGGCAAAAACCTACGACGAAGAATTGACGGCGGAAAGCCTGTTCGACGTACAAAGTGAAATTTCGTCGCAAATCGCAACCTCATTACGTGCCGCCTTGACACCAGAGCAGGAAATTCGACTCGCGACGAACCCGACAAACAGCCTCGCGGCGTATGCCGAATACGTAGCCGGCAGGGAGAATTTTCTGCAACGCAAATTCGAGACACTCGTGACGGCCAGAGAAAAATTTGAACGCGCCATCGAACTCGATCCGAATTATGCACAGGCGCATGCCGCTCTTGCCGAGACAGTCCTGGTCACGTTGTCAAATCATAGATCCCTTGCTCAGGACGAAGCCTTCGCAATTGCATCGACGCACATAGACGAAGCGTTACGAATTGACCCGGAGATGCCACAGGCATACGCAGCACGTGGCTTGCTGGAGATGATGCAATGGGAACGAACCCGGATCGGTTCCGGTAATGTCGCTTCTGCGGCTTCTTTTGGGAAAGCGATTCAACTCAACCCGAACCTGGCGGAGGCCTACATCTGGTTCGCCTCACTTCGTAATGCTGAAGGCGAAACCGAAAAATCAATCGACTTGTTGACAACCGCATTGACCATCGACCCACTGAGTCGTATTCCTTACGTGAATCTGCCCAGCTTCCTGTCGGCGGAAGGACAAAACGAGCGAACGACAGAACTACTGCTGCACGCCACCGGTATTTTTCCAGAGTGGGAGCTTCCTTACAGCTACCTCGCCAGACACATGCAAGGACTGGGGCGACTGGATGAAGCTCTCGCCTGGGGCCAGAAAGGAGCCGTTTTAAGCGAGGATCCGATGACCGGTGGCATTTTGATCGGTATTTACCAGGATTTTGGCGACGACGAATCTATCGCGGCGTTTATGGATGCTTTCCCGGAGGACCATCCGCTCTACCCCGTTGGAAAAGGTTACGAGCGTTACGTGAAGCGCGATTATGCGGGCGCGTTGGCAGAAGTACGCCTTATCATGGATAACCCCGCTGTTCCGACGGAGATTATCTATCCGCTCATAGTTGGCGCAGCCATTTTGACTGATGACTTTGATCTTGCGTATGAGTATTTGTTGAAGGGCGATCCGACGCTGCATGACGACGCTGAATCCACGGTCGACCGCTTTAACATCCAGTCTGCGGTGCTGCTGGCGTACGTAGAGCAACAACGACATCACCCACGAGCAGCGGCTTCGTTACTACGGCAAGCTGAAATCGTCGTGCGCACGCTACCACGGCTTGGCATGTCCGGATACGGAATCAGGGACGTACAAATCCTGGCATTACAGGGACGCCCGGATGCAGCAATCGAGGCACTGACTCAGGCCATTGACGCGGGTTTCGTTAGTTCACAACCCTATGACGGATGGCCCCTCGATGAAGATCCGACCATTGATACGATTAGAAGTGATCCACGATTTGAAGCTCTTTTGCACCGCATCGACCAGCGCCTGGAAGAAATGCGCCGGAACGTCGACGATGCAAGGAAAACTGGTGACTGGAGCAATTTGATAAAGAAAGCTGAATCAGTCTGACCTGCGCCCCATTGCTTCGAGCCTGCTTTCAATTTTTTGCCTGAACCGAATCGCCACCGGCGCGTCGAGGTATCGGTGCAGGTCGTTGATATCGTGCTGCAGAGCAAAGTTGAATCTGAACAATTCCAGTATGGAGACATCGCAGGAATCGGTCGCCACATAGGTCACGACATCTCCCGTCGTCACTTCGCCACCGTTCAACACCCTGAAGTAGATACCCGGGCGCTCCGCTTCGCGAAACGCCAAACCGAAACCTGAGTCCCGCATTGACGCTGCAAGAGTCTTGCAGGGAATTCGCGGCGCGGTAGCTTCCAGAACGACCTCGCCAATCAGCAAGCGATCGCCAACGTTCATATCGGAGGGAAAACCTCGGATGGTGAGATTTTCTCCAAAAACTCCCGGCCCGTGTGCGCAACCAGTCTCCCGCTCCCACCAATCGTAGTCATCAGCACTGTAGGCGTAGACCGCCTGATCCGCACCGCCATGGTGATTGACGTCTACAACGGCATCGCCCCGAACTCCCGTCTCGTCGAGATAAGCACCGGCGGCAACCGATACCTTGCGGATGCCGGTAGTAAACGACTGATCCTTGTGAGTGATCGTCTCAATTCTGCCAATATTGATACTTTCAAGATGCATGATCTCTAGCATGCGTCTCTCCCCCAGTTCACCTCATTACCCATTACCGGACGCGTGGGGATATTCTGCGACAGTATCAGCGAGCACACAGCGAAACCCGTGCCGATCAGGAAAACAGCGGCTGGCGATACGATCCAGACCAGCCCAAGCGCAGCGGGAACGATAACTGCGGCGACGTGGTTGATAGTAAACGAGACTCCGGCGCTGCTCGCGATATCCTCTGGACTGGCGATCTTCTGAAAGTAGGTGCTTTGCGCAATGGCCAATGCGAAGAACATATGATCGATCACGTAGAGTCCGGCACCGACATACGGATTTTCAACATAGGCGTAGGCGGTAAAGACGATGACCAGACCCGTGTACTCAATTGTCAGCGCACTGCGCTCGCCTATACGACCGATCAGACCACCAATTTTCTCAGCGAAAAGCCAGTTGAATGCATAGTTGATCAAAAACAGCAAAGCCACCTGTGACGCGGAATAGCCGATTTTCTCGACCATCAGGAACGCCGCAAAAACCGTAAAAATCTGGCGCCGCGCGCCAGCGAAGAATGTCAGTGCGTAATAGAGCCAATAACGTTTTCGCAATATCAGTTTATTGCTTTGCTCATGCTCACTCTCAAAATGGGGAAACCCGATCCACATCAGAACCGCCAAAACGCAGCAAATACCGCCAGCCAGCAAGAAGATCCAGACATAGTCCAGCGCCAGAACTTCAAGGAGTCCCCATAACACCGCGTATACGAGCAACGACGCAATTGCACCGACTGATATCAGTTTGCCCAACGCTTGTGGCGCTTCGGACTTCTCAAACCACTGTAGTGCCAGCGATTGCTTCACGACCTCAAAATAGTGAAATCCGGTGGACATCAACACCGTGGTGCAATACAGCCCTATGGCACTCGGAAACACGCCCGCCAGCGTGACGCCAACACCCAGCATTGCGAGGGCAATCACAGCAAACGTCTGTTCTCGGATCACCAGGAGCACGAAGACGACAGTGAATGCCAGAAATCCCGGAATCTCACGCAGACTTTGCAGGATTCCGATTTCAATACCGGTAAAGCCGGCCCGTTCAACAACGAAATTATTAAGTAAGGCACTCCAGGTGCTAAACGCGATGGGCATGGCCACCGACATCAGAATCAGAAGATTGTTGGGCGTTTGCCAAGGGTGCTTAAGCATCGGCGCAGCTTAGGGAGGCGGGAGACGGGGGTCAATCTCTCATCTGAAACGCATGATTATCGCAAAATGCGTTACAAATACATCTATACCTGTATACAATGTATCGCATGGCGAAGACCAAAGTATCCACACTGAACCTGCGCATTGAGCCAGGGCTTAAAGAGGCGGTAAGAGAAGCCGCGGCTCGCGAGCACCGCAGCGTCGCGAATATGGTCGAAATGCTAATTCGCAGACACTGTGATCAAAGTGGCATCACAATTCCGGAACAAGACGATTTTTTCCCAGGGGCTTCCAATGGATGAACGCATGTTGCGAGCGATGGTTGCCGCGGGCGCTATCAAGAACATAAACATTATCGCGAGCGGCGCTCGATTCCATATCGAAGCAAAAACGCCAAACGGGCCGATTACGGCAGAAACGCGTAAAGGCAAGGTACGCACCTGGGTCACGCTGGACGCGGCCGCACGATGGGTACGCAGCCTGGGCGTCGGCGCCGCCCACATCAATCTGGCGCACTGGCAACCGGGCCAGCGTGAGCTGTCAGTCTAGGCCTGTATCTCAGGCTGACCAGAGGCAGCCACCCTTATTCGGCGCTTCCCGATGGCCACTCTCCGCCCAAGGGAAACGGCTTCTCATCAGTGTTATAGGTGAGATAACGGGTAATGTTGTAAATGTAGGTTGCCACACTCTGACCTGCTTCCCGAATCTGTGGATTTACCTCACCCGTAAACAGAACCCAGAAAAAACCAATCACAACGATTACGGCTCCGGCGAATGTCGCAACGCTTAGGAAAATCCAGCTGATCACCATAAACAGGGCCCGCATCCAGGTGGTTCCAGATTTAAGGTTTTCTTCGACTGGGTTGCCGGTTTTTTTCTCACCAGAGAAAACCTCATCAGCCGGCGGATTATCGTTACTCATCGTATTACTCCTGTGCGATCACTTACATATTGTTACAATCTTCGGCCCTTCCGGCCAGCGAAATATCCCGATATGACCACTAAATTATCCAGTATCGCTCTGACTATCGTCCTGATTTCTGGTTGCAACCAGTCTGCAGATACAGCAACCGAGCACACGGCTCCGGACGCGAACCAAATAGCTATGAACAGCATTATCGTCGATACACATATCGATGTGCCCTATCGGCTGGAAGCAAAACCCGCAGATATATCGAAAGCGACCGACGGCGGCGATTTCGACTATCCACGAGCGGTCAGCGGCGGACTGAATGTACCCTTTATGTCCATCTACACTCCCGCCGAGCTTGAGGCCGTAGGAGGCTCAAAAGCCGTCGCTGAAGAGCTGATTGATATGGTCAATGGCTTCGCCGAGCAATGGCCGGATAAATTCGCGATCGCGCGTTCACCGACGGACGTACGTGAACAGTTCGCTGCCGGCATCATGTCGATGCCACTGGGCATGGAAAACGGCTCGCCGGTCGAGGGGGACCTCGCGAATTTGCAGCACTTTTTTGATCGCGGAATTCGCTACATCACGCTCACACACAGCCTGTCGAACCACATATCCGATTCATCCTACGATACGAACCGCCAGTGGAACGGCTTGAGTGAGTTCGGCGCCGAAGTCGTGAATGAAATGAATCGACTGGGCATCATGGTGGATGTCAGCCACGTCTCTGACGATGCCTTTTGGCAGGTCATGGACATCAGTAATACCCCGGTTATCGCATCCCACTCGTCGGCGCGACATTTCACACCGGACTTTGAACGAAATATGAGTGACGAAATGATTGTTGCGCTGGCTAAGAACGGCGGTGTAATTCAGATCAACTTCGGATCGAGTTTTGTCACTGCAGAGGCCCTCGCTTACGCACTACCGCGGTGGGATGCCAGCAAGGAATATACCGCGCAGCACCCGGAGCTATCGGAGGAGGAAGCCGACCACGAGTTTCGAGCGATGTATGAAGCAGAGCATGGCACGATTCCGTTTGCGAATCTCGACGACGTCCTCGACCATTTTGATCATGTCGTCGGACTGACCAGCATTGACCACGTTGGTATTGGCTCCGACTATGACGGCGTCGGTGATTCGCTGCCAATCGGGCTCAAAGACGTCGCAGCCTACCCGAACCTGATCCAGGGATTACTGGACCGCGATTACAGTGAAGACGACATCAGGAAGATCCTGGGAGGGAACCTCCTGCGCGTCTGGCAAGCCGTAGAGGACTATGCCGCGACGACGTCAAGCAAAACGTAGCGCAACAGTACTTCGTAGCTACTGCGGTCTAGCTTCATGCCGTCTGGTAATTCAAGCGTGTGAATAGGTGCTTCGTGAGCGTCGCACACTTCCAGGAAGTGTTTCTCGCCGTCGCGGTAAACCTGGTATTTCACAACACGATGCTCGTCCAGTTTCAACTGCACTTGTGCTTCGGTCCAATCGAGGATATTCGCCCTGGCCATGGTCTTCTCCGTTTGCTTCGTCAGACACAAAAATTAGTGCAAAGCCTGTGCCAAAATCCGAAAAAAACGTAACTTGTTAATTTTCAATGAGTTGGGTAGCCAATCTCAATTTGGCGAGCGACCACTATGCGCATCAATTGTCAGTTTTTGACACCGAATTCCGCCATATTGCGACAGGTGCTTTACATAAGTTCTACATCGGCCAGAAGAACGTAATCGCGGGAACCGATACGATGATTATCAATATTTCCAATGGCAGTCCCATACGCCAGTAGTCGCCAAATCGATAACCACCGGGACCCATAATTAAGGTGTTGTTCTTGTGTCCTATGGGTGTCAGGAATGCACACGACGCTGCGACGGCAACTCCCATAAGAAACGGGTCCGGACTAACACCGAGCCGAGACGCGATCTCGAGCGCGATTGGCGCGGCGATAACCGCGGTCGCAGTATTGTTCATTACGTCTGACAAAGTCATGGTAACGATGATCAATAAGGTCAACACAACGACAGGCGAGAAACCTGCGGACAAATCAACAATTCCGCCCGCAATTAACGCCGTTCCACCAGTCGATTGCAATGCGCCGCCAATCGGAATCATTGAGCCCAATAACACGATTACCGGCCACTCGATGGATGTATAAACATCGCGAATCGGAACGATGTTAGACAACACATACAGTGCCGTCGCACAGCCTAATGCGATGGGTAAATAGACCCAACCAAGACTTGCAATAATGATTGCCGAAGCAAAGATGCCGACCGCCCACCAAGCCTTGTCACGCTGTATAACACGCTGCCCTCTATCTGCCAGTGGCAATAAACCGAGGCGGCCCGTGATATCACCCAGGCTCTCGTCGGTACCGAGAAGCAACAACACGTCTCCCGGTTGTAGCAACAGCTTCCTGACATTTTCGCGGAAACGTGTGCCCCGTCGAGATACGCCGACAAGAGCAACGCGATAGCGGTACAGCAGACGCAGCGACATTGCGGCTCGCCCGGCGAGGCGTGACGACTCCTGTACGACGACCTCATTGAGAATCAGGTCATCGTCACCAAGCTGCCCTTCTCCTTTGCCAACATATTCGAGGTTTAGATTGCCCAGTGCTTCTTCAAGGCTATCCGGACTGGCTTCAATAACCAGAACATCGCCAGCTTGGACCTCTATTGCTCTCGCAAGGCCAGGCATGCGGCGCCCGCGTCGTACCAGTCCGATGATCTCGACATCACTTTGCCCGGCCGCGTGATCGAGGTCGCGCACCTGCTTGCCGATCGCTGCAGACCCCTCCGGTACGCGCACCTCGGCAATGTAGTCGGCGAGCTCAAATAAGTCCTTGCCCGCATCGGCCGACTTACGCTCGCTTGGCAGCAATCGCCAGCCAATCAACGCAACATAGGCGACGCCAACAATCGCACATGCGAGACCGACGGGTGCAAAATCGAACATGCGGTACGACTCGCCCAAAGCATCACCACGAAACTCGGCAATGACGATATTGGGAGGCGTTCCAATCAGCGTAATCATGCCCCCGAGTATTGAGGCAAAAGACAGCGGCATGAGTGACAGTGAAGGGCTGCGACCCGCTTTCTTCGCAGCCTGCATATCGACCGGCATCAGCAGCGCCAATGCTGCGACGTTATTCATCAAAGCAGACAACGCAGCGGCGAGTCCTGACATGATCGTAATGTGCGTAGCGAGTTTTCGAGACGAATCGACGACATAGCGAGCAACAAGTTCAATCGCCCCGGAGTTCGACAAACCTCTGCTGATAATAAGGACCAAAGCGATGATGACTGTTGCTGGATGACCGAAACCGGAAAACGCTTGTTCCTTTGGCACGATGCCTGTCAAGAGAGCTATCAGCAAAGCCACGAACGCAACCAGGTCGTAACGCCAGCGGCCCCAGACCAGAAAAACAAAAACGAAAAACAGTAGCCCGAAAAGGACCGATTGATCCGCAGTCACTCCCTACAGCTCGATCGAAGGCAAGAACGGTTTGACGCCAATGGCGCGGTACAAGTCCTCCGGGCGATACAGGGTGTCACCTTTCATAATCAGTACAGCGCGTCGAATCGCGCTGATATCCTCGAATGGATTTCCGTCAATCAAGATCAGGTCTGAATCTTTGTCGACTTCGATCGAGCCTTTTCGATCCGCAACGCCGGTAATTCTTGCAGAATCCAGCGTCGCGATCCGTAATACATCGGCGACAGGAATACCGGCCTCTGCATAGAGTTCGATCTCTCTGTGAACGGTGAACGCGGGCATATCGTCGCTGCCTGGAACGATTTGAATTCCGTAATCATGCAGCGCCTTTAACATCGCTGCCTGATTTTCTGCAGACTTGAGCCACGCCGCCTCCTGGCCGCGTTTGTTCATCGATACAAGGTATCGGGAGCGAGCTATAGTCGGCGGCAAGTGGTCAATTACCGCCGCGAATGTTGGGTCTGGCTGTCCATCAATATGTCGCAAGGAGGTATCGAATATCGCCGCAGTGGGATCAACGGAAACGTCATTCTCCTTCAACAATGCAAAGAACGACTGCACCGCATCGCTGTTCAAATCCAGGTTACCCGCCTCGTCGCCGTACAACGTGAAACGAATCTGTTGTCGCGTGTCCTCACGATCGCCCGCCAGAAAATTCAGGAACACCATGTTGATGTGCTGAATCTCGTCATAACCGGCTCGGACTGCCTGCTCAGCAGACATGAACGCGGGAATATGCCCGCTCAGCCGCATCCCGTGTGAATGTGCCCGCTCTGCAATCGGTGCAACCCAATCCGGCTCGATTGAGCTGTAGAGCTTGATCTGGATGTAGCCGTTCTCTGCATAAAAATCGACGCGATCCAACGCCTCCTGAAGCGACTCGGCTGCCCAGCCCGAAGCATAGGGACCGACCTTGTCCATGAAACCCGCACGAAAGGTATTCGGGCCAATCACCTCGCCCGAGTCGTGCTTCTCCGTCAGCTCGATCGTCTTATCGTGAACACCGCCAATATTGCGAACATTGGTGATGCCACCGGCAATATTCAGTACGCCTTCAGAGAGCGAGAAATGTGCGTGCATGTCCCACAGGCCCGGCATCAACGACCTGCCACTGCCATCAACACGCATAGCATTCTGGCTGTCGATTGGATCAGCGGAAAGTCTCTTGATCAGTCCATCTTCGACCAGTACATTTTGGTCCTCGATCAGTCGACCATTCACGACGTCCACGACATCGACATTTTCAAAAATGACAGGACCGTCGGTACGAGTCGCCAGATCGCCGGCAAGCCGAGTAATGTATGCAGCATCCGCTTCAGACTGGTGGGCGCTCAATTTCTTCAGCACCGAGACATCCCAGCCTTCCGGAACCATACCCAGATATCCGCCCATATCGACCGTCACCACATCCAGATGATCATCGAACCACATGTAGTTGGGTGTGAAGCCAATGCCGTGACTGGCATACAATGAAACGACCTGTTCGCCATTCGGTGTGTCAACGGCGACATCCAGAACCTTTTCGACACGCAGACGACCATTTGGGAACAAGTCGATCGAATTGTCCATGTTTTTGACGGCCGCTTTTAACAGTGCACCGGCAGCACCTAATGTTAGCCCCTCGTTGGCAATATAAAATTTGGGCTCATCGGTGGTTGCTGATCCACTCTCACCCGGTGTACCCCAGGACGCCACTCCGTTTTCGTAGGTGAAGTGCTCATCAATGACAGATTTGAATGGCGAAATTCCGCTTATCTTTTGCGATACGATCAACCCGTTTTCATCCAGCTGCAATTCGGAATTGACGGTGTACTCGCGATTATTCCAATGCACGAAAGACTCGTTTGTTATCTTGCCGTCGCCGTTCTTGGTGATCGTGGTTTGGCCAGCCGGCGTAGTGCCCTGCATATACCAGTCGTACTTGGCCGTTGTCCCGACTGCCTCGCCGCCATTCTCTGGTTCGCTGCCTTGCTCCTGGCTGCAGGCGACAGTAAACAATGAAAAAAGTACCAGAAAAAATTTACGACGGTGTGACGGACAGGAAGTCATCATGGTTACGCCCTTTGATAGTTATTATTGGATCGCCACGACTACTCTGCGGCAACCTGTTTGCAAGATAACGGACAAGCAACTATGTAACCAACACGTTTACCTGGCCCCTCTCTTCAATACGAAGGCAAGCAGAATCGCGCACCCGCCAAGCAATAATATGGCGGCCTCAACCTTGAGCAACAACTCGATGGAAGCATCCGCCGACATGACGTCGAATATGCTCAAACACCCGATCACTGCCAGCGCGAGAATCGCAAAAAATGCAACAATTACAACCGTATTCTTCATACCAAGCTCCCCGAAGGTTCTTCCCTCGATGCGTACATTCTTTTTTTTGTTCGCATGTGCGAATACTTATATACGCTAAATACCAGGCAAAAAGAAAGCTGCTAAGTGGAGCTCCACGTGCGTTTTCGCCCACCGGTCAATTAGAATGTGGCGATGGGCTATATCGTCATAATCATAATTCTGCTCTTATTGGTGATTGGTCCCGGTATTTGGGTACAGCGGGTACTCAAGAAATACAGCCAGCCCGAGGATCGCTATGCGGGTACGGGCGCCAGCCTGGCTCGACACCTTCTGGATAAGAATGGCCTGCAGTCAGTACAGGTCGAAATGACTGAGTTCGGAGATCACTACGATCCGGCGGAAAAGGTCGTTCGACTCACCCAGGACAAACACGATGGCTGTTCACTTACCGCTATCACGGTCGCAGCGCACGAGGTTGGGCACGCAATACAGGACCACACGAGCTATCCGCCACTGAAATGGCGAACGCGGCTGGTCAAAGCAATGAGCGGCATAGAAAAGATTGGTGCCGGCCTGCTGGTGATCTCGCCGTTTATGGGCTTGCTCACCAGGGTCCCGGCGCTGGGCTTGCTAACCATACTCGCCGGAATGCTGGTGCTCGGTACATCAGCAGTCGTTCATTTCGTTACGCTTCCCACCGAATTCGATGCGAGTTTTAACCGGGCACTACCAATGCTCGATGAGCACAAGATCCTGAAATTTTCCGACCGCCCACACGCTCGCAGGCTACTTACAGCAGCCGCCCTAACCTATGTTTCGGCGTCGTTGATGAGTTTGCTCAATATCGCGCGCTGGATACAGATTCTCCGCCGCTAATTGTTTTGAATTAACTCATTGTTTTTATTATTCTTTTCCGGGCGTCCGCCGACTAACTCAGCGCCCCGGCTATTGGGACTGGTTTAGGGCGCTCCGCACTGTTATCATCCGCGCCCGAACGCCCGTCCTACCTGACTCGCAGCGCCTCAATAGCTGCCGGGAATGCACCGGAAGGACCGGCAAGGATTTTAAGTGCACCCACCTCGATTTATTGCCGGGTTCTCGCTTTAGCAAGGCTTTGAGAGCACCTGATGGTATGGCAGTGACTGGTAGTTGGTGACAATAGACAACGACGAGAAACAGAGCAACGAGATGAAAGACCTTAGCGTATACCGAAATATTGGAATTTTTGCCCACGTTGATGCGGGCAAGACCACGACCACAGAACGAATCCTGAAGCTCACCGGCAAGATTCATAAGACCGGCGAAGTCCACGATGGCGAAGCCACGACGGACTTTATGGACCAGGAACAGGAGCGCGGCATTACGATTCAGTCCGCTGCCACCAGCTGCCAGTGGGACGGCCACCGCATGAACATCATCGACACACCGGGACACGTTGACTTCACTATTGAAGTCTATCGTTCATTGAAAGTCCTCGATGGCGGCGTTGGTGTGTTCTGCGGATCCGGGGGCGTTGAGCCCCAGTCCGAGACAAACTGGCGTTACGCGAATGACTCGGAAGTTGCGCGCATTATCTTCGTCAATAAGATGGACCGTATTGGTGCAGATTTCTACCGTGTTGTAAAACAGGTCAAAGACGTTTTGGCAGCGGATCCGCTCGTAATGGTTTTGCCGATTGGCATCGAAGATGACTTCGTTGGCATTGTAGACCTTATGACGCAAGAATCGTGGACCTGGAGCGATCCAAATGATCCTGCTTCGTACACGATCGGTGACGTTCCCGAAGACATGCTGGACCTCGTCGCCGAGTGGCGAGAGAAGATGATCGAGGCAGCAGTTGAGCAGGACGATGACCTGCTGGAAGCGTATCTCGAGGGCAATGAGCCATCTATAGAAGATCTCAAGCGCTGCATCCGCAAGGGTACAATCGCTCTCGACTTCTTCCCGACCTACTGTGGTTCTGCTTTTAAAAACAAGGGTGTACAGAATATTCTTAATGCAGTTGTTGACTACCTGCCGAACCCGACTGAGGTTAAACCACAGCCAGAAATCGATCTCGAAGGCAATGCGACGGGCGGTTTCGCCGATGTCGATCCCGAGAAGCCATTGCGCGCGCTAGCGTTCAAGATTATGGACGACCGTTACGGCGCTCTGACCTTTACACGTATCTACTCTGGCACCATCAAGAAGGGCGACAACGTGGTAAATACGTTCACCGGCAAGAACGAACGTATTGGCCGAATCGTCGAGATGCATGCAGATTCTCGTGAGGAACTCGATTCTGCCCAGGCGGGCGATATCGTCGCCCTCCTCGGGATGAAAAACACCCGCACTGGTCACACACTGGCTGATGCCGACAATCCTGCAACGCTGGAGCCGATGGTATTCCCTGATCCTGTGATCTCTATCGCAATATCGCCCAAAGACAAGGCTGGGACCGAGAAAATGGGTGTTGCGCTGAATAAGATGATTCAGGAAGACCCTTCATTCCAGGTTGCCACCGACGAGGATTCGGGCGAAACCATTATTAAGGGTATGGGTGAGCTGCACCTGGACATTAAGGTCGACATTCTACGTCGTACGCATCACGTTGACGTTGAAATGGGTAAACCACAGGTTGCCTATCGCGAGACGATTACGCGCAAAATCGAAGATACTTACACCCATAAGAAACAGTCGGGTGGTTCTGGTCAGTACGGCAAGATCGAATACGAGATCGAGCCTGCTGAGCAAAACGTAGGATATGAATTCCAATCCAAGGTAACCGGCGGTAACGTACCGCGTGAGTACTGGAGCGCAATCGAAAAGGCATTCAAGTCCTGTATGGTCGAAGGCACAATGGCGGGCTACCCGCTGCTCGACGTCAAGTTCACCTTGCTCGATGGTGCATACCATGCCGTTGACTCATCCGCACTTGCGTTTGAGATTGCGACAAAAGCTGCCTACCGCCAGTCTATTCCGAAAGCAGGCCCACAATTGCTTGAGCCGATCATGAAAGTCGACGTGTTTACACCTGACGACAATGTTGGCGACGTCATTGGCGACCTGAACCGTCGTCGTGGCATGATCAAGTCTCAGGATGCGGGTCCGACCGGTGTGCGCGTCAAAGCCACCGCTCCACTGGCCGACATGTTCGGTTACATCGGTCATCTGCGGACACTGACGTCAGGTCGTGGCCAGTTCTCGATGGAGTTCTCACACTATGCACCTTGTCCGCAGAATGTTGCTGATGAAGTCATTAAAGAGGCTGCTGAGAGGAAGGCTAACAAGTAGATCTAATCGTGTAGCCCTCTGGTAGAGACCTATCCACCAGTGGGCAGCGTGTGATTTAAGCCCCTGTCGATTTTTTCAGCAGGGGCTTTTTCTTTGCTGTCTTCAGCGCGTCGAAAATAAAGAAGCCTACTGCCGTCCAGATGAAGCTGAAGCAGATCAGGTGCGCCGTCGTCAGGATCTCACCGTAATAGATGCCGGTGCCGAACTGCAGGGTCGGCGCGAGAAATTGCATGAACCCGACTGTTGTCAGCGATACGCGGCGTGCGGCCAGTGCAAAGCACAACAGCGGCGCTACCGTTACCGGCCCCGCCATCACCAGCCAGAACATCATTGAGCTATCGCTGCTTGCAAACGCCAGTTGTGACGACGAGAACAGGTAGGAAAACCAGAGCAGCGCGAACGGCAGTAGCAAAACTGTCTCAACAAAAAGCCCCGGCATTCCACCGATCGCCACGCGTTTTCTAATAACAGCATAGATGGTGAAGCTCACCGCCAGAAACAGCGAGACCCAAGGAACAACTCCACCAGATATCGCCAGCACAAGCACGCCAATGAAGGCGAGCATCACGGCAAGCATTTGATACCGACCAAGCTGTTCATGGAACATCCACACTCCAGCCAGCATGTTGGTCAGCGGATTGATGTAATAGCCAAGACTGGTCTCGAAGATTCGCCCATCCTGAATCGCCCATATGTAAACGAACCAGTTCATCGCAATAAACACGGTAGAAACTGACAACCAGCCCAGCATCCTGGGATGTGTCAGCGCACACCATACTTCTGACCATTGGCGACGAACCATCAGAATCAATGCGCCGAATGGAACCGCCCAGATAATCCGGTGTGCCAACACCTCCGTCGGCTCCACATCGCCGACTATCTTGAAGTAGACCGGGAGAAAACCCCACATCAGGTACGCCGCCAGGCCAGCGATTACGCCATCCCGAGCGTCTTGATGCTGCTTCGACAGGGTATCTATGATTGCCCGCTGTCCGGTTGGGGCCGATAGGTCAACCAGTTTCCAAAGCGGCGCATACGGCTGAAGAAGTCGATTTGTAACAGGTACAAGGACGGAATCAGAAACAGAGTAATAACTGTCGCGAATATGATGCCGAAACTTAAGGAGATAGCCATAGGGATAACTGATTGGGCCTGCAAACTGCGCTCGAGCATAATCGGCATAAGGCCAACTGCTGTTGTCATCGATGTCAGAATGATCGCCCGGAATCGTTGCGTTCCAGATTCGATCACGGCCTGTCTTGCCGGCATACCGCCAACACGGGCTTTATTGACAAAATCGATCATAATCAAGCTGTCGTTAACAACAACTCCTGCCAACGCAACAAGCCCGAAGAGTGAAAACATGCTTACAGACTTGCCCATTATGAGGTGGCCAATGACGGCACCGATCATGCCGAATGGAATAACCGACATGATGATCAAAGGCTGACTGTAGGAATGCAGTGGTATGGCGATCAACGCGTATATCAGGAACAGGGCAGCGACCGACGCAATCGTCAGATTTCTCAAAAGATCAACTTGCTCCTGGCTGGCACCCTCGAGCCCGTAGCTCACTCCGGCATGGCTGGCCAGTAATTCCGGAATGTAATCCTCGCTAATCGTCTTGACAATCTCGGCCGACTGCACGATTTCAGAGTCAATATCCGCCGACACTGTTATTGTTCTTTCACGATTTAGTCGCGTGATGCTCGAATAGCCGTTGCCAAAAGACATGTCGGCAACAGCGGCAAACGGCACCTCATCGCCCTCCGGTGTACGTACGCGCATATTCTCGAGGTTCGCAATGGAGCGTCGCTCATCTTGCGGGTAACGAACCATGACCCGCAACTCATCCTTGCCTCTCTGAATGCGTTGCGCTTCCTCTCCATAAAATGCCTGTCGAACCTGCCGGCCCAATGACGACATCGTCAGCCCAAGCGCCTCTGCTTCGGGCTTGATACTTAAGCGAATTTCCTCACCACCTGCGTCAGCCGTCGTCCGAATATCAAATACACCTTCATACTCGGCCAGTTTATCTTTGAGCTCGGCAGCCGCGTTCTCCAGATTATCCGGGTTCGCGCCGCTCAATCGAAAACTGAGAGCCGCACCACCACCAAAATTGTTGGCGTCATTAAAATCAAGCTCCCGGACTCCCGCGAATTCGCCCACGCGCTCTCGCCATCGATTACTGATCTCGTCACCGTTGAATGGGCGATCCTCAGACTGCGGCATTTCGACAAATATGACGGCAGCAGTATCGCCCCTCGTAAAGGCACCAATGTGTTGCACCATCGGCAACGTGTCCGGATTTTCTGCGATGTACTCGGCGTTCATCTCCAGCAGCGTCTCTTCAAGTACCTCGAGTACCTTGTTGCGCTCGCTTGGGGGCGAACCAACTTGCATTTGCAGATTGACCTGAATGAAGTCACCAGGTTGACTCGGGAATATTTCGAACTTGACGATGCCGCTCGCCAAACTACCGAAAGTCAAAATCAACATTGCGACAAAAATTGAAGCAGTGACACCACGATTATCAACCGCACGCTCGACCCACGGGCGATACCAATTCTGGATAAGCGCTGTAAGGCCGTGCTGAATTCGCCGCTGGGTTTTAAGGAAAAAGCGTGGAATTCGTTCCCATGTACCAATTTGGCGCTGCGGGTTGAACAGGTCCGCTTCATCAATCGGTTCAATTTTCGCGTGCACTAAATGTGCCGGTAATATCAATTTGGACTCAACCAGCGAGAACATCAGGCACAGAACAACCACTACCGAGATAGCCTCAAAAAACGGCCCGGCGATACCCCCTATGAAAAGTAATGGCGCGAATGCAGCTATCGTGGTCAAAACGCCAAAAGTAGCGGGCACGGCAACCCGGTGTGCGCCTTCAATAACTTTGTCCAGCGTATGACCTTCGGCGCGTATTTTCGTGTATATGCTCTCACCGATGATGATCGCATCATCGACGACGATGCCGAGCACAATGATAAACCCGAACAGGCTCATCATATTGATAGTCACAGGCCAGGGACCGTGGGGCATCAGCCACATCGCTCCCAGAAATGTGATCGGGATTCCAGCCACAACCCACATGGCAACTTTCATGCGCAGGAACAAGGACAACACGATAAAGACGAGCAGTGCGCCCTGCCACATGTTGCTGCTCATCATCTGTAGACGGCCCTTCAGATAATGGGATCGATCGACCCAAATATCCATTCGAACACCGTCGGGTAAGCCCAGAGATTTGTCAGCGACATATTTCTGTACCGCAGCGGCCGTCGTTAGTTCGTTCTGTTCTCCGCTCGCCAGGACCCGCAGAGTCGCTGTTCGATTGCCGTCGAAATGCCCGAACCCATCCGTTTCAACGAAGCCATCGGTGATACTCGCAATGTCATTGAGAGTGAGGCGCGTGCCATCCGGGAACGTCCGCAATACCAGCGTCCCGAATTCGTTGCCCGTATAGACCTGCCCTTCCGTGCGCAGTAATATATCGCCAGCGACTGACTTGATAGTGCCACCCGGCATATCAACAGACGAGTTCCTGACCGCCTGCGATATCTCGCCCATACTCAAACCGTATTGCCGCAGTACATGCTCCGATACTTCAATACTGATTTCGTACGGTCGATCGCCCAGAAATTCAACCGTTGAAACAGCGGGCAACTGCATCAGTTCATCTCGAACTTCCTGCGCGATCGATTTTCTGGAAAACTCATCCAACGCCCCATGTATTGCTACGAAAACGACGTGGATCGGGATTTCTTGCTTGTAGATGACAGGCTTTTCCGTAAGTGCCGGAAATGTCGAGATCGCGTCCACACGCGTTTTTACTTCACTCAGCACATCCTGAACGTTTGTGCTGGAAGAGACCTCGGCGCTTACCGTCCCATTTCCTTCGCTGGCACGGCCGGTGATCTTGACGATACCCTTGACGTCCTGGATAGCCTCCTCAATCTTGACAACGACGCCCTCTTCAACCTCCTGGGGAGCGGCACCCAGGTACGCGACTCGCACCTGAATGGTGTTGAGTTCAAAATCGGGAGTCGTCTGTTTTCGAATTGTGAAAACAGATATCAGACCGGCAACGATGATAAACAGCATCAACAGGTTTGCGGCAACGTGGTTAGCTGCAAACCAGGCGATGACTCCTTGCTTGTCTGTGACCCCTGGTCTGTTCTTCACTGCTCTGCAACCTCAGTCATGTCCGCAGGCTCGGCAATGTCATCGGGCGTGCGTACTGACATCCCGTTGATCGGTGCCTCGAGCGCTGAAACGACAATACGTTCACCGGCTACCGCACCATCCCGCAGGTACGAATGCTCGCTATCCGATCGGATGATATCGACGTCCCGTATCTCAATCTTGTTGTCCTCGTCGACGAACAAGAGTTGCCTGGAGCCGCGCACCGCAGAACGCGGGATCCGAATAGTGTTCAGAGCCGCGGTTCCCTCGATAATCGCACCGACAAAAGTGCCCATCGGAAGTACCTGGCCATCACCATGACGGTGGTACGGATCTGCAACCCGGGCAACGGCATAGGTCACGCGACTTTTCTCGTCAACTACACCCTCCGTTCGTACTATTTGCGCTTGCCATTCGACCGGTTGACCTTTTTGTACTGCCGTTAGCCTGACAGCAGGGCCATCGGCGGTTCCTGACACAGTCGTGTCAATGGACGTTGGCAGGTCAACGAATGCCAGGTCCCGATCTGTCAGTGGCAATCTTATTTCGGCAAAGTCGGTTGAAAATACGACACCAATTCGAGTGCCGGCAGTCACGAACTGACCCAGCTCTGTTTCCTTTGCCCGCACAATGCCCTCGTATGGCAAGCGAACATAGGTACGCTCCAAATTGCGTTGTGCTCGAACAAGTTCCGCTCGTGCAGATGCCAGCGCGGCGACCGCAGAAGCGTATTCGGATTCAGCGCGATACCCCTGGCTTCGAAGTTTCTTCGCCCCATCATGCTCGATTTGCCGCTGTGCTACGAGAGCTTCAGCCTGGTCAAATGCGACCGAGTAGTTCGTTGGGTCAATTCGCAGTAGCGTTTCGTTTTTGGCGAAAACGCCCCCGGCAACAAACTTCGGAGAAATACTGATGACGGTTCCCGCAACTTCCGCACTAAGTACGGTTTCGGTGCGCGGTCGAACAGTTCCCTGACTCCGCACTTCGAAATTTGCAGTCATGTATTCGAGCGTCGCGGTAGTGACCAGGGGGTCGATATCAACACGCTCTTTTTTCGGCGGCTGTTCGCGCAGGCTCATCATCGCCCCTGCTCCGGCGATCGCCAAAATAATTATTCCGCCAATAAGCCCGATGCGTTTCACATGCTATCCCTTTATAGATCAACCCGGCAGTGTTGCCGCGCCGTGTATTTTGAACGTTTTTGAGTGTAATAACAGTCTTTTATTGGGCAGTCCGCATACCTCGTACCAGCGGAAATATCACTCCGTGTAGCCCGATAATTACCCAATTTTGTGACATAACTCCCTGAAATTCCCCATCAATCGACCCACACTGAGCATCCGGTAATGCCGTTTCCCTTTTCGGCTCCACTACAGCTGAACGGATACTTATGTACGTACAACACTTTGGGCTCAAAAAGCGACCGTTTCGCGCCAGCGCGAATGGCACCGATGTCTTCGTCGGGCCACATATTGCAGCGACTATGGCCGATCTAAAAAAGGCACTAACGACGGCAGACACAATAGTCACCGTTTGCGGACCTGTCGGCTCTGGGAAAACGACGCTGGTTGCTCGCGCCCTGGAATCCTTCGGTGAGGACCGCAGGACAGTCGTTGTTACGAGAATGCGCCTGAACAGTGATGACGTGCTCGAATTGTTGCTTGACTCGCTGGGCGTTGCAGAAAAACCAAACGGTACAATTCAAAAATTCGCCGTTTTCAGGCACCACCTGAAGGAACTGGCAGACAAAGGCATCCGCGTATTTGTTGTTATTGAAGACAGCGTCCGTTTGGGTACCGATACGCTCGCGGAAATAGAAGCGCTGACTGCCGACGACGCGGGCGAGTCAGAGGGTGCCAGCGTAATCATGATGGGCGATGAGTCCCTGCACGAAATGCTCGACGAAGCACCGTTGAAACGAATGCAGCAACGTATTCGCCAACGCCTCGCGATAACCACATTGCCGGTTGCAGAAATGCGCGGCTATTTAAGGCATTGCTTCCGTCTCGTTGGCAGTGATTTTGAATGGGTTTTTGAGGCGAACGCGGCCGAACTGGTGCATCACCTGAGCGACGGTATTCCACGAGTCGCCAACAACCTGATCGAGTCAGCAATGACTGCAGCCGCGGACCAGAATCTTGATCTGGTCGCGACGAGTCTGTTGGCCCAGGTCGCTGAAAATGAATATGGATTAAGCACAGCCGATTTTGACTTTGCGCCGGAGCCGCTGGCAGAACCTGTAGTGGAAGCTGCCGTGGAAGCCGCTGTAGAGGCGGTGCCCGAACCCACGATTCCAGAACTTCCCGTCATAGCACCGCCAGAACCAATCGCGGCGGCCCCTGTCGATCCGGAACCAGAGCCAGAGCCAGAGCCAGAGCCAGAGCTTCCCGTCGAAGCCCCCGTAATCGTATTCGCAGATCCCGATGAAGTTGCTCCACTTGTGATCGAGGCCGCCGCCGAAATTCCTGAGTTGATTCAGGACACACTGCCCGACCTCGAAATTCTCGCGCCAGAACTTGCCGTTGTCGCCGCAGTACCCATACCGGAACCAGAGCCAGAACCAGAGCCAGAACCAGAGCCAGAGCCGGAACCAGAGCCGGAACCAGAACCAGAGCTCATCGTTGCACCGCTATTGGCAATCCAGGAAGAGTCACTGGTAACGCCTGAATCCACCGGTGATGATGTGCCCGACTGGGATCGCGATCCGACAATGGCTGAATTGAAGCCGGACCTCGCTGCGCTTGAACAGGCCATGGCCTTCGCGCAGAGTGAAATCCCGGAGCCGGTCGCCGATGAAAGCGAGCCGCTTCCTGAGCCCGAACCTGAAGAACCGGAGCTCATTCCTGAGATAACGCTTGACCACGCGATCAGTCAGCGCATCGAAAGCAGTCTCATAGATGAACCAGGCGAAGTAAGCCCGCCGGCAGACGAGAAAACAACCGACTCGACCAGCTCTACCCGCACACCTGTTCTCAGCATACCGCCGATTCAGGACAAAAAAGCCGACGCGGAAATCGAAAGGATCGCCGCAGAATTGGCGAAGGCCAAGTCGCTAGAGGATGTCGATGACAAATTGGCTGAAACCTTGTTTGGCGACGAAATCAACTTCGTAGCAGCACAAATTCTCGCGAACCCGCCATCGGATCAACCAGCGAATGACGAGCATGATACGGTAGTGGCGACCGGGTATGAGCTTTCTGATAGCGACGCGGCGGCAGAGGAAGAAGTAACACTCGAAGCGCCCAGGCAACTCGATGACGGCGGCATGGATTTGTCCGCATCGCAACGATTGAAAACCGTTCGAGCACTCAATGCCGATATCGATCCTGTGAGCCATGGAGCCACGGCCGTTGTTGAACCCGGAATGGCGTCGACACCGCCGCCGCAGCCCGAGTCTATCGAAGACCAGATCAACATATCGATGACGCAAACCCTGAAAGCACTGAAGGTCACTCCACCAGTCGTTGATGACGATGAGGAAGAAGAAAGCAGTGGGTTCTTCAGTCGCTTCAAGCGCTCTTAGATAAGCTCAGCAACTAGGATCCTGATGTCAGTTTCGTGTTGACCCAGCGCAATACGATGTCTTCCAGCATCGCCAGGGGCACCGCGCCATTACCGAGCACCACATCGTGAAATTCCCGCAGATCGAAGCGATCACCCAGATCGTGTTCCGCGATGCGGCGCAACTCCCATATCTTGAGTTCGCCTAACTTATACGCGAGAGCCTGGCCCGGCCACGATATGTATCGGTCAACCTCTGCACGAATATTACCTTCTGACAGCGACGTGTTCTCGAAGAAAAAATCCATTGCCCGTTGGCGCGTCCAGCCTTGTGAATGCAAGCCGGTATCTACTACTAGCCGGCAAGCGCGCCACATTTCGTAGCTAAGTCGACCGAAATGTTCGTAGGGCGTCTGGTAAATGCCCATTTCGACACCGAGTTTTTCAGAGTACAAACCCCACCCTTCGCCGAATGCACTGAAATAGAGGTTGCGCCGAAAGGCCGGCACATCTTGCAGCTCGGATGAAAGCGCGTTCTGGTGGTGATGTCCTGGAACAGCCTCGTGCAACGTCAATGCCGGTAGCTCATACAATGGTCGTTGATCAAGGGCGTAGGTATTGATCCAGAACGCGCCGCCGTGTCGCGCTCCCGGAGGCGAACCATAATAAGCACCGGTCGTGTAATTGGGTGCGATCTCATCAGGAACCGGCACGATGCCATACGATTGCCGCGGTAATTTTCCGAAATAACCCGGCATCTTGTAGTCGACTCGCTTCGCAACGTAAGCAGCCTCTTTCAGGAGTTGCTCTTTTGTCGACGCGTAAAACTGCGGGTCCGTTCGCAGGAAATGTCCGAAGGCCGCGAAATCGCCGTCGAAATCGATCTCCTCGATAATGGCATCCATGTCCGCGCGAATACGCTCTACCTCACCGAGTCCGATCTGATGAATTTCCTTCGCTGTCGTGTCTGTTAACGTCGTATAGCGTTTGATATTAAACGCGTAGTAGCCCTTTCCCTCTGTAAGATCTTCGGCGCCAACGGTTTCACTGGCACGATATTCATCGCGCAAGAATGTGGCCAGACTGGCAAATGCAGGGAGTACCTGTTCACTAATGACGGCCCTGCCCTGTTCTCGCAAACGAGCCTGGTCGGCCGCCGATACGCGTTCATTCATTGCAACGAATGGCTCGAAGAAACTACTGTCTTCCGATGCGTCTTTAACCTGGGCTTCAATGGTTGGCAAAACACCGTCGATTACGATCTGTGGTAATACAAAACCACTCGCCACGCCCGCGCGCATGTTGTCGATATTCTCATTGAAGTAACGCGGTACATCTGACATCCGGGCGATATAGTCCTCGTAGTCCTTAACATTCGCCATCGCAACGCCGTTGCTTGCTGTCAAGGCGTTCATGAAAAACCCGGAAAAAGTATTGAACGGAATTCTTGAGAGATTTAGTTCGTAATAGCCGATCGAATCCTCAAGAACCCATCGGAACAGATCGAGGTTGATACGGCCGGAAATACTGAGTGACGCGATGTCGATATCCTGCGTCCGGCGCAAGAACGCATTCTCGGCCGCCAATCGACGAACATGATCCGCATGCGAAGTTGAAGGCATACGATCATTGAAGTCGTTAACGCCAACCGCTGTTGCCTGAGTCGGATCCTCGCGGAGCGAATATTGCCAATGCTCGGCGATTATCGTATCGAGTTGGTGCTCCGCTGCGGACGTTTCCGCAACCGAAATGTTGCTCACCAGAATGAGAGCAATACCAAAGAAGACCGACCACATCCGATTGAAATTCGACATTCCGCCTTACTCAGATGGGTCTAACGATTCGAGGCGCGCAGCTTCGAACTCATCACCCACGTTCCAGGTCGGCATTTCGTCGGCGTTCGCGATCGCGAGTCCGGTCCAGTAGCCCAGCGTCGCATCGTCGACCATGCCGTCAAGATTCCAGCTCGGATCATACTCGTCCGAAGGCTGGTGATAGTTAACCTCGGTGTAATGGTTTTGCTGTTCCCTGCCCCATTCGGGCGGACGGTCAACGAAGTCGGTACCGGTATCAAGATACATCGCCGGCACCCCGATCTTCGCAAAGCTGAACTGGTCTGAACGATAGAAATAGCCCTTATCTGAGAACTGGTCAGGCTTCACGACCCGCCCTTGCTCAGCCGCGATCATGGTCGCGATCTCATCGATAGACGACTTGCCAAGGCCGATGTAGGTCACGTCGTGAGTATGGCCCCAAACATTGCCACCGTCGTAGTTGATGTTGGCCGCAATTTTTCCCGGCGCGAACGTTGGATTGGCCGCGTAATACTCAGAACCCAGCAATCCCTGCTCTTCAGCACCGACCAGCGCAACGAGTACCGAACGCTTTGGTGCCACTGGCAGTGCCAAAATCGCTTTTGAAATCGCCATGACCTGGGCTACCCCAGTCGCGTTGTCGAAGGCGCCATTATAAATTGCGTCACCGTCTTCATTCGGCGTACCGATGCCAAGGTGGTCGTGGTGGGCTGTGAAGATAACGACCTCATCTTTGAGTTCCGGATCACTTCCCGGAATCAGACCAAGCACGTTCCCGGATTGTACCCGTTCGATCTCAACATCCATGGCAACGGATGTCGTAATTCCCAACGGCACTGGTTTGAAATCACGGTTGTAGGCTTGCTCGCGTAATTCATCCAGGTCCATTCCAGCCATTGAGATCAACTCACGAGCTGTATCCTCGGTCACCCACGCTGAAATCTGACTGCGCGGCTCGTCACCAGCCGGTAACTCGAATTGCACACCGGTCCAGGACGTTTGCACAACCTGAAAGGGATAGCCTGCGGATGGACTTGTATGAATTATGATCGCACCCACCGCACCCTGCCGGGCTGCACTGAGATATTTATAGTCCCAACGTCCGTACCAGAGCCGCGTCTCACCGCCGAACAATTCAGGGTCCCAATCCGGGTCGTTGTTCATCATGACCAGGACTTTTCCCTCAAGATCAGCACCTTTATAGTCATCCCAGTCGTATTCTGGCGCCTGAATGCCATAACCGACAAACACCAGCTCGGCATCCGCAAATTCAGCACGTTCATTTTGCACGCCGCTGCCAACAATAAACTGATCCCATTGCTTCAAAGTCAATGTCTTGTCGTGACCGGAGAATAACCACTCGTCCGGCTGTGTGGCGTTCACGCCAACCAGATCAAAGGGTTGATCCCAACTACCGTCTTTAGCACCCGGCTCAAGACCCAGTTCGGCCAGGCGCCCGGCCAGGTACTTGCGTGTCTTATCGTCGCCTCGGCTGCCCGGGCCGCGGCCCTCGTAGCTGTCCTGCGATATCTCCTTGATGATCCCGCGCATGTACTCATCTTCTATTTGCAGCGACGCCTGTAATGCCGCCTGATTGCCACCATCAGTTTCAACAACCGAGGTCTCCGGCCCCGAAGTTGCCTCCTGTTTGCTACAAGCAAACTGCAGACTACTCAAGGCAATGATTAGAACTATAGATAGATGCTTCACTTGGATCACTCCGGCTGATTGAGGTGGTTTATCTGGAAAGAATTCCGCGCGTTAGCGACGGCGTACAACAAAAACTTCGAAACGACCGTCCGGCCCGATATACCAGGATGAAATCGTGCTGGTAATACTGACTATGACGGCGCCGAAAAGTGCGGACCAGAACCCGGACACTTGAAATTTATCCAGCATCGCGGCGACGAGGCCAAACATTGCGGCGTTTATTACGAATATGAACAGGCCCATCGTGACGATAGTAAGTGGCAACGTAAACAGGAACATCAATGGTCGAATGAAGGCATTGACCAGCCCCAGAAGAAGCGCCGCAAGCACGAAACTTCCCATTCCCTCGATCCACACACCGGGGATCAAGCGAGACGCCAAGAATAACCCCAGCATGGAAATAAGAGTACGAATGAAGATGCCTTGCATGTTGCCATTATGACATTAGTATCGACACATGGTATCGATCAGTTTGCTACTATCCTGCCCTCACGGCATCTCACGCCGCGCCCGTAGCTCAGTTGGATAGAGCGCACGGTTCCTAACCTTGAGGCCGCAGGTTCGAATCCTGCCGGGCGCGCCATCTAATCAAAAGGTTAGAAGACTTTCTCTGTTAACCCTTTATTTTATTTCCGACACTTTTCCGACAGTTCTCTCCTCTCGTTGGCGGATCAACATCAGATTCGGCGTTTCAGTCCTCCCACGACTCACAATCGATTCGGATGCAGAGATCAGTTCGTTAAGCTCCACAGCTGAATAGTGAGTTGTGATGTCACCGTTGGCATGACCAAGCAACGCTTTACGAGTTTCCAATGGAATACCCGCGCTACGAAGTCGCCTGCCGAAGGTGTGTCGCAGATTGTGAACGCCTTTCAGGATACCGGGTTGGTCTGGTAGCCCTACTGCTATCCATGCTCGCCTCCATGCGCTGGTTCGCAGCTTGCCAACTGGCCTGCCCCGATACGTAAAGACTCGCTCGGCATGTATGCCGCGCCGGGATTCAATCACCCGGCGCGCGACCGCGTTTAGTACCACAACGCGTTCCGTGCTCGTTTTCGTGATGGATGCTCCCAGTATGAACACTGAGGTCTCCATTTCGGGTAGGTGTACTTCCCAGTCCCAACGCAGTTGGCAGATTTCCTGTTCACGACAGCCGGTGTTCAGGCCAAACAATGCCGCATCTGCTAAGTGTCGGGGCAGTTCCTTAATCAAACGGTCCTGCTCTGACCACGATAGTGGATAGGCCTTGGCTTGTTTACCTTTAACTGACAGCCGACTGATTAGTGCCGGTGCCTGGGTGAGCCATGGGATCCCATCCTTGTCACGCCAGACTCGTGCCGCCCGGTTCAGAACCGTCGATACGACAACCAAGACATTGTTGATGCTTTTTGGTGCCATGCCGCGCCCTTGCTCATGCTCGATGAACGGCCGGATAGTACCGTCGTGAACATGAGATATCGGCAGGTTGCCGATAAAGGGAAAGAGTTGATCGAGATTCATCGCGATGCCTTTAGCCGATGACTTGTGAGCAATTTCTTCGAGATACCGAAGACCGGCCTCCTCGAAGGTAAAGATCACAGCCTCGTGTCGTCGTGCTTCCTCCTC
Organism: Woeseiaceae bacterium; assembly: GCA_021773055.1. Classification (GTDB taxonomy): domain Bacteria; phylum Pseudomonadota; class Gammaproteobacteria; order Steroidobacterales; family Woeseiaceae; genus UBA1847. The sequence goes on from JAJFKV010000031.1 coordinate 56,795, forward strand.
TAATTCCGCCAGACGGCGGATCAATATTTGCTCTGCCTGATTGCGAGAAGATGTTCCCGTGCTTTCTCGGAGCCATCCTCCCGGTGCAAAGCGGCAGCGCTTTTCAATGTGCCAGGCATCGCCTTTTTGGCGAAGACCCGGCATTCGGTTACGTTTTGACATGTGTCGTCCTCCAGTTTTGGAGCCTTCGGACGACGCCCGTTGCGTGAGATATAGTCCTCCACCCAGGCGTCGAGTTCAAGCCGGTCGAAGGCAATGCCTTGCTGGCCGATGGGAATTCTTGTTAGATGCGGCCGGACGTCGCGATTGAAGCGGTTGCGGTCCATGCCTAGATACGCAGGTGCGTCGCGAAGTCGTACGAGCCGCGGTAACAAGGCGATGGATGCACGCACAGATTTCATCGACCTAGATACACCGCCGCTATTTCAACCCGAGCGTGCCCAAGTTCGCTGCTGATGATGACGCGCGCCTCATGGTCGAGTGCTCGTTGCACAGGATTAAGATCCTTCGATGGCAATCCACCCGCCACTGGACAAACCCGTTCGGTGAGCTCGAAATAGCGCCGCTGAGCATAGCCGTGTCGCAATCCGTGAAGCTGAGACAGCCCTGCTTTTGCAGTATGTTTCTCGTAACGGTGAAGCTGCTTCACATAGTTCAGGTGGGGCGGTATTAGTGCACCGCCCCTGGCCAACGCTTTGACCTCTTCCAGCAACCGGCGTTGATCTTCGTTCGTGATTGGTACCGTTCTCGCTCGTCCACCCTTGGTCCAGCTGGGTTTGAGCTTGATGTGATCGTCCTGCACGGCGTAGCTCGGACTGAACTTGATCGCCTCTTCGCGGCGCAACCCAAAGGCCGCTTGTAATCGAATGCTCAAGCGAACGTACTTGTCAGAGAGCAAAGACAACGTCGTCTCATCCAGGTCCTGTGCCTTGGACACTTTGGCGACATACGCTCGCTTGCCGATGCCATAGGCGCTGTTGTCCCCGGCAATGATGCTGGGCTTGTTCACCTTCTTCGCCCACCACCTAAGTGCCGACAAGCGGTTCTTCAATGTCCCGTTACTGATGCCCTGCTTCTGCCAGTGAGCGACCAGGGCGTTGACGTGCTTGGGTTTTAACGATCTCGGCTGCATGCGTCGAAATCCTATCTCCAATAATTGACTGGCGATCAGGTCCAATAGCCTCGACCGGGTCGCTTGTGTTGAAAAACTGCCGTCACGGTTATCACGGCACATTTCGCTTAACTGGTAGTTCAGGTCTTTCATGGTGCGTATTACCTCGTTGGTGAGTTTGGATGACCTGCTTGCAGCCGTGAGGCGTACGAGGTCCGATCAAAAATCGGAAAAAGGTCACGGGACACCAGTCCCTTTAGGCCTGAAGCCTCAATCAGGTTCGCCGACGATCTCTTTTGAGTTCAGCCGGGGACCACCAGTTGGCCCAAAGGGCCGGTTCATAACGAGTAAACAATTACCTCCTTTTCAATAGGCTGGAAATGCGCCAAAGGCGCTTATATGAAAGATTCTGGACGAGACGTCCAAATGCGTTTTAGATGCCTGGCGGGAGTGCCAAGCTATGCCGAACGTAGAAGTTCAGCTGGTCTGGAAAATGCCGGGCTTTTTAATCCCGACTCGGGTCGAACGGCATGCAGCGCAAGCCTTGACCCTGTGCAGATATACCCCTGCCAGGTACCGCTTTGACGCAGCGGCTGCGTATCATGCAAATTAAGCTAGTACAAATCGTG
>JAJFKV010000032.1 GCA_021773055.1 Woeseiaceae bacterium
AGACGCTGCAGCCATTTACGCTGATGTTCCGTCAGTGATGTTACTGCTGATTCAACCATCTTCTCATTCCGCTGTGACCAAACATCACAGCTTGCAAAGAAACGGTTCAGGTAGACAGGGCGTGGTTTATTTTGCGCTTACCGTCATGAAACCCGAAAGCCGCCGTTTGAATGGCAAGTTTCGGGTGCATACCGGGCGTCGCCAGTGGAGAGTATTGGCCGACAATGATCAGTCCTGACCCTAACTTGCCGCTAAGGCGACCGACCGATTTGGGTCACAAGCCGTCATCCAAGAATAACAGAAAGCCGTCATCCAAGAATAACAGAAAGCAGTCATTCAGACGGCTGGTGTGCACTCCAAACGAGCCGCTCTAACGGCAAGTTTTGGGATTGGAGCGCAAAGCAGATGGGGTAAGTATTGGCCGGTAGTGAGCGTCCGTTCTACCCGATTAGTAGCGATAAGGTGGCTTCTCGTTAGCAATCCCAATTAATGCGGAATTGTTAGCCCTGAACTTTTGGCACTTGCATTCGGCGACTCTATAAGCCAGCCAATGCCCGGATTGTCAATCCCAATAGCACAAAAAGAAATACCGCGCCCAACAGGAAAGCCCGTAATCGGTTCGGGACATAATTCGTGCTGACATGCACATACGCATGTGCGTAACGCGAAGCTACAAATAGCCATGCCACTACCAACGTCAATATGTCGACCGCATCCAGACTCGCTAGTACAAGGCATAGCACATAAAAGATCACCGGCAGCTGGAACTGATTCGCCAGATTTTTCGAGGTCAGTACGACCGGCTTGCTCCAGGCTTCGTTGTCCATCGCCGCTCTCTCTCGATCAAAATCACCGGTCTTCACTGCATCATTCTTGCGTTTGCCGTTCAGCAGCAATACTAAAATCGGAATCAAAATAAGCGCCAGTACAGGCCAATAAATTAGATGTCTTGCCATGGTGTTCCCTCCTAATGTTTCAAACCTGATGGTCACATTGAGAATGCCCGTCTCCGGTCATATTCTACCCGCCCGAATTGAGTTCTGTCGCACACTTTCATTCGCGTGAACAACTCGTATTGACTGCTCGCAATTAGCCAATAGCAGCCACCCGCCACTGGGAGTTTTGGGTAGATACCTGGAATTACGAGCGGCAAGTATTGGCCGATTCTTACCGCCCGGGTGGGTAGGGGCCAAGATCTAAACAAATGTTTTAATTGAAGTCGGTGCCGCACAGCGTAGCGACGCAGTTGCGACCTCGGATCAAATCCATGCGAGAGATTTGCGTGATTCAGTTAAGCGTCGTCGTGCATTGTCAGGCAAATCGTGCAACGAGCGTCCCAACGACTATTCAATTAGTACAACAAGTTACGTTCTGTCGAGCTAACTACGAAACAGGCGGTTCTTTTCTAAGAATTCGCCTGCGTACCTCATATATAGGCGGCCAAATCTCGGCAATATTCTAAGGAAATCTTGCTGTATACCGCGTCGCTAAAGGATTGCGAGAATGATTTGTAATCAGTAGGTCCCGTGTTCGATTCCTCGTGCCGGCACCATATTTTCTAAGGCTTACCTTGTGTAAGCCTTTTTTTGTGACCAGCTCGCGAACACTCAACGATCCGCAGGGTTCGTCTGGTCCCAATACGGTTGGTCGCCACCGAAATACTCGATGGCGAAGTCCAAGAATGCTCGCACCTTGGCAGGCAAATACACCCTCTCAGGGAACACGGCGTAAAAGGTGTGATCAGGAATGTGATAAGGCTGTAGAAGTCTTATCAATCGGCCCGATTTCAAATCGGAACTTGCGACAAAAGTTGGTAGTCGTCCAATTCCAACGCCCTCCCTGAGCGCTTCGAGAATCGCTTCACTGTTGTTGACGCAGTAGTCACCCGTAACTGCAACAGTTTTTCGAGTACCATCGCCTTCCAATGTCCACTCGTTTGCGTCCCTTGAGTAACTGAAGAGAATACAGTTGTGCTCGACGAGTTCCGCCGGGGTCACCGGCGCACCGTTCTTTAGAATGTATTCTGGTGATGCACAGATCACCTGCCGTAATGGTGCGAGTTTTCGTGCGACAAGCGCTGAGTCTGGCAAATCACCAGAGCTTGACCGGATAGCGACATCAAGTCCTTGTGCCACCAAATCAACGGTTCGGTCGTCCATCACTAGTTCAACAGTGAGCTTTGGGTAGCGCTTCATCAGTTTCGGGATCAACGGAGCGACATGCAGGCGGCCGAACGACATCGGGCTGCTGATCTTCAGGTTTCCCTGAGGTTCGCCTTGCAGTTCAGTCACCGCATCTTCTGCTTCATTTGCCGCGGATAGCGCCTGAGATGCATGTTCGAAGTATCGCTCGCCAGCCTCAGTCAGGCTGAGTTTTCGGGTAGTCCGGTGCAGGAGACGGGCGCCGAGGTGCCGCTCAAGTTGGTTGATTCGCTTGCTGACAGCAGATGTCGAAATGCCGAGCGCGCGAGCCGCAGCGGAGAATCCGCCTTCTTCAATTACCGCGACGAACACCGGGATGGCACCAAAACCCGCCATATCCACCTCTAATTGTTAACTAAAACTCAATAGTTGGTTTCCAAAATAGCAGATTATCAACTGACAGGAAACATATTAGAGTTGGCTCATTGAAACCAATCGGCTGGCGCCGTTGAGACAAGTGAGACATGAACACCACGACGCAATCAACAAATCGGGCACACCAGGGCATGCTGATCTGGGCATTGATTGTCGGCTTGTCGTTTCCTGCAGTTGCGCTGCTGAGCGAAGGGCTCCCGCCACTAGCCCTGACCGCGATCCGTTTTTCGGTTGCAGCTTTGGTGATCGGTCCGCTGGTGTGGGGTAGGGCCGGATTTTGGCCAAGTCCCCGTAGCCTTGTTCTGTACTTGCTGTTGGGCCTTTGTATCGCCGCGTTTTTTGCCGTCATGTTTTGGGTCGCACACCGCATGACAGCGCTTTCGATGGCCACACTCTACGTTAGCGTGCCGCTTTTGGCCTACTTTATTGGTCGGACTATAGGAGTCGAAGAACGCGCCCGCGGTTTACTGGTGATTCTCTTGCTCGGTGCAATCGGTGCCCTCGCACTCGCATGGGCCGGCGCGAATGGTCAACTTAAAGGGATGGACTTCGATGTTGGAGAAGCAGCCTATTTTTTCGGTTGTTTCGCATCAGCTCTCTATCCGGTACTAAGCAAGTGGGGGCTTAAGCGAGAGTTGCTGTCCCCAAGGGCAGACATTCGAACTTTTTGGAGCTTGGTCTCAGGCGGCGTACTTGTTGCGGCACTGGCGCTTCTTTGGGAAGACGTGCAATTAGTCACAATAATGTCCCTCACGGACGTTGCACTAGTCCTCTATCTTGGTGTGTTCTCCAGTGGCCTTACTTTTTGGCTCACGCAACGCGCTACGGTGGATCTCTCTCCGGGCGCCATAACTGCATACAGTTATCTCGTGCCGTTTATCTCAATGTTATTGCTGTTTATTGATGAACCGCAGAGCATTGGGTGGCGCTGGTTTCCTGGCAGTGCACTGGTGTTGTTCGCTATTACGACGCTTCTGCGAGGCAACGCCAAGACCTGGATCACAATGAGTCCCGCCGTCGCAACGGTGCGGCGGACTTGGCATCAGGTGAAAACTTTGAAATGGCAGTCGGCCACTTGTCTGAGTCAGGCTGCCAATACTTACTCCGGCACATCCCGGTGTGCCTCGCTAACAACCGAACTACCAGGAGAGGACTATTATGAAAATCGCAGTTTTGGGAGCAGCAGGAAACGTGGGGAGTCGCGTAGTTATCGAGGCGTTGTCACGTGGACACAAAGTGACTGCGGTCATTCGCGACCACACGAAATTCGACAAATTGCCGTCCAATGTGAAGCAACGTGCTGCAGACGTAGGTGACATAGGCGCGATGGCAATCATGAGCGCCGGGCAGGACGTCGTCATAAATGCAACACGCCCGGCGTCCGGACATGAGAGTGGCGTTGCGACAACCACAAAGAGTTTGATGGATGGACTCGCCCAGAGTGGAGTTCGATTATTAATCGCTGGCGGAGCCGCAACCCTGACGGTGCCCGGTACAGGTGGCAAGACTGTTCTTGAGGACGAAAATTTCTTACCGGTCGCCGCGCGCCACATTGGACAAGCGAGTTCTGATCAGCTTAACGTCTGCCTGTTGGAAAAAAGAGTCGACTGGGCTTACTTAAGTCCGCCCGCGCAGCTTGCGCCCGGTAAGCGCACCGGCGCCTATCGTATGGGCAGAGAGGAGCTGCTACTCGATGAAAATGGGAATTCAGCGATTTCAATGGAGGATCTGGCGGTGGCGCTCCTGGATGAGGCGGAGACACCCCGGCATCACCAATCCCGTTTTACCGTAGCGTATTGACGTAGTTTGGTCGGCAATTATGTATACGCGATAGGAATAAGAGGGTATTTAATGACAATCAAATACAGCGGTATAATATGGGCGGGGATTCATGTTGAGGACCTTAATGCAGCTACCGACTTCTATCAACATCAAGTCGAACTGCCCCTGCTCCGAGAAGGAAATGGCTACGCGCATTTCGATGCTGGCAGCGGTGATTTGCTGGAGCTGTTCTCGGGCGGAACTTGTTCGTCGACACCCAAGAGTGAGGAGAGCCAGTCGACAATGATTGCTTTGAGAGTCGACAACCTGGCCGACGCGGAAGAGGTTTTGAGAAAGCGCGGCATCCGATTTACCGATAATTATGGCACTTTCGAAAATATGTCCTGGGCAACATTCGTCGACCTCGAAGGCAACTGCATCGAAATCAAGGAGATCACATAATGAGCCTCCCGTACGAGCACTGCGGCCGGCAATTTTCGGCTCAAACTTCGGTGCAAATCAACACGTCCTCGCCTTCGAACCGAATGGTTTCCTTCTAAGAATGTGTTTGTACACCGCATGGCTAAGAGGCCGGATCCAGGCGCAATTCTAATAGAATCTAGCTACAGGCCGCATTCCTATAGGATTGTGAGAATGATTTGTAATCAGCAGGCCCGTGGTTCGATTGACTCGCGCCATCCTTGGCGCTCGCCCTCGCGTTATGTGCTGGCAACAGGCTGAACACCGTTCAGTTCACACATAGCGCTCATCGCGATACTGATCGCACTTTCTATGCTGGCGCTGTAATCGAGAATAGCTGTGCTCGCTGTCGGCTTACTGATGATGGGACAAATGGTGCCAACAAGGCATCCTAAATGGCCGGCGAGGTGAAACAACAAGCTGGACTCCATCTCCATATTGACCACTTTGTGGTCCTTGACCTGCAGGTTAGACAGTTGCGTCTTGATTGACGGAATTGTGTTCGCCAGACCCTCTATGAATCGGCTGGACGGACCATAAAATCCCGGTGTCGCCGCTGTGATCCCGAAGACGTAGTCAAATTTCAGGGACGCTGCAGAGTCTGCCAGCGCCGCCGCTACACTAGGTGATGCTTTGGCGGCATACGGGACTATCTTGTTACGAAATCGTGCCCCGGCCGGAGTGCAGCTCGTTAATATTTCAAGCGCGCGTTCCTCGATTTGAGTGACAACCTGATCCGCTGCAGGATGATCGTAATACAGACCGGCGTTGTCCAGGCCTAGTGCATAGGTCGATATCGCCATGGTCCCGGGCTCGATATTGTCCTGAATTCCTGCCGACGTCCCGATGCGGATAAACTTCAGCGGCGTTGATCCCGGCAGATACTCAGCACTATCGAAATCGAAAGCACATACCGTATAAGCCTCCACCAACGCGATCTCTACATTATCAACACCGATTCCGGTACCAATAACCGAAACCGGTACGCCGTTGTAGCTTCCCGTAATAGTCACATACTCCCTGTTCCTGACTTCAGCTGTGATGTTGTCGAATCTCTCAGCTACTCGATTCGCCCGTGCCGGGTCGCCCACGAGGAAGATATTCCTTGCCAGCTGTCCTCTTGCGAGCCCGAGGTGCAGGACTTTGCCGTCTACTACTACTATTTCAGATTTCATGGTTCGACTTACCAGTCAGGTTGGAGATGTGTTGATGATGAATATTACACGTTAGTGGCGGCGCCAATATTCGTCATGAAGTAGAATGACGCATGAGGGAGCGGATACGATATGACTGATGAAGGAAACACATACGAAGGTGGCTGCACCTGTGGTGCTATCCGGTACCGGATGGAAACGAGTCCCATCATTGTTCATTGCTGCCACTGTCGCTGGTGTCAACGGGAAACGGGCGCATCCTACGCACTGAATGCGATGATCGAAGCCGATCGAGTAACATTGCTGCAGGGCAAACCAGAGATGGTTCTAACGCCTTCAAACAGCGGCAAAGGCCAGAACATCTGTCGTTGCCCAGAGTGTCGAATCGCTCTGTGGAGCAACTATTCCGGGGGAGGGGATAAAGTGCATTTTGTCCGTGTTGGAACACTTGATGAGGCGCATCGATTGCCGCCAGACATGCATATCTTCACCGCATCTAAGCAGCCTTGGATCGTTATCCCTGACGGACACCCAGCTTTCAAAGAATACTACGAACGCGAAAAGTACTGGCCGAAAGAAAGCCTTGCGCGGCGAAAACAAGTTCTTGGACCACCCAACTGATTTCACCGCCAGGCACCTTATGAGTGACCGCGCTGGACCATTAACCTCGATTCTGGGTGCTTTCAGCTCCCGAGTCTCGCAACAGTTCACTGCAAGGCGGAAAGACCACGTTTTCTCCTGCTATTGGGCCAATGGCCACGGCCCCCTAATACCAAATCCGGACCATGCTTAAAAACAAGACGGCCGACTCTCGAATAATACGGACGCACTTCGAAGATATCTTTGGTTGTTGAGAGACGTCTATATAGCGCTAACTGCTTAATGGCAATCCCGGTAGGCTGACGTTCATCTGACGGAATAACATTCGCGTTGATTATCAGGTATGCCTTCTTTGCATCGGGTACCAGTATTAGGCCTATTACTAACTTAATTCGATTGATCCACGCGGGTACCGACAACCTAATAGTGCCTGAGTGACATCGTGTACGTAACATCTGCTGCCAGTCCGCTCCTCGTATCGAGAGCACAATCCGAATTATTTCTTCTCAGGTTTTGGTTCCGGTGCATTGTATTTGATACTGCGCATCATCTGCATCGCGTCTGGTCCAAACTCTGGTGCACCGTCACTCGAAAGGAAATAACACTTGACCAGTAGCGGGCCGGTACTGATTACGGCCATCGTCATATAGTCGAATTCGCCTCTCTTGGAACTCCGGTCTGTTATTGAAAAGAGATGCGCCGAGATATTGGGGCCGTCAAAATCACTGATCGAAATTTCGGTTTCGAACGCAGTGCTCCGGAATTTCTCAACTTCGACTTCGGTTATTTCCATCAAGTCAGCAGCGCTGACCGGATCGACAGCAACGACAGCCTGTACGTGCACCAGGAAAATGGGTTTTGCCTTGGTGCCGAATGGTCCGAACTGAATATCGGCAACAGTATCGAAGATGTTGTATTCGGGTTTTTTGCCCCAGGATTTTGGGAAGTCGAACTGGAGTGTTCCGCCGTCAACGATCTTGAAACTCTTGTTCATCCAGTCATCAGCTTGAACCTCTGCTGACAACATGAGCGCAAGTCCGCAGCAGAGTGCTGCCGTATATCGGGCCCTTTTGAGTAGCATGCTCACCTCCATAATATTTCTCCTTAGTGTGACTTCACGGGCCTGACAATGTTCAGCGTACAATGAATTTTTCTGCAGGAAGGTAGAAAATGAAGCTAAATGTCATAGCGCTCACCGCATTGGCGATGATGGCATTTGCCGCCAATTCAGTCTTGTGTCGCCTGGCGCTAGGTGCCGGTCTCATTGATGCAGCGACATTCGCGACAGTCCGCGTTGTGGTTGCTGCTGTTGTTCTCACAGCGCTCATGACGCCCAGGTGGCGAGCACAGACTCGCGCGCCCGTGGACTGGCGTGCGGTCCTGATGTTGTTTACTTACATGATCTTTTTCTCTTTCGCCTACATAACACTAAGCACAGGAACCGGCGCCCTGATTCTGTTCGGCGCCGTGCAATTAACAATGTTTGCCGTCGCGCTGCGATCTGGCGAACGATTTAATGTCGCGTCATGGATCGGACTGGTAATAGCACTTGCCGGATTGATATACCTGGTTTCACCCGGAGTCACAGCGCCCAACCTCACCGGTGCCGTACTAATGAGTATTGCAGGCGTCGCGTGGGGCGTTTATTCCTTGCTTGGCAGAGCAGCAGCAGACCCGCTTGAAGCCACCGCAGACAATTTCATCTTCTGCGTGCCATTGGTCCTCGCAGTTAGCCTGATTTTTCACGCGGACTTTCATGCGACGCTTGATGGTTTACTGCTGGCCTCCGTGTCGGGTGGGATTGCTTCAGGCATTGGTTATGCGATCTGGTACAACGCTCTGCGGGACCTGACTGCGACGCGTGCTGCGACCGTGCAGCTTTGTGTTCCGGCTGTAGCCGCAATTGGCGGCGTGCTGCTCATGTCCGAGGACTTAACAATAAGACTAATTGTTGCATCGCTCGCGACACTTGGTGGTGTATGGGTTGTTCTCGCCCAAAGAGTAAAATAGTTGGCTGGAGTCGCACCTATTTGCGGACCTGCAACACAGAAAAGAGCACCAATTTCGGCTACAAATACAGGTTGTCAGGGGATTCTCGCGACTTGCACATCTTCTTGCCGGATATGGGAAAAAATCGATGCCACGGATTGGCGCATTAATTCAGAAAGTAATCTGTTGGGCAGTGCTATTCATAGCTCTGGCTCTCAGTGCCTGTTCGACTATTGCACCGTCGCCAATCGAGCCGATTGACGAGCCAGTTGTCGTTAGCGAACCGGTGCCGGTGAAAGTCGAACCACCGCAACCTGTTAAACAACCCGAGACGCCCGAGCCACCGAAGCTACCACCCGTGGCGATCGTGTTGACGAGTAAACAGCCAGCTTTTCTGGACGTGGCGAACGCCCTCACGGGTCTTGTTGATGACTTCCAGATCTTTGATCTCAGTGACGGCAGTCAACCGCCGGTGACCGTGTTACGAAACATTAATGATTCGAACTCGGGCACCGTCGTCGCCATAGGATTACGTGCCGCGAAATCGTCAGTCGCAATGGCCGACATGCCGGTCATATTCAGCCAGGTTTTCAATCATCAGGACCATGATCTGTTGACCGCGAATAGCCGCGGTATCGCACCGCTGGCGCCGCTCGACGCGCAACTTGCCGCATGGACCAGGCTTGATCCAACAATTTCACGTATCGGCATCATTGTTGGTGAAGGCCACGACGACCTGATCACCGAGGCACGCGTGGCTGCACAGAAACACAAGATTGAGTTGCTTGTTCGAATTGCGCATTCAGATCAGGAAACCCTCTACCTGTTCCTGCGCATGTCTCAGGATATCGATGGCTTCTGGCTGTTCCCGGACAATCGGGTTCTTAGCACACGATCGTTGCAGAAAATTCTTGAGGCGGCGAAGCGTGGACAGGTTGCTGTCGCCGTACCTTATGAATCGATGCTGGACATGGGAGCAACAATCAGTCTTGCGACACAAGCGGAAGACATTGCTGCGACCATCGCCAGAGTTGTTAGACAAATTCATGCTGATGGCCTCAAAGCTGTTCCTGCGATCAGTCAGCTGTCGGCGATTCAGGTCACGACGCACGATGGTGCCAAGGTAGTCAATCGGTGAGGGCCCGCTTCGAGGCAATGTTCGGAGGCGTCGTCAGGCTCCTTCGCCGCCGCTCCCGGAAGACCACGAGTGACAAGCGCGCACTCGTGCACGAGATCTTGTCTATCCAGGTATTAAGTGCGGCGCTCGTCGGGTCGATGGCGATTGGTGGGCTTTACTGGGGTGGCCAGTGGATATTGCAGGATAATTACAGTCGCTGGGCCCAGCAATGGACCGAGCAACTCAATGAACTGGGCTCACCGTTATATCTGGTTGATGACCATGAGGCCCGTATCAGCCTGGACAGCTTCGTCGACCGCTATCCTGAAATCGATCAGGTCATCTATTACGCGAAAGACGGCAGCGTCTTGCACACCGTCGATTATCCGGCCGAAATTGACTCCGTCGATGATTTGTCATCGGGCGAGTTGCAAGAGGCCATCGACGTCATCGGCGACAAAAGTCCTTACCTGATGAGCGGTGGGTTCCTGGATCCCAGGCAGTTCGAGATTATTGCTCCTGTGTGGGTTGAATCGATTCCGGATGACGGGCTATTCGGATTCGATGCAGCCAGTACTGACGATTCTGTCGAAGTCGAGTTGTTGGGATTTGTAAAGATGAAGCTCGACTTCGTAATGTTCCATGACCGACTCCTGTCGAACATTCGATTTGCGGTTGTCTTACTGGCGGTATTTTTGTTTTTGTTCGCGCTTTATGGGCGTCATGCATTGCGCAAAGCGCTGGTATCAATATCTGAGCTACAGATTCCTATTCAGGAGCTGGCCAAGGGGAACCTGAACGTAAAGTTCGAGCCGGCACAACATCGAGAAATTTCGAACATCGTCGAGGCCCTGGAAACAACGGCATCGGCGCTCAGCGAGCGGGATGCACAGCTGCAGAAACTCGCAAATCATGACAGCCTGACCGGGCTATTCAACCGACGCCGCTTTAACGAAGAGTTGCGAAAAGAAGTAATGAACGTGATGCGAAAAGATCACACCAGCGCGCTCTTCTTCATCGATCTCGATCAGTTTAAGTACATCAACGATGCGTGCGGACACGCGGCGGGCGACCGGCTAATACGAAAGGTCGCGGACGAATTGCAGCGTAGCGTTCGGCAGAACGATGTCATCGCCCGGTTTGGTGGTGACGAATTCGCGATACTGGTCCGCGATGTGGATATTGTGGGTGCTAAAACATCCGCAGAAACTATATTGACCAATATGCGCCGCATGGCCCACATCGAAGGTGAAGAAATCTTCCACGTGCATTGCAGCATCGGCGTGACGATCATGGCGGGAAATAATCTGCACCACGATGAGCTGGTGAATCAGGCGGACATAGCGTGCCGCGAAGCCAAGTCGGCTGGCCGCAATCGTATGCGTATATTCAGCCACGCGGAAGGCGAAGATGAAGGCGGGAAGTCAGAAGTCAGTTGGATGACCAATCTGCGTGAGGCACTGGATGAAGACAAGTTCGAGATCCGCTTCCAGCCAATCAACAACATTTCGACCGGCGAAACGACACATCACGAGCTACTGATCAGGCTAAGAGCCGAAGACGGGAGCTTCATATCGCCGGATGCGTTCCTGCCGTCCGCTGTGCGATTCGGGCTAATGAACGAGATCGATTTCTGGATGATACGCCACGCAGCCATCGCCTATGCTGAGTATTCCCGTCCCGGGAGTGGACTCAAGTTTTCCATCAATCTCTCGGCCAACGCGTTCGAGAATGATGACCTGACCGGGTATGTGGAAGAGGTTTTCGAAGAGTACAGCGTGCAGGCGAGCGATATCGTTTTCGAGATAACGGAGAGCCTCGCTGTTCGCCGTCCATTGCAGGTCGACCAACAGATTGCCACACTGCGTGATCTGGGTTGCCAGTTCGCACTGGACGATTTCGGCACAGGCTACAGCTCTTTCAGCTACCTGCAGAAACTGCAGTTTGACTACATCAAGATTGACGGCACATTCGTACAGGATCTTCCCAATAACCCGGTTGACCAGAAGATGATCAAGCTAATCGCTGAGGTTGGTCGGGAAGCAGGGATGCAGACAATCGCAGAATACGTTCGTGACGTCGAGTCGCTCGAATTGCTGGGCGAACTCGGAGTGGATATGGCACAGGGCTTCTTCATTGGTCGCCCCACAAAAGCACCGAAAAATAAATCGACGCCGATCTCACTGCGTTCGCGCCGTCAGCAATTGTCGCGAAAGAACTCGCAGAGCAGCTGAAACTCATCGACACGCTGGCTGCCTTTTCGCCAGGCCATACCGATATTCCGGTAGCTCTTGTCATCGAGCGATTGCAGACGAACCCGAGTATTCCGTAGCAAGCTGCTGCCTCGTGCCATTTCGGGTAAGAAAGTAATCCCAAGGTCCGCATCTATCATTTCGATTAGCGTTAGCAAACTGCTGGCACCGAAGCGGCGGACCTTTTGGGTGTCGCGGATTTTGCAGGCTGCCAGTGCATGTTCCCTAAGGCAGTGCCCGTCTTCCAGCAACAGGACGCTATCGCTATCGAGTCGGTTGAAGCGGTAATTCTCAGGGTCTACACGTTTGGTGCCTTGCCGATACGCCAGGCAAAACGCATCCCGGTACAGCACCTGTTGTTCAACGCCCTGCATGGCCCAGGGCAGGGCCAGCAGCAGGCTGTCGAGCTCACCGTCCATAAGCCGATCGTAAATTCGCTGCGTCTGATCCTCGATGAGGTACAGCTGTAGCTTTGGAAATGCTTTACGGATTCTTGGCAGCATGCCCGGCAGTACAAACGGCGCGATGGTCGGTATGACCCCGAGTCGCAACTCACCACAAAGGGGTTCGCTGTTGCCTTGTGCGATAGCGACGAGGCTGTCGACATCCTGCAATACCAGGCGAGCCTGTGTAGCGACTTCCTGGCCAATCGAGGTGATTGTGACAGTCCGATTCGTGCGGTCCACCAGCTGCGTGGCAAGCGTCGCTTCCAGCTCCTGAATCGCATTACTGAAGGCCGACTGCGAAACAAAGCTATGCTTCGCCGCACGACCGAAGTGTTGCTCATCGCAAAGGGCGAGATAGTAGCGGAGCTGTTTTAGCGTGGGTGATCGCATCATCGAAAAAATAGCACATTATGATAGATATAACCCATTTTATTGTTTATTGTCCAGGCCCTAGAATTAGCCCATAAAGTCATTTCAGGAGCACGACATGGAAATCAATCTAGGTATCGAAACTTCAGACCGCGAGCAGATCGCAGCGGGCCTCGCAAATCTCCTTGCGGACAGCTACACGCTTTATCTGAAAACGCATAACTACCACTGGAATGTTGAGGGGCCGATGTTCAATACGCTGCACCTCATGTTCGAGACGCAGTACACGGAGCTCGCGCTGGCCGTTGATGAGATAGCGGAACGGATTCGAGCGCTCGGTATCAAGGCGCCGGGTTCTTACGCCGAGTTTGTTGAACTGACTTCGGTAGAAGAGGCACAGGGCGGAGAAACAGCGGAGGAAATGATTCGGCAGCTCGCTCTGGGACAAGAAGCTGTTGTCCGCACGGCGCGTGCGGCATTCCCTGCAGCCGATGCTGCGAACGATGAGCCGTCGGCGGACCTGCTAACACAGCGACTGCAAATTCACGAAAAAAATGCCTGGATGCTACGCAGCATGCTGGCTTAACTTAATCGACCGGAGAAAAAATGATGAACAACCTGGAAGGACAACGTATCCCTGACGTTACATTTCGTACACGCAAGGATCATGAGTGGGTCGACGTTACGTCGAGCGAAATATTTTCTGGCAAGACCGTAGTATTGTTTTCACTACCCGGAGCATTCACACCGACGTGCTCGTCTTCACATGTGCCACGTTACAACCAGCTTGCACCGGTCTTCGGGGCGAACGGAGTTGACGAAATTGTCTGTGTATCGGTGAACGACGCGTTCGTCATGAACGAATGGAAGCGCAGCCAAAACGCTGATCGAGTAACTTTCCTGCCCGATGGCAATGGTGAATTCTCGGATAAGATGGGGCTTCTCGTAAACAAAGATGACCTCGGATTCGGCAAGCGCTCATGGCGGTATTCAATGCTCGTTCGCGATGGTGTGATTGAGAAAATGTTTATCGAGCCAGAAGAGCCGGGTGATCCGTACGGTGTTTCAGATGCCGATACCATGTTCAAGTATCTGGCTCCGGAAGGTGAACTGCCATTGGACGTCGCCGTGTTCACACGAGATGGCTGCCCGTTCTGCGTTCGTGCCAAAGGACTCTTGCATGACGCGGGCATTGAGTTTGAGGAGCTGCTGCTCAATCGTGATTACACGGACCAGACACTTCGAGCCGTGTCATCGAGCATTACTTATCCGCAGGTATTCATTGGCGGAACGCTCGTCGGTGGAGCTGATGATCTCGAAGAATGGCTGCAACGACGCGGCGCTACCGAGGCTCGCAGTGCCGCCTGATAAGATTCGATCCTACAGGTCCGAATCTGGCTAGTCTGAACCCGGAGTGCGCGTATACTTTACACATGCTCCGGGATTCAGACACATCACAAAACGACGCCTTCGAACAGGCGCGATTGTCGCGTGACGCCCGATTCGATGGGCGATTTTTTATAGGCGTTAAAACGACAGGAATTTACTGTCGGCCGATTTGCCCGGCGAACTCTCCGAAAAGCGAAAACATAACTTTCTATCCCACGGCTGCAGCGGCAGGTGAGGCGGGTTATCGCCCCTGCTTACGCTGCCGCCCCGAATGTGCGCCCGGGACCCCGGCCTGGGAGGGTACTTCAACAACAGTGCAGCGCGGTCTGCGTCTAATTGCAGACGGCGCATTGGACGATGGCGACATAGAGCATTTGTCCGACCGGCTCGGCGTCACCAGCCGCCACCTGCGTCGCTTGTTTAACAAACACCTTGGTGCCAGTCCGCTCGCAGTTGCTCATACGCAAAGGCTGCACTTCGCGAAACGTCTTATCGATCAAACCATGCTACCGATGACTGATATCGCTATCGCGTCCGGCTTTGGCAGTACACGGCGTTTCAATGATGCGTTCCGCAACACCTATGGTCGAACCCCGCGAGAACTACGGCGACGACGGGCGATCGCCAGGCCTTCCGTTGGACTCACGGTCGAAATTCCCTACCGGGCTCCATTCGACTTTTCGCAATTGCTGAACTTTTTCGCCGCCAGGGCGATTCCTGATGTTGAAGTCGTTAGGGATGGCAGGTATCTGCGTAGCGTAAGCATCGATGGTGTCCATAGCGTGATCGATCTGCATGACAGCGGTGCAAATGTGTCGCTAACGGTTCATGGCGCTGGTACCCGTTCGCTATTGCCAATTGTCCAGCGCGTGCGCTCCATCTTCGACCTTGATGCGTCTCCTGATGATGTAACGAGGGTCCTGGCGCGGGACAGTTACCTTAAGACCCTCATTCAGCAACAGCCAGGCGTCCGCGTACCTGGGGTTTGGGACGGATTTGAACTGACAGTACGAGCAATTCTGGGACAGCAAGTTTCCGTGGCGGCAGCGACTACATTGTCCGGCCGACTCGCGAAACGCTACGGCGAGCCGACTGCCATTACCGTTCCCGGCCTGGAAGGCGGCCCCACACCGAGCCTCGTTTTTCCACAACCCGAAAAACTCTTGCGTGCGCGCCTCGGTGACCTGGGTATTATCAGGAGTCGTGCGGATACGATTCGTCGCATGGCCAAAGCGGTTGCAGCGTCTCAAATTAATTTCGATCCTGCGCAGAATATCGACGACTTCTGTCGATCGTTGGTCGCGATCAAAGGCATAGGTGAATGGACAGCGCAGTATGTCGCTATGCGCGCCTTGAAGAATCCGGACGCTTTTCCGCATTCGGATCTCGGCTTGTTACGAGCATTCGATGCCCCCGAACGCGATCGTATAAAACCCGCAGAACTCAAAGCTCGCGCAGAAGCGTGGCGCCCGTGGCGAGCGTATGCGGCACTATTATTATGGAGTTCCGGCGTGAACTCCGGAGGTTGACCAATGTATTACTGTTACTTTGATACCCCGATTGGGGAGTTATTACTGGCCGGTGAGGGCTCCGCGCTGTCGATGATCGGTTTTCCGAAGGGCGCCATGCGGCGTGACCCGGAACCCGACTGGATTTACAACGAAGAGCCATTTGAGAACGTCCGCACACAACTCGCGGAGTACTTCGCTGGTGATAGAAAAATTTTCAATTTGCCACTGGAACTCGGTGGCACCGAATTTCAGATCAGTGTCCTGGAGGCGCTGCAGTCTATACCGTACGGAGAGACGACTTCGTACGGCGCGATAGCCAGGCAAATTGGCCGGCCCAAAGCTATGCGGGCAGTCGGCGCAGCCAACGGCCGCAATCCAATTCCTATTATCGTGCCCTGCCATCGGGTGATCGGCAGTGGCGGTGACCTCACAGGATTTGGCGGCGGCCTCGACACAAAGGAAGCACTTCTACGACTGGAAGCTGAGAACAGCACTGGACTGCTGTAGGAGCGTTCCCTGCGCTCGCTCCTACAGTCGTTTGTTTTGCATCGCGCGGACAGCTTCAGACGCTGTTACGCCATCGATGAGTTGATCATCACTTTCCAGTGTCCTAAAAGCCGACTCCAGCGGCAATATTCCTGCCCAAACTGGAATCTCGTAGTCCGCGTCTTCATCGTCGGGCATGCCCGACGAAACCTTTGCCGATGCTGATTCGATATCCAGCGCAATGATGCCGGTCTTTTTGACCTCGTTCTCGAGTGGTTCACGCAACTCATCCCAACGCCCCGGCATGGTGCATTCCGTAATGACACGTAATGCGTGCAGTTTATCCTCAGGATTCTCTACGAGCCGAGGTGTGCCGAACAAAGTGGCCGAGCGGTAATTCATTGATGAGTTGAATGCCGAGCGAGCGTAGACCAGCGCATCGACATGCGTCACGTTCATGCAGGCCGTCACCGTTTCTTCGAGCAATCGAATCACGCGAGCTTTGCGAGCACCGTGCAGGAATACGGTTTCGCCTTCCCGGCCAAACAGCATCGGCACGACGACGGCTTGGCCGTCCTGAACAAAGCCAACAGAGGCGAGCAAAGCAGAGTCCAGGATAGCGTGTACTGCTTCTTTATCGTACGTCGCCTTCTCACGAAGCTGTCGCACCCTGTTCTGTTTGCTGATTTCGTATTCGTTGCTCACGAATTTTGTCTCCACATTAGCTCAGGAACATCGGAGCGAGTTTGTAAGCGACAGCCGATACAACGACGATGCCAACAACGTTCAACACAATGCCCGCGCGCGCCATTTTTGGGATCGTTAACATTCCGGAGCCAAACACGATGGCGTTGGGCGGTGTCGCGACCGGCAACATGAAGGCGCAACTCGCAGCTAGGGTAACGGGTACTGCGAGCACTATTGGATCGTAGCCCGCCTCGATCGCGATAGCGCCAACAACGGGGAGAAACGTTGCGGTGGTCGCAATATTGCTGGTTAGCTCAGTGAGGAAGATGATCAGCGTCGCGGCCATGATCACGATGACGACCAACGGCAAGGTGCCGACGGCATGCAGGCTGCTGCCGAGCCATGCAGCAAGACCGGTTCGCGACACGGCGCCCGCGAGCGTCAGACCGCCACCGAACAGCAACAGCACTCCCCAAGGCAGCTGCTCCGCATATTTCCAGCGCAGCAACAGGGGGTCATCTTCGCGACCACTTGGTACAAGGAATAATACGATGGCACCAGCTATTGCGACCAGAGAGTCATCCAGCGCGGCAAGCGGCGGCATCTTGATCAGCAATGGCCGAAAAACCCAGGCGAAGGCCATGAACAGAAAGACGAGCGCGACGCGCTTCTCGGGAACAGTAATCGTGCCCATGTCGTCTTTCATTTTCTTCAGCGTAGCGCGTCCTTCGCCAGAGGTGACGAAATCGACCTTGAACACCCAACGAGTAAGCGCAATCCAGGCCAGCGGCAGCATCATTGCCGACATCGGCAAACCCACCAGCATCCAGCTCGAAAAATCGATACTGGTGCCGTAATTTTCCTGCATGAAGGCGGCGAACATGGCGTTCGGTGCAGTTCCAACCAGTGTTGCGATGCCACCGATCGTCGCCCCGTAGGCGACACCGAGCAATAACGAAAACTGAAAATCCTCTTTCGCTTTTTCGTCAAGGCTCACGACGGTCTTGTGAATCACTGTGATTATCGACACCGCGATGGGTAATAGCATCATGGTCGTCGAGGTGTTCATTACCCACATCGAGATCAACGCGCTGGCGAGCATGAAACCACCGACAAGAGAACGACCGTTGCCGCCCGCATGTTGCAGAACTGTCAGTGCGATACGCCGGTGTAGGTTCCATCGCTGCATTGCGAAGGCGACAACGAAGCCGCCGAGAAAGAGGAAGATCACTTTGTTGGCATAGGGTGCGGTTGTGTCTTGAATGGAACTCACGCCGAACATTGGAAACAACACGACCGGCAACAAAGCGGTGACCGCGATTGGAACGGCTTCCGTCGCCCACCATACCGCCATCAAAATACCGATCGAAGCCGTTATCCATGCCTCGGGCGGTAGTCCGTCGGGCGCGTCGATTAGCAGCATGGTTATCAGCAGCGCTGGCCCTAGCAACAGCCCGACTTTTTGACTGGCTGATCGTCCCGCTATCATTTCGTGGTCGCTCATTGGTTCTCGCATTGGCAGGTGAACACAGAAGGCTACCTGTTCTGTGTCTGTTCGTCGTCAATTTTGCGATGTTTTCCGCGACACACCTAAATATAGTGGTTTTCTCGCCTTCCAATACTATATGTAGTAGCATTCCGTGCGTACCAA
The DNA here is from genome assembly GCA_021773055.1 of Woeseiaceae bacterium. Taxonomy (GTDB): domain Bacteria; phylum Pseudomonadota; class Gammaproteobacteria; order Steroidobacterales; family Woeseiaceae; genus UBA1847. Next base: position 18,469 of record JAJFKV010000032.1, read on the forward strand.
TCTGGTACGCACGGAGATTAGATGTAGGAAGGCAAGCGGGCACGCCGCCATGCCGGATGCATGACTCGAAGGCGGGTGATACGTGAAACCTCTCAACACGTCACCCGTACAAGGATTACCTGCAATCTTTGTGGCCAACGACGAAGTGGTTTGCTAACCGGGAAACAGAGAACGCCGAATACTGTTGCGACAACGATGTTTCAACTTATCCGAATGCGACCTGAGACCAGCCGAATACATCTTTTGCTTAATATGCCGCCCAGTTTCTGGGCGGCTTTTTTAGTCAGGACGACTTTAGGCTGCGCAGTGCATTGATGTGCCGGAGCTGCGTTCATGCCGTTTGGAAAGCGATTATGAAATCACATTTGAGCGTCTGGCTACTGATTGTTGCGACGGTTCTTGGCGGATGTGCAGCTGGACCACCCAAGCTTCCGTACCCTGCTTTCATTCAGGTCGATGAACTGGACGATGTCTTTATGGCCAGCTTGCCCGGTGTCAGGGCGAAGCAATTGTCGGGTGATCCACTGACGCGACGAACCAGTAATCGGATCGAGTTACCGAAGGACTGGCAGGGAACGAGTGGCGGTGTGCCGGGCCGTTCGATGGAAATATATGTCATCGCCGGTGAACTGGCTGTGGCGGACATCGTGCTTGAACCTGGGGGATACGCTTTTCTGCCGGCCGGTTCACTCGGCTTCAACCTGTCCGCGAAGGAAGGCGCCCGTATTCTGTACTTCGTCAACGACACTGACCCGGAATCTGTTATTCGGTCACCGATCATTATCAATAGTGATTTGCTGAGATGGGAGAGCACCGGCAAGGCCGGCGTCAGCACAAAAGAGTTGCGCAACGACCCTGGCAACGGCGCCAAAACCTGGCTTGTGCGGGTTTCGACCGGAGCAGCACAGGTGTGGGAGTCATCGGCCGCGGTCCGGGAGGGTTACCTGGTCACAGGCAATCAGCAATACGCCGAGTGTGTGGATGGCGAGGCCAAACTCTGGCAATACGCGCCTGGCGGGTACTTCTATCGACCGGCAGACACTATCAGCGGTGGTCCGGACTCTTTGGCGTTAACTGAGGCAATCTGGGTCATGCGAGAAACCGACAAGGGAGATATGACTGCCTGGCCGTCGTGCGTCAATGCCGTTATCGCCAATCCGGATTAACGGCTCTATTTTGTAACCAGTTTTGTGATCTTGGTACCGAGCGACATTAGCTTGGTCAAGGTGCTGGTCGGAATTTGACTGATCTGCTCATACCAGTCACTCGTCGACTCGACGAATTGCAGCATGTTCCTGATGCGCTCTTTGGTCACCGGGTCCGTTTCTTTTTCCTCTTGAATCTCGGCGGCGCAGGCTTTCAGCATGACGAGCGTTGGGTTCAACTCGCGTTGCTTGCGTTGCTCGATGATGACGCGGAATAACTCCCAAACATCGTGCAGTGACTCAAAGTAATCGCGCCGATCGCCAAGCAGATGCGTCATGCGTACGAGCCCATAGCTTTGCAATTCGCGAATACTGGTGCTGACATTCGAGCGCGCAACCGACAGCAGATCAACAATCTCGTCCGCTCGCAACGGATTGGGTGATAAATAAAGCAGTGCCTGAATCTGTGCGACGGTCCGGTTGGTACCCCAACGGGTGCCCATTTCACCCCAATGCAGGACGTACTTCTCAACGGCGGGTGTCATTTGCATCGGTATTTTCTCTAATTTCTGTTAATACCGAAATTACTCTGTCCGTAAGACTAAAACAAGCACGCTCCTACGATGCCGTGGCTGTAATCACCACCCGGTGCGGTGCAGGCCAGCCCTCCACTGTGCGTGTTGGGTCATTCGGGTCCAGCGCATCGCGCAGGGATTCGAAGGTCATCCACTCGGTGGTCCGCTGCTCATCAACAGTCGTCATGGACTTGTCGATCACTTCGATGTCCTTGTAACCGGAGCGCGCTAGCCATGTACTTAGCTCAGCGATGCTCGGCAGCATCCAGACATTTCGCATACGTGCGTATCGATCTTCTGGCGTAGCGGCGAAGGCGTTGTCACCGGGGAGGTAAATCGTCTCGAGCACCAGTTGTCCATTGACTCGCAGCGTTTGTCGCAATTGTCGAAGGTGGTCGATCGGCGAGCGCTGGTGATAGAGCACACCCATTGAGAACGTTGTGTCGAATTTCCGCGCCGGCAACGGCAACTCATGCAGGCGGGCAGGCAATACAAAGACTCCCGGGTCGTCCTCGAACACGTTTACGGCAAGAAACTGCATGGCGTAAAGCACGGTGGGGTCGACGCCGATGACGGATTGGGCGCCGGACTCACGCATCTGTAGCGCGTAGTAGCCGTTGCCGCAGCCAACATCCAGCACGTTGCGGCCATGCAGCGGCGCTATCGATTCCTTAAAGCGGGCCCACTTCAGATCGCTTCGCCACTCGGCTTCGATTTGTACGCCGCCTACATCGAAAGGTCCTTTTCGCCACGGTGCGAGCCGCAACAGCAGTTCGCGCCTCTCATCTGTTCCGGGCCTTTGCGCACTGAGCGCCGCTACGACCTCAGCCCACCGCCGGTAGTCGCCATGGCCGTCGGCGGAAAGCCGTTCACCAATGAGCGGCGCAAGAGCTTCTGGCCAGTCGTCCAGACCGATAGCGCGCAGACACTCTGCGAGTTTTTCGACGTTGATCACTTTATTGCGATGATCGAGACGAAGTTGAAATAACGAAGCCAAACCGCGGACAGGCGAAAGCCTGCTTTGGCGAGGCGGTCGCGGTGCGCTTTGACTGTTTCAGGGATGAGTACATTCTCGAGCGCGGCGCGTTTGCGACTGACTTCCAGCGCACTGTAGTCGTTGCGACGCTTGTGTTCATGATGCAGGTCGAAAAGCAATTGCTCCATCTCGGCATTTTCATCGACGACCTTTTCGGACAGCAACAACAGCCCACCCTCGTTCATGCCGTCATGGATGGAGCGCATCAAAGCCTGTCGGTCTTCCATCAGGAGGAACTGCAGGGTGTAATTCAGCACCACCATTGAGGCGTTCTTTATTTCGACGTCACGGATGTCCGCGTCAACAATATTGACGGTGGTCGCGGGTGAAAACTGCCGGTCATCCTCGGCTATGATCTCCCGGCAGCGTGCCGTCATGGCAGGCGCGGCGTCTACCGCGGTTATCTGGCAGCCGGTCTTATCGATTCCCTGGCGCATCGCGAGGGTCGCTGCGCCAAGCGAGCAGCCCAGGTCGTAGCAGTTGGTATCGGGCTGCGCGTAGCGAGCCGCGAGCGAGCCGATCGCCTCGATAGTCGCCGCATAGCCCGGAATTGAGCGCTTCAGCATATCCGGAAATACTTTCGCGACGTCACCATTGAAGCGAAACGGCTTTTCTTCAGAATCCTGCTGGTAAATTTGGTCGGTTGTCATGGATGCTTCTTGCTGGCAGCGCGAAGCTCGCCTCGGGGGTACAATTCCGCCTATGCTACGCGAACTTCACCTGGAACTTGGTATTCCGCAAGACTATGGCAGTGATGGCGCCAGGCCGGTTTTCGAGGAGGCGCTCGATTTGCTCGACGTCGGGGTTAATCTCGACGGTCGAATGCAGTGCCTGACACCTGAAACGGCGGCCAGCTGGCAGGAAATGCAGGCGACGGCACAAGCTGCTGGCGTTATCCTGCAGATTGTCTCCGGATTCCGCAGCGTCGAGTATCAAGCCGGCTTGATTCGAAGAAAACTCGATAACGGTCAACCAGTTAGCGATATTTTGAAGGTCAATGCGGCGCCTGGGTTCAGCGAGCATCACACGGGCCGGGCGATCGATATAGCCTCACCGGGGACCCGGCCGCTGAGCGAGGAATTCGAGTCGTCCGATGCTTTTATATGGCTGCAGAAAAATGCCGCTAAATTCGGATTTTCGATGAGTTATCCGCGGGAAAATGTGCAAGGATTTGTCTACGAACCATGGCACTGGGCGAAAACTGCCTGACAATTTCCGAATTTTGGCTGAAAACCGCCATCAGCAAGGATCTTGGCCCAATTCGCAGCCTGAGCAGAAATATCAAAAATCAGTCGTTTAGCTGTTGACAGTAGGGGCGTGTGGTTAGACAATGCCCGGCTTGCGTGCGCGGAGGGGTACTCAAGCGGCCAACGAGGGCAGACTGTAAATCTGCTGACTTATGTCTACGTAGGTTCGAATCCTACCCCCTCCACCAGACAACGATTTGATAATGGAATCCAGACAGTTAATAAGCGAAGACTGTCAGGATTTTTGCACGCCGGATAAAGGCGCAAATCGAAGGCTGGTAATGACGCAAAATGAACAATTTATGGTCATGCCTATATAGAAGGGTCATGGCCAAGCAGTTTTTACGGATGATTTTGGTAAATAAACAGGCGGGTGTAGTTCAACGGTAGAACCTCAGCCTTCCAAGCTGATTATGTGGGTTCGATTCCCATCACCCGCTCCAAATTTGGAAGGAAGTGATTAGACCGCTGGGATGTCCGTATAAAGAATTGCCCACATAGCTCAGGGGCAGAGCACTTCCTTGGTAAGGAAGAGGTCCCCGGTTCAAATCCGGGTGTGGGCTCCAGGATGGACAAGAGTAGGAGCGCGACTTACGCGCGAATATTTTTAAACGGTTTTTAACTTAGGCGCAGGAAAGGGATCATGTCTAAAGAGAAATTTGAGAGAAACAAGCCGCACGTAAACGTAGGCACGATTGGTCACGTTGACCACGGCAAGACG
>JAJFKV010000033.1 GCA_021773055.1 Woeseiaceae bacterium
GGATCTTGCATCGTGACGTATGTCGGGTGTTAGGGTTTGGCGAAACTACCTGATGCCCGTTGTAATGAAGCTTCACATTCTTAGCGATCTACACACTGAATTCGCTGACTTTGCACCCCCCGAAACCGACGCTGATCTCGTGATTCTGGCCGGCGATATTGGTGTTGGGTTGGGTGGCATCGAGTGGGCGGCTCGCCGGTTTCCGAAGGTGCCGGTAGTCTACGTGCCGGGAAACCATGAGTTCTATGATCACGACATCGGCTTGACCGACGAGCTGAAGGCAGCCGCGCCCGCAAACATCGACGTCCTGAATAACGATACGCTCGAACTCAAAGGCATTCGGTTTCTGGGCTGTACGCTGTGGACCGACTTTAATCTGCACGGTGAAGGGGAGGCCTGGTTCGCAAGGCGACGGGCGAAGGGATTGATCGAAGACTTCGCGTCGATCCAGAATGGCTGGCGACGATTTACGCCGGAATGTTCCGTCGAGCTTCATGAAGCGAGCAAAGCGTGGCTCAAGGGCGAGTTGAAAAAAGAATTCAATGGACCGACAGTCGTCGTCACGCACCATCTCCCAGCCTCGACCTCCGTCGCAAAACGATACGCGAACGACTCCTTGAACCCGGCATTCGCCAGCCGACTGGAAGATGTGATCGAGAAGTATCGGCCCGAATTGTGGGTTCACGGGCATACCCACGTGCCTTGCGATTATGAGTTATTTGATACTCGGATTATCTGCAATCCTGGCGGATATCCTGGGGAGAATCGCCGTTCCGGGTTCAGGGAAGATCTGGTTGTCAGCCTTGGTTAGAGAGGCCTTCCCGCCAGTCTCTCAAGCTTTGTAACGAGGCCGGGCAACCTGGCTTGGCTACCGGGATCTCCCGGCAAATGGCCCGGAAGAGCTTCAAGAAACGCCCGTTTCTTCAACAAGTCCTTCAGCCGGCCACATATGTACTGTCGCAAGTCTGTTGCCGATCCCCTGACTTCATCTTCCATGCCAGGTCGACCGTCGATCACGCAGATGACATCTTCTAAATCATGGCTCATCACATAGTCTTCTTCACCACGCCCGTCGAAAGCCGCAAGTTTCGTGGCCAGAAAGTGTGAAGCGTTGATTAGACGAATGCTCATGTCATTTGGAAGTACAAACCGCCTAGCGGTTTTGATTGCGCTGGCGTACCAGTAATTGGAGAAGCCCAGGATACTCTCGTCCGTAGGCATCACGTCGAGTAGTATTCCGTGGCCGATCCAGCGACAGGTCGGCGCATCTCTTGAGGGGTCTACCTCGAAGCCACGGTCGCGCAGCCGTTTTCCCATTTCGTGGTATTCGGTTATCGACGCGATTTCCGTGATGGTATCTACGTCACGAGTAACCCTAACAGGAGGTGCTGCTGAATCCGTTATCAGAAGACCCACCGCACATCCGCCCAGGAACACAAGTTCATCGCAGATCGGCCCGAGTGCCACTGCCGCCAATTCCAGAATTTCGATGTTCGGGTTTTGCGTTCTAGCCATAATTCTTGAGTTTTTTCTTGAGTTCCTTAGCCGCCAACATTCTTTCTCTAGTACGTCCTGCGCGTAGCGCGTCGGCGATGACCAAGAGCTCGTAGAGTTCGGGATCACGTCGGGCGGCATTTGGTGCGGATTTGTATAAGGGCGCTAGCGACTCGCCCCGGACATCGCCGGAAGAATCTGGCCACACTACCGGCTCGTCGTCATCCAGAAATAGAGCCGCGAATGGAGGGGCGCTCGTCAGGGTGGCCATTCCTCTGCTCTTTGCCCCTTTCTTGGGAACAAAGAAGTAGCGCATGCCGTGAACCAGAAACTCTTCAAGGTTTCTAACGTGCACGCGTATCTGGTCGTCGGTTTCGTAAGCCAAATCTGACTTTATCGCTCTTTGAACGGCAGCATGTACTTGGGAAGGGCTGAGATCGAGCTCAGTCGCCAGAGAGTTATAGGTCCATGGCTGGTCACGTCGGGCGACGAGCTTTAGAAGGACGAGAACGTCCTGTGACTTAAGACTCATAATAGTGTTCTATATTCGAGAATCCAGAATATAGAATGCCTCATCGGGGTTGGATAAGCAATGCCCGCCCATCAAATAGGCACAGATATTCATCGGGATTTCGTGATGAAGCCCTGCGTGAGTTTTGCGTGAATGAGCTGTGCACAGTCCTGCATCGTACTGCAAATTGGGCAACGGACGCCCCGGTAACTCTTTGAAATATAAAGCCTCAGGCGATCCATTTTGCGACTGAAAATCCGCGTGTCGGTGGTTCGATTGACTCGAATCGGCTCGGGCCGATCCTCACCCTCCGGGCGGCTGCGCCGTCTTAGTTCGCTTCGCGAACTGATCCGCCCCTGGCCACCATTCTTTTCAACAACTTGCGTTGTCTCCAAGCTTTTCCAAAAAAAGCCCTTGCGTGAGTTTTGCGTGACCTAACTGACGCTAATGCGTCGCAAAACTACCAGTTCGGGCCTGTTACCACTTCTTTCACACACACTATTTGCTGCTTCGATGAGCTTCGAAAGCTCTGCTGCAGAGTAGTGCGTTGTCATCCGACCAGACCGATGACCGAGCAAGTCCTGCCGATCCTCGAAGCTCACCCCGGCGGCACGAAGCCTCCGGCCAAACGT
>JAJFKV010000034.1 GCA_021773055.1 Woeseiaceae bacterium
CGATCTTCGCTTGCTCGCTTCAACGCATGTCGCTTGAACTCGGGACTGTATCGTCGGTATTTCTTCTTTGTCATGTGACACCTCCTTACGCATTATCGCGCACTTTTAAAGGCGTCCACCAAACCGGGGCTGGACTAAGAAGGAGACATTCGGGTTAGAGAATCCAGCGTTTGATCCCTACACCCGTCAGAAATATCAGCACTGAAAATACCCATGCGAAAAGAAGATACCAATAGTTGGGGTCAGCCCTATCTACCAAGCTCATAACCCACAGAATGAACGTAATAGTTGGCACCAACAAAGCCGCAAACGTTAGGCCTAAGTAGTAACAAATCTCGCTTGCGATCCACAACATATTGTTTCCGCAACTTTGCTCTTCAACGACTGCTTTGGGTCAGCAGCAGTCGTTCGCTAGTCTATCACCCGACCGACTGGTTCCGGCCCGAAGCGGCCGGTGCGAGTCAGTAAGTGAAGCGATTTGTTATCCGGCGTTGGTGTTAGATAATTGAACTAACGACTGGAATCCGCCGTATGCCATCCGTTCGGCATCAAAACCTGAGTTTGATGATTTGATCAAATCCGCCATTCTTGGGTCAGCCGCGACCTTATCATTTGCCAAGTCACGTGCCGCACGTGATTCAAATTCCACCCACCCGAACACGATGACTTCACCATCGGTTGCGGCTGCGAGATCAGTGAATGAGCGCGTTCCGTCACGTATCAAGTCGTCGCCGACAAATTCCCTGTAATCGAGCGCGCCGTGTTCCTTCCAAATGTCTGCAGCCGCTTCAACAAGAAGCTTATACTCGTCCAGGCGATCGCGCGAAACGGGCAATACAAATCCGTCGATGTAGTTAGACATGATTGCTCCGATAGTTGTAACTGGTTCTGGTTTTCTCAGCCGGAAAACTACTATTTATCTCGCAAGACGTCAGCTTAACGCACTTATTCCGAGCAAAATGCGAGCATCCGCTTTGGGTCCGTAGCCGTCATTCTAGCCCAACGCAGGTTACTGTCGCCATCCGGGTATATTTCAAAACTATGATTTGCTGATTCGTATAGGCAATGTCGCGAACGACCGCCTAGAAAAATAGCGCTTGGTAACTCCTGTTTCTGATTAGACCTTCCGGATTGGCATCTGTATTGCGGAAGTTCACAGGCATCGACGGACAGCTGTCCGTACCCGGAAGACCGGGCAGTGATCGGCAGGGATGCAGCGAAAAATGCAGGTGTGGCAGTCCACCCGTGTTGCCCGTTTCACCGGAGAGACCGATAGAATCGCCGGCGAGGACCTGCTGTCCTGAGATCACGTGAACACCATTAAGTGTGAGGTGCGAATACAGCGCGATTGAGCCATCAGCATGTTCGACAGTGATCAGATTGGTTCGCGTCCGGTCTCCGTCGGTCGCACCATCCTGGGCGTGAACTACCTCCCCGTCTCGCGCGGCGGTCACTACGGTTCCGATTGGCATATCAAAATCGTAGCCGTATTGCCAAAACCCGGAATGTCCGAATCCAGAACAATTTCCCTGATTGACGCGATAGGTTTGGCCAATCGTATACGGCAGAGTAAAAGGCGACGATTGCCATAGTCCGAAACCGCCGCAAACGTCCTGTCCTGCGGATGCACTGTCAGAGGACCCGCCGCCACATGCTGTAATCCCCAACAAGAAGGCAACGGTCAATCCAATACGATATTTCTCGAGCACTTCTCTCACTCCATGCGCAACGTCAATCAACGCGAGGTCTCGAATGACCGCTTCGGGTAATAGAACACCGGGAACCATTTGTTTACCGAAGTTCAGATCGAATGTCTAGCCTTTGCAGGGGAGCATTGACGGTATCAAAGCAGCCAAGCTGTTAGACTGTCGCGAATCGAATCGGGAGCGATCATTATGCGCGGATCAATGTATGTAGCCGTTATTATTACTCTGCCATTCGCGGCGTGGTCCGACGAAGGCATGTGGACAATTGACAATTTCCCATCGAGTCGAGTATCCGAGAAATACAACGTCGATGTTGATGAAGAATGGTTACGTTCTGCGCAGCTCTCGACCACGAGACTCGAGAATGGTTGTACAGGCTCCTTCGCGTCTGGCGATGGACTTGTACTAACCAATAATCACTGTACATGGGGTTGCATTCAAAATCTTAGTAGCGATAAACGTAACCTGTCCGACGAAGGCTTCATCGCAAAGTCGAGAGAGGAAGAACTTCAATGCCCGGGGCAGCAGGTCTCGGTGCTGGTTAATCTCGACAACGTTACAAACGACATTGCCAACACTATCGGGGGCCTCGCGGACGCCGAAGCAAACGAAGCTCGCAAAGCCAAGCTTACAGATCTCGAATCCGCCTGCGAAGAGGCGGCTGGCGACAAGCTGCGGTGTGAGGCCGTATCGTTATACAACGGCGGCCAATATTTTATCTATACCTACAAGCGCTATGACGATGTACGGCTGGTATTCGCACCCGAACTCGATATTGCGGCGTTTGGTGGCGACCCGGACAACTTCAATTTCCCACGCTGGTGTCTCGATATGTCATTTCTTCGCGTCTACGAAGACGGCAAGCCCGCATCGACGCCCAACTACCTGCGGTGGCGCGAAAGCGGCCCACAAGACGCAGAGCCCGTTTTTATCGCCGGTCATCCCGGGTCTACAGACCGTCTCTTTACAACGTCACAACTCAAGATGCTTCGTGATGACGTAATTCCACTTTGGTTGTTGCGTTACTCAGAATTACGCGGCCGTATGCTGGCCTGGAAAGACACTAGCCCCGAGGCGGCGCGTATTGTGCAACAACGCATCCTGGGTATTGAAAACGGCATCAAGGTACGGCGGAACCAACTGAAGGCATTGCACGACGACGAAATGATGGCGATCAAGGCTGATCAAGAGGCCCAGCTACGCAAATCGATCGCGGCGGACCCCGAACTGCAGCTTGCCTACGGCGACGCATGGAATCTGATCGATAACGCAATACAAGCCCATCAAAACATGTATGAAGAACACCTGTTTATCGAGAACAGTGCTGCCCTCAATAGCGAATTGTACGGTTACGCCAGAACAATAGTGCGTGGTGTCGCCGAACGTGAGCGGCCCAACAATGAACGACTACGCGCCTACACAGACGCGGCACTACCGCAAATCGAACAGCGTCTTTTTGCTGCGCGGCCAATCGACAAAAACTACGAAAAACTCAGACTTACTTTTTCACTCGATAAAATGCGCGAGTGGCTCGGCCCTGATAGTAAGTACGTCCATCGGATTCTCGGAAAAGAATCCCCCGAGTCGCTCGCTGCAAGTTTGATTGAAGATAGTCGCCTTGACGATCCGGCGTACCGCGAATCACTCTGGAAAGGCAATGAGAAAGAACTCAAAGCGAGCGACGATCCAATGATCCAATTGGCGCTCGCGATTGATCCTGACGCCCGTGCCCTGCGCACTCGCTACGAAAATGACGTTGAGGCGCCGCGCGTTCGAGGTGAAGAGAAAATCGCTGACGCGCGATTCCGGATATACGGCACGGATACCTACCCGGACGCGACATTCACACTACGCGTAACGTACGGCGCCGTCGAAGGCTGGGAAGAACACGGTGAGATGATTGATTCTTTCACGCACACCAATCGCCTCTTCGAACGCACAACCGGTCAACGGCCGTTCTCGCTGCCGGCGAGCTGGTCGCGAGCCCGCGAAGATCTCAATCCCGATACGCCGTTCAACTTCTCCTTGACCACGGACATTACGGGCGGCAATTCAGGCAGTCCAATCGTTGCCGGAGACGGAACGCTGGTCGGTCTCGCATTTGATGGAAACATTCACTCGATCGCTGGCGACTACTGGTTTAACCAAGACAACAATCGAACGGTCGGGGTAAATACCGCCATCATTCTCGAGGCTTTGAAAGTGGTTTACGATGCCGATCACCTTCTGGATGAACTCACCGTCGTTCAGTAGGACCAGGTACCTACGGGTCCGGGGCGCCAGGATCTTCTTTGATGGACGCTTCGTGATCCACTATGACTTGCCATAAAGGAGCGTCTACCCAAGTGTCATCGAGATAGAAGTTTTCGGGTTCTTCTTCTTTTGGGTCGACGATTAAGTTATAAATTGATGGATAGGCCATGTTACGGATTGCATAGCTCTCTTCATCAATCTCCTTGATAAGCATTTTCCAATTGCGCCATTTCACACCAAAAAGCTCGTTACCGATGTAAATGACGATGGATTCTCGAGCGGATTTCTCAGATTTACGCGTCAGGAAATCCGATTGGTCGAGACCGTCCAGGATTCGATCTTGCGGGATATCGCCGCCCATGAAATTCGCCAGCGTGGGAAACACATCCACCAGATGGACAATGTCGTTCGAGACTTGTTTGGCAGGGATTTTGCCGGGATACCGGATCAGAAAAGGAACACGCAAGGAACCTTCATACGGAGAAAACATGGTTCCTCGCCACGGTCCGGTGAATCCGAACGATCTCGTTATGCCTTCACGCCCATTGTCCGACGTAAAAATGAAGATAGTGTTGTCTTTAAGCCCAAGCTCATCGATCGTATCAAGGAGCTCGCCCACGTAGGTATCCGTTTGGGCAAGAACGTCTGCGAAACTTCCGTTTCCGGTCGACCCTTTAAAATCGGGATGGGCGTCGACTGGTTCATGGGTTTGCGTATAGGGAAGATAAGCGAAGAAAGGCTGCTCCGCTTTGGCCCTGCGCTTGATGAAATCGATGGCGTGATCGGTGATTTCCCGGTCGATCGTCTTACGCTTCTCGCGGCCGTACACTTCCAGTTTCTTAGGCGTTTCGCCTCGCTTTGACGACACCACATAGGTGAACTCAAGATCCGGATGAGCTCCTTCCTGCCAGCTATCGCTATCCGGCCAGAACGCTCGATCCGATGAATTGGGGATTCCATACCACTCGTCGAAACCCTGGTCTGTTGGTAAACGCCCCTCGGTGTCTCCCAAGTGCCATTTTCCGAACATGCCCGTCGCGTAACCAGCATCGGACAGCATTTCCGCTAGTGTAATTTCCCACTGGGTGATGCCCCACCATATACCCCTTGGAGGGCCATCAGGCCGCTGCCTGGCACGTATCCCGTAACGACCAGTCATCAGCGAGGTACGCGACGGAGTACACTCCGCTTCGACATTGAAGTTGGTCAGCTGGAATCCCTCAGCGGCAATACTGTCAATTCGGGGCGTTGGCGCCCCGCGCAAAACGCCGCCGCCATAAACACCAATTTCGCCGTAACCGAAATTATCCATCAGGACAAGGACAATATTGGGTTTGTCATCACCTCCTGGCGCGGCCACAGCAAGTGGAACAGAGGCGACAAGAACAGACAGACAAACAAGGACTCTCACGCTTCGAATGTAGTTAGGCAATGTAGCCTCCGGTGGTTTTGCTCTCTGCAGCAGTAGACGCAACAAGGAAATGTCCGAATTGTCATTCACGCATTTTGGTGGATGATCGAGAACGACCACTATGGGTCAGTAGCAGCCTCTCAGAAGTTTATCACTCGAACAGCTGCTTTCGGGCGCAAAACGGACGCTCAGCCGTGAAATTTCCGAAGCTCGGGAACGAATGTCTGATTTCGTCGAAAGCGATCGTTCAGTTCCTCAGAATCGACCGGACTTGGAGGGCAGCTAACAGCCACAAGCGGTCCTTCATTGAGACGCGGAATCATCTTTCGTGCCCTCGTTTGTAGTGATCGTGAATGCTCCAGTCGTGTCGTCGGCAGAGACATTGAATTTGCTAGGGCGTCGTTCCATGGTAACCAATCGAATGACACCTTCTCCGCTATCGTTGGGGCTGACTGATACCATCCCTACCTGTACATCGCTAGTTGCGCCGGTGGAAAGCAAGGCTGTATTTAGGTTAGTCATTACCTTCGCCGCGTTGCTCATCAATCCTGACGTTTCCGTCAGGTGGATTCCCATTGAACAAGCATTCGATTCGCAAGAAAAGTCGTTAACGTAACCATATGTTGGCATCTCCACACCGGAAACAAGGTTGTAGACCGCCGCTTCGATTTTCTCCTTTACTTCGATTGATAGCTCGAAATGGTCTTCTGTATTTATCTCTGAAGCTGTGCCTGCCACCGGAGACTCCTCGGTGGTGGGTAATTGCACCGTAGGACTTAGGTGTTGTGTAGGCAAAGGAATGTCGGTTGCTGATTCGCCCTCGACGTCTTCAAGCTGGCTAACTTGAGCATCCTCATTGGCAAGTGCTGAGTGAGGAACTGAATTCATGTTGTAGTACACATAAAGTGCAGCAGCGACGATCGCTGCCCCGAGCGCGAGTTTCAATTTCACAGGTTTGGCTCCGCCGAATTAGTAAAATAGACGATATTTACTTCAATGCTACGATGGGCTGCTTCGGGTCAGCAGCCGTCGCTCAACAGTTTAACACCTGGGCGGCGGGTTCCGGCCAAGAGCAGCCGTTCAATACTGTCAACTACTTTCGTTGAGATATACCCGGCTAGTCTATTAGTTTTCTAAAATTCGGGTGCATTACCCAGATCGCGTACAGCCCGGAATCGTCCAATGCGGATACTCGCACCGCTCCGGTTTGTCTCGATCTCACGCCGCCACGAAACCCCGCCTTCCCTCCGAAATTGTGCAAACTCATGCTGCTGAGTTCATCGTCGCCAATTCGAGGATAGGCAGTTCCCGCCTTCAATACCCGGTATCTAGTATCATCGAAAAAGCGCATTTCGGTCGCGCCTGTTAGTTCAAGCTCTTCTATTTTGGCCCGCCACACCTCAGCATCAAGTCTTACAATTCGATAGGCGCTTGCCGGTAGCGAGTCGACTCGACATCTCCACGCTGCATCATCCGCGACGGCAAGGTCCGCGTCTGGAAGAATATCGGCCTGAGAAGAAAAGCTTCTTTGCGGCATTGTGATTCTGTACATGATGCTATCCGCATAGGGCATAGCGTTCTCAAAAAACTCACATCGGTCACCGACGACTATGTAGCCTCTTAAAAACGGATTGTGCGTCCGTAGAATTTCCACACGGCTACCCAACGTTCCATCAATGCGGCCGGTCCAGTAGTTTGATTCGTCGTTCGCTTTTCCTGTCGTTCTTGTCGCTATTACGATTTCGTCGCTCAATAATCGAACTTGAATATTCTTGATGTTATTGACCAATGGGTCGCTATTTACCTTAACAAATCGGTATTCGGTGAGATTTGGATTCTCAGCAATAAACATCTCGTCAATCCATTGCTGCGCATAGTCGTTGGCTGTCAGATCAATGAAGTCATTAACTGGTGGCGGCTTTGCGTTACATGCGGCAACACCGAGGACGAACAGCGAGAGTTTCAGCGTAAATTTCATGCCATATGAACTATATCGAAAGTAGAGGTTGCCCGGCTGCTTTGGGTCACTAGCCGTCGTTCGTTATCTTATCATTCGAACGGCTGGAGTCTGGTCTGGCCCCAATATTTCGGGCCACTAACTTTAGCGCGATAATGCGCTTTGGAGGTGGGACTTGGCAAGACGGAAACGATATAGCGCGGAGTTCAAACGACAGGCGCTGAACCGAGCTGATGAGCCCGGTGTTAGCGATGCATTGGTGTGCGAGGAGTTGGGTGTCAGTACGCGGCAACTCCGTCGTTGGCGCGAAGCGGTTCGGGAGCACGGCGATGAAGAAGCATTCCCCGGCCAGGGCAAAGCCCGCGATCAGGAGTTGCTGCAACTTAAGCGCAAACTGAAGAAAGCAGAACAGGAACTAGATTTTTTACGAGAAGCGGCGCGGTACTTTGCCAAGGAGTCGAAGTGAGATACGCGTGTATCCACCGACGTCGCCGCCAACTATCTATCCGGAGGATGTGTCAGCTGCTGAACGTGTCTCGCAGCGGTTTTTACGGCTGGCTGCAGCGAGCGGAGAGCGCACGCTCGCGTCGTAATCGGGAGTTGATGTTGCTGATCCGGCAGATCCATCTGGAGAGTAACGGCGTGTACGGTGCTCGCAAGATCCAACGTGAGTTACTCGAGCTCGGTGAGAATGTCGGACGTCATCGAGTGGCCCGGCTGATGCGGGCTGACGGCCTGAAAGGCTGCCCTAAGCGCTGCTTTAGGCGGTCACCTAACGATGCCCCGGAACACCCGGTTGCGAGGAACTTGCTCAAACAGGACTTTAGGGCGGACGAACGCAATCAACGCTGGGCGTCCGACATCACCCAGCTGTGGACCAAGCAGGGCTGGCTGTATCTGGCGGTGGTGATGGATCTCTACTCGCGTCGCATTATCGGCTGGTCGATGGACAATCGTGTCGGTCGGCACTTGCCGGTTGACGCATTAACGATGGCACTCGGCTATCGACAACCACAAGGTACATTGCTGCATCACTCCGATCGTGGAGCGCAATATACCAGCGATGACTTCCGCGACGTGCTTAAGCAAAACGGCATTGAATGCAGCATGAGTCCGCGCGGTAGTTGCTACGACAACGCAGTTGTCGAGAGCTTCTTCTCACTGCTCAAACGCGAACGGGTGAGACGACAAACATATAAAACCAGGGAGGAAGCGAAGGCTGATATCTTTGATTACATCGAGCGGTTCTATAACCGAAAACGGAGTCACACTTACTTGGGATATCTCAGTCCAGTACAGTATGAAAACCGGACATTAGGACCTAACTGAACGGTCCGTGGTAACGGGGTAAAACCCAAAGTGGCAAAAACTGGCCGAACAGGGCACCGTGCAAGCAATCACATCGCAACGTCGTTTGCTATCATGGCGACCACCAATATAGGCGCTCTTCTTGACGAATCAAACGGATCAACGGTTTTCCTCCCGCTTGGGACTGCTTTTGTGCGTACTTGGCATCGCCGTCGGCACGGGCAACATCTGGCGATTTCCACGCATTGCCGCCCAGAACGCCGGTGAAGACGGTGCCGGCGCATTTCTTGTCGCCTGGATTATCTTCCTGTTTGTCTGGAGCGTGCCGCTGATCATCGCGGAGTATGCTCTCGGGCGCAAAGGTCGTATGGGCGTTATCGGAACGTTCGCCAAGATCGCCGGAGAAAAATTCGCGTGGATGGGTGCCTTCGTCGGCTTCGTTGCGACGGCCATCATGTTCTACTACTCCGTAGTCGCCGGCTGGTGCGTCTACTACCTGATCAGGATGGCATCTGAGCCACTGCCACTCAGTGCAGAGGCCGCACAAAGCATCTGGGACGGATTCCAGAGTGGCGGCCTTCCAGTAGCATTTCATGCGCTGGCTATGGGCCTTGGCGCGATAGTCGTTTGGAACGGCATAAAATCGATCGAGCGCGCCAACTTTGTACTCATCCCGGCGCTGTTGCTGATCGTCCTCATCTCAGTTGTACGCACGCTGACACTGGATGGATCGGCTGATGGCATCGCCTTCCTGTTCACTCCGGATTGGTCGACATTGTCAAAACCAAAGATATGGCTCGAGGCGCTAACGCAGAACGCCTGGGACACTGGCGCTGGCTGGGGTCTCATTCTGACCTACGGCGCCTACATGCAAAGCCGACATGGGGTGGTAAAAAACGCAATCATTACCGGGGTCGGCAACAACACCGTTTCACTGCTGGCAGCTGTCGTCATATTCGGCACGGTATTCGCAATACTCGGCGCTCAAATGAGCAAAGCCGAGGTGCTGGCCGTCATGCAGACCAGCGGTCCTGCAGCCACCGGGCTGACGTTCATCTGGATGCCGCAGCTATTCGCGAAGATGCCGGCCGGCAACGTATTTGCCGTATTGTTTTTTCTGGGTCTGGCGTTTGCTGCCTTCAGTTCCCTTATCGCAATGATCGAACTAAGCACACGAATACTCGTCGATCTTGGCATCGCACGACGTCACGCGATTCTCGCTGTTTGTATTGTCGGTTTCACGTTGGGAGTTCCCTCGGCAATCAACCTCAACTTTTTCGCCAACCAGGATTTCGTCTGGGGCGTCGCATTGATGATTTCGGGCGCATTTGTCGCTTTCGCCGTCATACGACACGGCGCTATCCGTTTTCGTACGGAGAATATCGACAACCTGCCGGATGACTGGAACGCGGGTCCTTTATGGGACACGATGATTCGCTTCGTTATCCCGACACTCGCCGTCGTGCTGCTGGGCTGGTGGCTCTATCAGGCAGCCAGCGTTTACGCTCCGGATCGCTGGTTCGATCCGTTCGATCCGTTTAGCGTAATGACCTGCCTGACACAATGGGGCGTCGTCCTGATTCTGTTGATCGTTCTCAACCGAAAGGTAGCAAGGCGAACTTTGGATTCGTCTGGTCAGGAATCGAGAAGGGTGTAGTCGACCCTTAAGACCGCGGGTCATATCAGACCGGGGTGGCGTGAACAGTCATCAGACCCCAAAACCAGTCTATTTTTCCCTTGGTTTCGCTGTTGATACTAAAACCGGCCTGGGACAGACTTTGCTCGAGTTCGTTGCTGCTAAGCGTGTGCGTATGGGCGTATCGAGTCCAAGGCAAAATGCGATTCAACACTCTCATCCACGCGTAGTTTCGGCACCAGTCTGTGATAACCAGGTTACCGTTCGGGGATATTACCCGTCGAATTTCTCGCAATGTCGCATCGACGTTCGGGAAGTAATGCAAAGCATTTGTGCAGGTTACCAGCTGAAAATCCGCATCATCGAACGGCAGTTGCGCGGCGTCACATTCGACGAGGCTTGCCCTCTCGCCGAGCCTGCGTCTTGCCACATTGAGCATCGCTGGCACCTTGTCGACCCCAACCAAGTCTGAGAGATCCGTTCGCTGGGACATTATTTCCAATAACCGTCCAGTTCCACAGGCAACGTCCAGCACGCGGTCAGCAGGCAGATTGGCTATTTTCTCGAAAGTCATACGCAACGACGCGTCCAGATAGGCTGACCAGCGTTGGTCGTATATGGGTGCGAGGGTTGTGTATTCTTTGAGGAGTTTCATCGAACGATGCATCAACAATAGTTACCTTCTGCCAGTACCAATATACGTGAAATCCCGTTAGCCTCGCAAAATGCCAGACAAAGTATCAGCGTTTACACAAGAACTGATCGACGAGGTCGCTCGTAACCACTATAGCCTTCGCGCCTGGCGGACACTTCTGTCTCGGTCATGGACTCGATCGCTCGAAGACATAAGAAAGTCCCCCGCCCGCACGCAATCCTTCTGGTTCTGGGCAATTATTGTTGCAGCAATGGGGACCAGTATTATCCTGTTGACGCTGTGGTTGCAGACAATCGAGCAGGCTCTGACGGCTTTGCTGTTGTGGTTTCCCTGGTACGCAGGCGTGGTTTTCTTCGTCCTCACTCACCTTGGCATGGTCGATGATAGCCATGGTGTGCCGCAGCAAAGTCTGTTGCTGCCTAACGGCTTGAGTTTTATTCGGCTCGCGTTGGCACCGCTGGTTTTGTGGCCGTGCCTGCAGGTACCAGTCCAACCAGTGGCCGGACAAATCTTCGCATTATTCCTGGCTGGCTTATCACTGTCCGATCTACTGGATGGGTGGGTCGCCCGCCGTCAAAAACTCTGCACGCGTATGGGCGGCATGCTTGACCCTCTGGCTGACCTTGCGCTACTCACGTTTCTGGCTTTCGGCTTATATCTGGCCGGCGCTATTCCGGGAGCACTGCTGTTATTGCTGGTCGTGAGATATCCCATCTTGTTGATTGGCGTGCTCATCCTATTTTTTGTGCGAGGACCGGGTCCGTTGCGTCCAACAATTATTGGCAAAGCGACGACGTTTGCGACCAGCATGGTGCTACTCATAATCGCACTCAATACTTTGCTGTCGATCGACTGGCCACCGCCACTATGGATTGATTCGTCGGTTCGGTTTCTCTTTGTTCTTATCAGCGCCAACATTTTGTACCTGATGAATCGGGGCATCATCTGGACGCGTGGTACCTAACTCCCAATTACCAGGCGCCTGAATTTGCAGCTTGCCAGTCCTCCGCCCAATTCTCGGGAATTGTATCGGAAGACAACAGACACCCTTCCGTAATGCTCGCATACAGCTCCGCGTACGTTTTGACGTCCGTACCTTGTACGCGTCGATTGATGTGTTTGGCGCTCAACTGCTCAATGCTGTCAAGTCCCGCCGCCGCAACTAATTCCGCCAGATTAGCAACCGTTTGCTCATGAAAGTTGGCCACACGGGTCGCCTTGTCCGCCACAACGAGGCCCTTTGTTCGTGATGCGTTTTGCGTAGCAATGCCCGTTGGGCATTGGTCAGTGTTACAAGACCGCGATTGAATGCAGCCCAGAGACAACATCATGCCCCTTGCGGAATTGACCGTATCCGCACCGAGCGCCATTGCGCGCAGGATATGAAACGCAGAGAACATTTTCCCGGAGGCGATGATACGCAGCTTGTCCCGCACACCAATACCGATCAACGCATTGTTCACGAAAATCAACGCGTCTCGCAGGGGTGTGCCCACCGAATTGGTCATTTCGGTGGGTGCTGCACCGGTGCCCCCTTCGCCGCCGTCCACTGTGATGAAATCGGGATAAATATCGCCTTCCAGCATTGCTTTGCAAATCGCTAGAAACTCATCTCGCCGTCCGATACACAACTTGAACCCAACGGGCTTACCACCGGAGAGCTCACGTAGATTTCTGACAAACTGTATTAACTCGGTCGCGTTTGAGAATGATGAATGCGCTGGTGGCGACACCACATCTGCTCCCATAGGAACATGGCGTATTTTGGCGATCTCCTCCGTAAGTTTAGCCGCGGGTAATATGCCGCCATGACCGGGCTTCGCACCCTGTGACAACTTGATCTCGATCATCTTGACAGCATCACGAGCAGCGTTTTCACGAAATAATTCCGCATCAAAATTGCCGTTTTCATCTCTACAACCAAAATACCCCGTGCCAATTTGCCACACAATGTCGCCGCCGTGCTCGAGATGGTAGGGACTTAAGCTACCTTCGCCAGTGTTGTGAGAAAACCCGCCCAGCTTGGCACCCTTGTTCAAGGCCAAAATCGCGTTCTTGCTCAATGCCCCATAACTCATAGCAGAAATATTCAGCGGTGACGCCATGTACGGCTTGCTGCACTCAGCGCCGCCAAACTTGACTCTGGGATGCAAGTTGGCAGCGTGCCTGGGTGCCAACGAGTGGTTGACCCATTCGTACCCCGGTCGATTAACATCGAAAATAGTCCCGAATGGACGTGTGTCGCGTGCACCTTTAGCACGCTGATAGACCAATGTCCGGAACTCCCGTGGAATTGGCACACCGCTGGTTTCCGATTCCACAAAATACTGTTGTATCTCCGGACGCACTGATTCCAAGAGATACCGGAAATGCCCCAAGACCGGGTATAGCCGTCGAATCGTATGGCTTGTCTGAAACATGTCAACCACGCCGACGGCAATGATGGGCACCAGGAACAGGAATAACCAGTTAACAGGAGGCCAGAACCAGCCAAGGCCCAACACCAGGAACGGCATAGCCGTCGCGAAAACCACAAATTGCTGACGCATCGTCACTGTCGTACTCCTTTCGTGAAAAACATACCGGCTCACTCGCCGTTTCGATTCCGCCGTAGCCATTGCTCCATCTTCGAGGCGACCAGGAATATGGCGAGCATCGCTATTCCGACTGCGAGAGAGTAGAAGCACAATGGCGTACCGGCGTCAGACACCGGACAAGTTGGACGCCCCATTAGTTCCATAGACGTCCCTGCAAGCGCGAGCAGAATTACGGGTGTCGCCCCGGCAAAGAACAGCCAGTTTAGTGGCTTTGTCCACAGCAAACTGGCGATGCCCATCGCTGCATAACAAATCGAAACGATATAACAGGCGGGTATCGGGCCGATCACCGGGCAGGCATCCCCGGTATGAAAATGCGTGATCGAAATAGGAATGATGCCACTCAAGACGTAGACGGAGAATGCCACCAGGCTAAAGCGCAAGATTCGCGGAACCTTGTCCAACGTTCTGCTCTTAGTCGTATTAGTCATTGTAACTCCGGCTGTTTATCCCGATACCGATCAAGACATGAGTGATTGAGTGATGAGATGGTCGGCCCACCGAGCAGGCAATACGGCGAGGAAGCGAGAAACCCACGCACCCTTGCTTAGGTGGTAAGCGACGCGTTTCTTGCGTCCAGCAAATATATCAATGACCGTTTCGGCGATAGCGCTTGCGGGGAGCGCGTCTTTTTCGGCCCGCGCCATGATTCGGCGCGCCTTTGTAGCCATCTTCTGATACGCCGCATCATCATAGGCATCACCATCAGCCCGAGCTTTATTCCAAATCTCCGATCGTATTGGGCCAGACCGAATGGACACCACGTCAATACCCGCCGGTAGTAATTCACGCCGGTAGATGTCTGCCAGGCTCTCGAGTGCATGTTTGGAGACGCAATAGGCACCATTCATCGGCGTGTTCACAATGCCAGACAGGGAGCTTATGTTGATGATCCTGCCTGGGATTTCCGAGTCCGTGCCGCGGAGCAACGGCAAAAATGCATTTGTGACAGTGCGAACGCCGATCAGATTGATGTCGATTGAGGCTTCGAAGGCGTCGTCGTCCAGCAACTCGATCGGCCCAAACGCCGCTACCCCCGCGTTGTTCACCAACCCGTGTAGAACGTTACCGTTCAATTTCGTTTTCACGAATTCGGCAGCTTGCTGTACTTTTTCACGTTCGCGAACATCGAAAACCAAAGGCCTGAATTTATGACCCAGTTGTTCGGCCAATGTGTTTGCATCTTCCTCGTTCCTAACACTGCCAAAGACATCGTAGCCGTCGTCGATCAGCTGTTCGACAATCGCACGTCCAATACCGCTTGAGACTCCGGTAACGACGACAGCCGGAGAATTATTGACAGATTGCTGCATGCCTGTGCGCTCTTGCCTAAGGTTTGGGTTGATCGATCGGACGGGTTCGGCGTATCGGGCCACCAAGACGGTCGCCCATCTTGTTCTCCATCCAGGTCACTGCATTGTTGAATCGAACGTTTTTGGTTCGCGCATTTCTGATCCAGTTCGCTGCCCGTTCACTGGTGCAGATCAGGAGCCCACTTCCGGTAGCAATAAAAAATGTGCTGCCCGGAATCGGCGTCACCATCGAAATCAGTCCCAATAGAATCAGAATTGATCCGAGAATCATTAGTGTAATCCGCATTCCAGTTTCCTCGATTTCTAAAAGTATTTTCGTGCCGGATCTAAATCATCCGATCAATATGAGCGACGAATGATGAAGCTGTCTTCTGAACTACGGATTGGTATTCATCCGACATCGTCAATTTATCGAAAACGCTACTGTCTTCAGCCTGAAGAACGACAATGCCGTCCATCAAGCACCGGACGTTCTGTTTCTTTGCCCCAGCTGGTCCAGTACTAACCCGTGCCGACAGGGTGCCGCTGTAAAGCACACGTGCGCCGGCTCCCGTAGATACAGCCAAAACTTCCTCGGAAATATCGTTACCACGATAAAGGTGGACCAAATAGGCTTGTTCAAAACGAGGGTCGTTTTCAGATGCTGAATCGGACCTCGAACGAGTGAAACCGAAGGTGAATCGCTTCACGGCGAGCATCCGCAGAATGCTCACCGTCATGAAGTAGGTGCTCGTCAGCATATTGAGAAAACACTGCGGCGACGGATAGTTGACGATCAACAGTACGTCCCGACGATCCTCGTCATCTCCGTACAAGACGGTCGTCACTTTGCCCTTGAAGTGTGCGCGACCACCCACTGCTCTGACACTGCGGGACGCGAGTCGGTTGTAGAGGTTATAGAGGAGCAGCGACTTGGTATCGAACCAGTTTATTGCAAAGACGGGATTCGACAGTGACCATTCCTTGTCCGTCGAGGTAATTGTCGCGCGGTTCTTGGCGGACAGATTGACGCTGATTTGATTCGTTTCATCCATTACGGTAATTCACTCAGTAGACGTCCAGTAGGTAGCGTTTGTCTTTCCGAAGCTTCTGAAAGAAGGTATCGGCTTCAAACGGGTTCATCGATCCTTGCGCCGAGATGATTTGGAGCAACTCCGCTTCAACATCCGGTGCCATTTTTTTACCGTCACCACAAATGTAAATGACGGCGTCGTTTTGGAGCCACTGCCAAATTTCAGGCGCAGCAGCACGCATTCTGTCCTGAACATAGACTTTTTCCGTCTGATCTCTGGAAAACGCCGTGTCCAGCCGGGCCAGGGTGCCAGCAGCCAGATGCGACGCCAGTTCATCGCGATACAGATAGTCGTGTTGCACCTCGCGCTCCCCAAAGAAGAGCCAGGCCGGCCCATTGGCCGCGTCGAATGCACGCTGTTCCAGGAATGCTCGAAACGGTGCGATTCCGGTTCCGGGTCCGACTAGAATTATGGGACGACCATTATCCGCCGGCAGCGAAAAGGATTCGTTCGGGGCAACGTAGAGCTGCAATTTGTCCCCTACAGAAACCCGTCGAGCTAGATAGCCTGAAGCCACGCCGCCATAGTTGCGTGCGTGATTTTCGTACCGCACAGTTGCCACGGTCAGGTGAACTTCTCCTGGGTGCGCATCATGACTCGATGAGATTGAATATGAACGAGGTGCGAGCGGCCGAAGTACGCTAGCCAGCGTTTCCATCTCGCCAAGAGTGTCCGGGTACTCGCGTACAAGATCCAGTACATCCCTGCCCCATAGATATTCAGAGTCGGCGCTTGCCTCCATGCCAATCAAACTCAGCAAGGCCCTGGATGGAGTCCTTATCTCAAAGTGATTAGTCAGCAAGTCTTCGAGACTTTCGTGAAAATCACCGATGCGCTCGTTTCCTTCACAACCCATTTGCTTCAGGACCGCGGCGACCAGGTCGGGATCGTTCTTGGCCAGAACGTTGAGTGTATCGCCGGGCTTGTAAGTCAGTCCGGCGCTGAGCAACCTGATTTCATAATGCATGACCTCTTTAGAGGATTGTGCGTTGGTGAGTCGACGCTTTTTGAGCAATTGTCCGAAGGCCGGATTGCGGCGGTTATACCGCGGGGTGGCCGCCGTACGGGCAACCTCCGACGCTTTGATCAACGTCGTTTGCTCGCCAATCTTCGAGATAGTCGGTAGCGCGGACTCCATCCACGTTCGCGCTAATTCATCATAATCGACATCGGCAAGGCAAATGTCCTGGAGGCGATGTGCGCCGAGTGCTTCGAGCCGTTCGTCCCAATCCCGTCCCGCCCTAGCGAAGTGATCGTAGCTTTGATCACCCAGTGCAAGCACCGAAAAATGGCTACCCTTTAACGTGTCCGCCGAGGCGTCCTCCGTTTCCTCCCACAGCCCTTGTGCCGAGTCGGGCATATCGCCGTCACCGTACGTGGAACACAGTAATACGAGGCGCTCAACGCCGATCAGATCGGTCAGGGTGAACTCTTCCATATCACGGAGATCGCCGATCATGCCGTAGTCTTCAGCGGTTTTCGCCAGGTCCCGAGCGACCATCTCCGCATTGCCGGTCTGCGAAGCATACAAAACAGTGACGGGCTTGCCTTCTTGCAAGCGCGCTTTGCGGCCACCGGGTATTCGCTCAAGACAAACCGGCTGTCCGGAAAAAGCAGCATTGCCCGTCAGCGGATCAACGCGGAGGTGATCGGTAATGTCATTGACGCTGACTCCGGGTTTAGCCTCGGCGTGGCGTATGCGCGTGCCTTTCCGTGTGTGCCCAAAGCCGTGCGGAATACTGAGGACGCCTGGCATCATCGTCTCGGTTACTTCTGCAGGCAGGGAAATCTCGTCTACCCGGCTAATGACCCGTAGCATTTCTCCGTCTTCAATGTTCAAACGCTTTGCATCGGCGTCATTGATCATGACGGTACAGCGAACCATTCTCGACTTCGACAGTTTCGCGAACTGATGCATCCATGAATTATTGGTTGCCACATTGCGCCGACCGATCAGGCGGAAATCGCCGGTTTCCTCTTCTACAGGGAGCGCAAGAAGGCGGTCGACAAACACCGGCGGCGTCAAATGGATTCTTCGATCGGGTGTGAGCAGAGCTTTAGGCATGCGTGATCGCAATGGACCGAGGTTAATACCGTGTCTTGACGCGATGAGCTTTTTTACTGATAAGCCAGACAACCAGCGTTTCGGGTGGCTCAATCGACCATAGGGTCCCAACATCAACCCTAGATTAACAATGCGACGGGGAGTGATGAAGCGATCTAACAGGCTGCGTTTGCCACGAATGCGCGACGACAGTTCTTTCAATACCTGCCAATCGTACAAACGATCCCTGGCGATTGGAAAAAGTGCTTCTGAATACTTGGCGTTGTTCGACACCGAGATCATATTGAAGATCAGATCGTAGTGATCGTTTTCCAATCCGGTTGGCGTGGGCAGGATCACGTCCGCGTGGCGGCTGGTCTCGTTGATGTAGTTATCGATGGACACCATGAAGTCCAGTTTTGGCAGCAGTGTATCCAAGCGTTTTCCACCGGGCGTGGAAAGCACCGGATTGCCACAAATTGTCACGAAGGCGCGGATTTGACCCTCACCCTCCTCCGCCATTTCCTCGGCCATCGTTGAGACGGGCAATTCCCCGTAAAACTCGTTTAGGCCCCGCACACGACTCCGCCAACGACCAACGGATGCTTTTGTGCGCTTCCCACGGACCACTTCAATCGCCGGGGATGGAAACATCATGCCACCCGCCCGGTCGAAATGGCCCGACACGATATTGATGCAGTTGATCAGCCAGTGGCACAGACCGCCGTGGGCTTGTGTGGATAAGCCCATTCTTCCGTACACCACCGCCCTTTCCTGTGCCGCATACTCTGCAACGAGCGTCTCGATGGTCGCCGCGGAGATACCACTTAAGGCCTCGGCTTTCTCAGGCGTGAATGCAATCAACAGCGAATCAAGATTCTCGAACCCAGTCATGTGCGACCGAAGGGTTCCACAGGTCGCGTGTCCATCGCGAAAAAGTACATGCAAGAAGGCCAGCAAGAAATACACGTCGCGACCGGGGGTAATGAAATAGTGCTCGGTCGCGATCTTCCCCGTTTCTGTCTTGCGGGGATCGATGACGACGAATTTTCCGCCGCGCCGCTCGATACGCCGCAATCGATCCTGCACGCCCGCCGCGGTCATGATTGAGCCGTTGCTCGCGATCGGGTTCGCACCCATGATAATCATGTAATCAGTTCGATCGATGTCAGGGACCGGGATGCGGAATTCGTGCCCGAACATATAGTGGGCGGCAAAGTGATGCGGCAGCTGGTCCATGCTGGTGGCTGAAAAGACGTTCTTCGAACCAATTGCGTCGGTGAACGGTTTGGCGAATAACATCATCCCCACGTTGTGAACGATGGGATTGCCCAGATAGCTTCCCACGGCGTTGGGCCCGTGTTTTGCGAGCACGGCGTTTAGCTTGGAGGCGACGAGTTGAAACGCGTCCTCGTAGCTAGTTTGCACCCAGTCGTCCCCACTCTTTATTACCGGGTACCGCAGACGATCGGGATCCGCGTACAGCGCCCCCAACGCAGGTGCTTTGGGGCACATGCTGCCTTTGGAAAACGGATCGTCCGGATCGGGTTTTACAACGATGGCCGCGGCTTCATCACCACGTGTCGGATCGACGGTCACCGTGACTCCGCACATCGCCTCGCAGAAATTGCAGACCCGGAAGTGCTTGTTAGCCAACTTACGGCCCCCGCAACTTCGTCCCGGCCGTTGCGGTTCGATCAAAAAGCCAGTAGTTGATTTCGAAAGTCGCCATTGCGCTCAGCTCGCGTACCGTCAAGATACTTCACGGCTACATCCGAGACGCGTGATTGACCCAGACCAAACACCATGATGTGCGAAGGGTCCGAACAGAGGCCTTCTCCGGACACAAAGGGTTGGGTTAGCGTACTGCCATCAATTAAAGTCACTTCGACGATGGCCGCAATGGAGGACGCATGATTTGGCAACTTAACTTTTAGAAATCCGTTGTTGCCGCCTTCGCTGATGAAAGCCTGGGAACGTCCGGCGATGTTCACATGCACAATGTCGGAGTATCCATCACCATTAAAATCGGCAACGATCGGCGATATGGAGTAGCGTTTGTTAACCACACCTGCTTCCTTGCCGACGGCCGCAAACTCGCCTTGTGTGTTTTGAATCAATAGCCGACCGGGTGCCCTTAGGAACGGCAGCTTTTGTGGCGGTAGCCCAATGTAGTTTTCAGAAACGATGAGATCTTGACGCCCATCGAGATTCAGGTCTTCGAACGTCATGCCCCAGGAGAATTCATAGTCGGCAATTTTCGCCTCATCTGCAGCATCTTCAAAGGCAAAGTTACCCTTGTTTTTAAAGAGCAACCACTTCCAGTTGCTAACTTGATCGTCAGTGAGGTCACCGCGAATCATGAAATCGGGCGGAGTACCGCCAACGTTTGAAAACGCGAAGTCCACGCGACTGTCGTTATTGTAATCACCAACGGCAATACCCATCGGGTAGCTGTAGACCTTGCTGTTCGGATTGACTCGATTGACGAAAGTGCCATCACCCTGGTTTTTCCAGGTGCGAACCTGCCCGGTGTCGTGCGCTACTACCAGATCCTCAAATCCGTCCTCATCGACATCCACGAAAATACCCATAAACGTGTTATGCGCATAGGTGAGTCCAGCTTGGTCGGTGACGTCATCGAAGGTATTGTCGCCACGATTCATAAAGAGACGGCTACTACCGCCATAGCCCTTCTTGTTAAATATGTTTTGTCCTTCAACCAGATCGAGGCGGATGTACCCTGCAACAAATAAATCGAAGTGGCCGTCGCGATTGAGATCCGCCACGCCCACCGACATCGGCGTGGTGTTGTCTGGTATGTCGAGTGGGAGTTTCTCGCTCGAAAAATGTCCGCCCAGATTGCGATGCAGCCAGACTCCATCAGTTCGACTGACCAATAGGTCATCGCGGCCGTCGCCGTCAGTGTCGATTACGGAAGCCCCGAAGCTGGCTACCTCCGTTGCTTTGTCGATGCCGGTAACATCAATCCGCTCGAACGAGGCGTCGGTGAATCGGAACAGCCCATCGGACTGACCGGGTCCGCCGCCCAGAAACAATTCCTCGGTACCGTCGTTGTCGATATCGATGATGGCACCGGCCGCAAACGGATGTGCCGTCGAGAAGTCATTGCTCTGATCGAACGGGATTTCGACAGTTGCGTACGTCGGAATATCGACACCATCAGTAGACACATCGTAGTCGATGCGACTGTCAGCGAGGGCCATACCGATGACGGCCACCACCACCAGCAGGATCAGCGCGCCCAATCCTCCAAATATCCATTTCAATAATTTCACTATTTCAAACTCCCTTCTTTCTTGCGATCGCAATGGATGCAATGAAGAACACAAAAAATGCGACGTTGAGTGCGATTGGCATCAGGTACTTTCCCAACCCCGGCGCGATCGCGTAAACAATAAAACTGGCGATTATCAGCGATATCGGATTCAGCAGCGCCATCCACCTGGGATAGTGACTTCGGCCGGTCATGACCAGCCAGATATAGATGATGGACAGCACCAATACGGCAATACGAATAATCTGCAGCAGTGTTTCGTAACGAATATCGTACAGACCGATGAGTTGCTCGATCTCTGGAGAAACGGGGGTGTTAATCAGTGCGCTTATGCTTGCTCGTGAGCCAATCCAAACAGCACCAACGGCGAAACCGTACGCAGTGATAAAAAACGCGGTGAGTGACCAGGCCTCATTGGCCGGCCGCAACATCAGGCGAATGTGCCAGGCACCGACCAGGTAAAGTGGTGCACCGAGCACACCGATGAAATGGCCAAGTGTCGTGCGTTCCGTCGAAATCCCGGCGAGAAACTCGAATTCAGGGCCAAAGCGCGCCAGCGCATCGTAGTGCAGAATGAACTCTCCAGCGCCCGTTAATACGGCGCCCACCAAGCCGATCAGCCCGGTCATGATTACGATTGACTTGGTCATTGTGTATCACCTGCTAATTATTAAATCGCCGAAGCACCGTAGACGCTCGGCGTTCGCAATCGGTTACACTCAGCGAGAAAAAAAGTGGCGCAGCACAGACGCCGAGATTCGCTCGGAGATCCATAGCGCATCGAGACAAGCGAAGTTCGTCGAACATCGCCTAAAATCGCTCCCTGACGCGTTTATCGTCTATAACGCGTCTCATCGATACTCCCTACTGGGTTTATCGATTTTGGCGTTGCTGCTCCATCGCCTCTTCAAGCATCGCCGTCAACTCATCAGCCGAATACGAAAAGTCGTGCTTCGCATTAAGTTCGGCCAGACGCGTCACCGCGGCGCCCATTACCCAAGCCATCTCCATCTCGTTTGGCACGATCAGATAACGCCGGGCTGGCACCACGTCGGTCAAGGCACGCAGCGTGGTATCCGCAACTTCGACAGGTGATTTGGACTCTAAATTGGCCACGAGATCCATCCATTTCTGGTAGTCCTCGTAGTACGGCGAATCCGCGGCAACAATTCCCGACATCCTTGCTTTTGCGAGATCGCGATTCCAGATGTCGGATGTGTAGTCGCCAGGGGCGACGACGCTGACATTGACACCGAATCGCTGCATTCCGGCGCCGAGCGAGTCGCTGTAAGCCTCGATCGCGTGTTTACTCATCGCGTAGGGGCCCAGGAATTGCGGCGCCAAATTGCCAGAAATCGAACCCATATTGATGATTCGGCCGCGGCTCTCAATTATGAGTGGTGCGAACGCCTGCGTCACACGCATGACACCATAAACATTGACATCAAACAGCCATTTCACCATGTCGATATCGGCGTCAGAAACCGGGCCTGTAATCAGGACGCCGGCGTTATTGACCAAGGCATACAGCCCGCGGCCTTCCTTTCGTACGGTTTCGACTGCGGCTTTTATTTCATTGTCGACGGTCACGTCGAGCCGAATAGCGCGAATATTCTCAATGGCATTGAGGACGTCAAGGTCAGCTTTCTTTCGGGCACCGGCAAAAACGAAATAACCCTCGGCTGCCAGTTTTTCAGCGATCGCGCGGCCAATTCCTGTGCTCGCGCCTGTCACCAGTACCGCCTGTTGTTCCGGGCGGGCTACCTCCGATTCAACAGCTATCGCCGTGTTCGCGAAGAGAAAAATTCCAAGGAATATGTATTTCCAGATTCGTGCACGCAGCATGATCGTCGCCTCGCGTTCTTTATTCTTGTCGCAAGAGTATACAGCAGGTACACGCCGACATTACGGCCGGGTGACGCAGCGCTTGAGATGCACGTCGATGTGGCAGATGTGATTGTCCAGCCACTTATCTACGGTGTCTACCAACCTCCACGCTTCCGTATCGTCGAAGCCATTCGCCGCGTAGCGCTGCTGAAACCCGGACAATGTTTCAAGAAAGTATTCATGGGCCTTCTTGTTCTTTTCGGCCGCGGGACAACGATACCTATTCATACACTGCTCTTCGAAATCGAAGTGACCGTGGCAGTATTGCCTGAGAATCTCGAGAGCCGTAGAGTAAATCGCATCGCCCGAGCCTTCATCCAGTGCAGCACGGAAGTCTTCAGACATTTTGAAGATCATCTTGTGATCGTCATCTATTCTCTCTACGCCGGTAGCGTACTTGTCGCTCCACTTCATACGGAGCCTTCCTATTTGACGTTGCTGTTTTGTAGGCGATTTGAGTCATCCCAGGAACATCTGCGAAATTACACTTTAAGACGACTCGTGACGCCACGCTCATACCAGTCTTTGCTGCCATTCACGATACGCACGACAGACAACATGACGGGCACTTCCACGAGCACACCAACGACCGTGGCCAGCGCCGCCCCGGACTCGAAGCCAAACAATACGATCGCAGTGGCGACAGCGAGCTCGAAGAAGTTGCTTGCACCGATGAGAGCGGACGGTGCCGCCACACAGTGCGCCACGCCGAAGCTTCTGTTCAGAAGATAGGCGAGCCCGGAATTGAAATAGACCTGTATCAATATTGGCACGGCCAGTAATGCGATGATCAGCGGTTGCGCGATAATCTGCTTGCCCTGAAATCCGAACAGCAGAATAAGCGTTGTCAACAGCGCGATCAGCGACACGGGACCAAGTCGTTGCAACGCAGACTCGACGGCCTCTTTACCGCCGCGTGCCAGGAGCCATCGACGCAGAACCTGGGCAATGATGACGGGCACAACGATATAGAGTGCCACAGAAAGAAACAGCGTCTCCCACGGCACTGTGATCGCCGACAACCCGAGCAGGAGGCCCACGATCGGCGCAAAGGCAAACACCATTATCAAGTCGTTCACGGCAACCTGGCTCAGGGTGAAATGTGGTTCGCCGTTAGAGAGGTTACTCCACACGAATACCATCGCCGTACAGGGTGCAGCGGCAAGGATAATAAGGCCGGCAATGTAGGAGTTGATCTGCTCGGCTGGTAAGTACGGTTGAAACAAGTGTCCGATAAACAACCAGCCGAGCGCGGCCATCGAAAACGGCTTGACGGCCCAGTTGATAAAAAGAGTCACTCCGACGCCACGCCAGTGCTCTTTGACCTGTCCGAGTGCGGCAAAATCGATCTTGACCAGCATCGGGATGATCATCAGCCAGATCAAGATGGCAACCGGCAAGTTCACCTGCGCCACCTCCATCGCTCCGATGCGTTGGAACGAACCCGGAAAGAAGTGCCCAAGCACTACGCCCACTACAATACAGAGCGCAACCCACAGCGTAAGGTAGCGCTCGAAGACGCTCATGCCCTGATCGGGCCGGTCTTGTGACGCAACATCAACGGTCATAGCCAGATTCCTCGTCTTTTGGTTCATCGATGGACCGAATATTACCCGGCTAACCGCCGCCAAAGTACCGAAAGCCCGAAAAAGACTGATTGAATTTTCATTATAGAAAACGGTCCTAAGTCAGCCATACCACTGTCGACCGCTGTCGATCTGTGTACAATCGCCGGCTGCGATTTTCGCACCGCCCACAAATGAATGAGTAATCCCTATGTCTGTCAAATCCAACTTGCTGGCTATTGCAGCGACACTCGTGCTGGCCTTTCTGGCACTGCCCAACACTGCTAACGCAACCATAGTCCGCGTCCAAACAGTCCTGGGAGACTTCGATATCAATCTGTATGACAACGCGACGCCAGCTACCGTCAACAACTTCCTGGCCTACGTTCAGGTCGGCGACTATAACGATTCGATTTTTCACAGGTCTGTTACCAGTTTCATATTGCAAAGCGGTGGTTTTCGCACAGATCTGAACGCACAGATCACCAGTATTCCGACCAATCCTGCAGTGATCAACGAGCCGGTCTTTGCGAATATTCGCGGCACGATCGCGATGGCGAAACTGGGAAGCGACCCAAACAGTGCGACCAGTCAGTGGTTTGTTAACCTGGCAAACAACACAGCGAATCTCGATAGCCAGAACGGCGGTTTTACCGTGTTCGGTGAGGTTACCGGCAATGGTATGGCCGTGATTGACGCCCTGGCTGCATTACCGAAATTCGCATTCCCAGGAGCTTTGGGCGAATTGCCATTACAGAATTACAGCAGCTCAGATTTCACGAACGGTGTAGCCTTTACAAACAGCCACCTCGCTATCGTGACAAGTATTTCTGTCCTTGATTCAACCGTCGACAGCGCTGGTGCAGCGGGCTTGAACCCAACCCCAACCACCGCGACAGGTGGTGGAACCACGCCTCCTGCCGGCGGCGGCGGCGGTGGTAGCCTTGGACTATTTGCCCTGATCGGTCTCCTTTTGGTGAATCGAAAGCGACTCTTTTGATACAATTCCGAATTACCTCGTACGGATAATTCCCATGGCCCTCGTAGTCGAAACCAGCATTATCGAATCGCACCTCGCCCGTCTCCAGGAAATGAGAGATTTTGGCGGTGCGGCGTTAACTATCGGGTTGACCGACGAAGTCATACGAGATTTCCTCGAGAGTGGTTATCGCGAGCTGTCTGTCGCCATCGAACGTGCCTATGTGGGCTTTCTGGAATACCAAGAGACGCACCCCGACTTTCTGGCGTTGAGCGAGAGCGACCAAATCGGCCAGGCACATGGTGGTTTAACCAATTTTTACGCTGAAGATGCCGTAAATCCATACGTTGCAGTGAGTGCACTGGGGCCTTGGGTCATTAGCCTGAAGGGCGCTGTCATATACGATTGTGGCGGCTACGGCATGCTGGGCCTCGGGCACGCCCCGGATATCGTCCTGGACGCGATGAATCAGCAGCATGTCATGGCTAACATCATGACGGCCAGCGTGAGCCAGGTAGATTTCATCGACCGTCTGAACCGTGAAATCGGGCACATGCGATCGGGCGGCAATCCCTTTGCGAGCTTTTTGTGCCTGAACAGCGGTTCGGAGGCGAATTCGCTGGCTTCGCGCTTCGTCGATATTAATACCCGAACGCTGAGCGATGCCGGCGCTCGATACGTTGGCCGCAAAATTCGCGGGCTAACGTTGCAAGGTAGTTTTCACGGTCGCACAGACCGCCCTGCCCGTTTTTCGGACTCGTGTGCTCAAACCTACCAAAAGCATTTGGCGTCATACCGTGACAGCGATTACCTGATTACAGTTGAGCCGAATAATATTAAGGCGCTCGAAGCAGCATTCATTGACGCAGATAACGACGGGACCTTCATAGAAGCTTTCTTCATGGAACCCGTCATGGGTGAAGGCAATCCTGGGATGCCGATCGAGCCGGCATTTTATGCTCGTGCCAGAGAATTGACGACAGAGCACGGCACGATGCTCATTATCGACTCGATTCAAGCCGGACTCCGCGCCCATGGCGTACTGTCAATTGTCGACTACCCGGGATTCCGGGAGCTTGACGCACCTGACATGGAGTCGTATTCGAAAGCGCTGAATGCCGGCCAGTATCCACTCTCGGTACTCGCGTTGTCTGAAGCGACTGCAGCAATGTACCGCAACGGCCTGTACGGCAATACGATGACCACAAACCCGCGTGCGCTGGATGTCGCAATCGCGGTTCTGGACTCTTTCAAAGACGAACGTCGTGAAAATATTCGTGCGCGCGGCGAGCAGCTCTTAGAAGGACTAGCAAAATTGGCCAATGACACCGACGGCGGTGTGACTACTGCTCAGGGTACCGGGTTACTGGCAAGCTGCGCGCTGGCCACTAAATTCAAAACCTGCGGCTCGAACAGCATCGAGGATTACCTGCGCAAAAATGGTCTCGGTGTCATTCATGGCGGCGAACGATCCCTGCGCTACACACCGGTATTCGATGCGACCGCTAAGGAAATCGATCTGATCATTGCTTTAACGAAAGACGCGCTGCTGAACGGGCCGGTCATAAAGGGCCTCTAATTCCCGGGCGCCGCGCCCGCCTCGCTCGGGCCGATCGCGCCACGCTGCATATTTCTTCTGTCCTCCAGGTTCTTCGCTGCAATTTCGTCCCATTCGCGTGCCGACTTGCAGTCCCTCTTTGGCAAGCGCG
Organism: Woeseiaceae bacterium; assembly: GCA_021773055.1. Lineage (GTDB taxonomy): Bacteria > Pseudomonadota > Gammaproteobacteria > Steroidobacterales > Woeseiaceae > UBA1847. The sequence continues at coordinate 27,392 of JAJFKV010000034.1, forward strand.
AACCCACCTTGGCCTCATTTCGACAAATGATGCGTTCCGGATCTTTTTCGTTGGCCGCAACAGCACCTGGCTCCGGTGAACTCGCACACCCGGCGGCAAACACAAACGCTGCGGCTACAACGCATACTGATATTGATTTCATGACAATTAAATCCATTCCAGATTTTGAAAAGTAGTGTGCAAACTACAATACTACATCCAACCTATTCGTGGAGCTTCATCTCGATCAGGTTGCGTTCGAATCCAAATTTTTCATACGCCCTGACAGCAGGTTCGTTCTCGGCGAACACATCCAGATAGAAGTCGACGACACCTTCGCTGCGCGCCCAGGCAAGTAGAGTTTCAATGATGTCTTGAACAACGCCCTGCCCGCGAAAGTCCGGTTCGACGTACATAAGCCCGAGATACGCATCCCTGTCATGCTGCAGGTAATCCAGAGAAGTTCTAAGAGTGGCATGCCCCGTACCGATCAGTGCGCCGGAACACTCAGCCACAAGCACCAGGGATTGCTCGCTCACGATCATCGCGGCCATGTCGTAGTAATGAATAGTCCCTGATTTCAGCGTGCTGTTGAATGGTCTCTCTGCTTTCACCACCCCCTGCTCAAAGCGAAGTATGGTCGCAAGATCCGCCACGGTTGCTTCGCGAATATTGATTTTGGGCGTCATAACCTAGTCTCGACACATGGCTGGCAGGTACACAGGTTCGATGAATCCGTTCGTGCTGCATTGCCACTCGAAATCTTCGTCGTTCATCGAGGGGCGTAAAACGATAGAACCTCCAACTAATTCCGGTCTTACTGTGAATCTAATCCGGATTACGCCGTCGCTTTCGAGTTCATAATAACCACCGTCCGGATAGTGCTCTTTGGCGGACACACCCAATTCCGTTTCTGTCGTCGGCCACCGGCTATTGTGGCGATAATACTCTTCCACCGCGAGCTTCATGCCGGCGACTGCAGATATTGCGTAGTTCGTTCGGTACCGCATGTCACGCTGTGTCCCGATTTGGATGGCGGTTACGATAAGGAAAATCGGTACTCCCAGAACCAGTAAGTTTCCAAGGATGCTTGGAAACGTTGGCCGCCGTCGTTCTGGCGTTAGGTTTGCCCCTCTGTTGACTACGATCGAACCAGCCGCGAAATCGTGCGCAGCCTGCCGACCAGGTGTGAGCGCTGCGAGAAAAATAAGTACGAATCCAGGAACCGTAATGATAATGAAATACGGATTCGACTGAACTTCGAATATCGAAAAAGCCGAGAAAATCAGTCCGACGAGCAACATGCTTCGTACGAGCGACCTGCCGACACCCAGCCTCTGGCCCTGCTCATCAACAACCCGCATGCCCAGCAGCAACTGTGCCGGAGTAGCACGCAACGGCGACGCCCAGAATCCCGTGAAATAGAAAAGCAAGACCACTCCCGCTGTTACCGTCTGCTCGAGTTCCGTCAAATAGACATGTGCCAGGATGGAGGTGACCGCGAGCTTCGCCAGGCCTATTGCCACCGAGAAGTCGAGCCCAACCCCAACCATGCGAATCCCGAACTCCGCGAATTGAGCTTTCTTGACAGGCGCTGAGGCTTCCTGATTGGGATCCCTGGCGATCCTGACAATCTGTACGACGACATTCGTAAACGCGGCTGCGCCGAGCAAAAACATCCACAGAATATCGAGTTCAAAAGCGACGAAAGTCGCGATTATCCCGGCAAGCAAAGAAACTCCGCAGCGCTTCGCAATGGTCACCCACATAGTCATCCTCCCATCACAAGAGTATGTCGTGACGCAATGGAATTGCCAAATGCACTACTATCAATACTCGAAATCCCGATGTGGACCAACAATCATGCAAAAGCTAATCGCAATTCTCCTCCTGGCAGCGTCCCTAAGCCCGGCAATTGCCGCAGAGACGGAGGGAGATTACCTCTACAAGGTCACCACCGCTCGCGCAGCCAGCGGCTCCCTGTCAGACCTGCTCAACTGGGTCCAGACCTTGAAGGAAAGCGATCATTTCGCTGCCTCGGGCGAACCAGCGCCATTGGTGATGCGACATTCGCAGGGAGATCAATGGGACCTGCTGATCATCACACCGATGAACAGCTGGGAGACCTATTACGCGAGCGCGGCAATCAAGCGCCGCAAGAACGCAGTTCAGGAATATTCGAACTTGCTCGCCGACGGTGCGGCTCTAATCGCCTTTGCAGAAGACCATTTCGCGTACGGCCCGCCGTTCTCGATCATCCAGGGTGCTTTCGATGAGAATAGCTTCTTCCATATAGAGATGTTCAATGCCGCGCCAGGGAAGTCGGCTGAGCTTCTTGGTCAACGTCGGATGGAAAACGCCTACCTGGCCGCAACTGGTCAAACCACTAACATGATCTTCTCCCGAGCGGCCGGGTCAGACGTGGATATCTTTACGATAGGCTTTCATAAAAGTCTGGAGGTGTTTGCAAGGCCCGCCAACGTGACTGATGAAGAAAAGGACGTCGCTGCGAAAGCAGCAGGCTTCGAGGAACTGGCGGACATATCGTTCCATCTTCGATCCTTGATCAGTGCGCACCACGATACGCTTGCCGTAAAAGTTAACTGATTCGGGACCCGATTAAGGCAAAAACGTGCGCCAGGTACGGGATTCCAGCCAAATTTCACTGCAAAATTGCTAGTGACTACCGATAACCTCAGGCCAGAAACATGCTACTACCCGATAGTGTTTACCGCCGCCTCCCCCAACTTTGGGCGATCATGGGCGTGCTCCTAGTCATTTTCGCCATCATCGCAATGCCCGACTACAGACTATTCGCCGCGTACATGCTGGTGGGAATCATTAGCCTGGGGCGTTCTGTCTGGATTCATCAGGCACGCCAACGAGTAGTTCGGCGCGGCGAAGTTACGGTGCTGACGGACACTCAGAAGATCGAGCGTAGTATCCAGTAGCTCGCTCGGCCCTGGGCCCGATCGGCCACTAGTCTCGTTTTCCGGTAGTCAGCACCAGAAGATTTCCGGCCAATACAAGTACGAAGCCTGTGATCAGAGTGGTATCGAGCACCAGATCCTCGAACAGTATCGACAAGACCAGGGCTACAACCGGGAACATTACCGCGGCATACCCCGCCCTGTGAGCACCTATGCGGCCCAATAAAGTCAAATAGGCGCCAAACGCGATTACCGAACCGAAGATAGTCAGGTATGCCAAAGATAAAACGTATGCTGCTGACGGGTCGAAAGTAAATTCGTGCCCTTGCGACAGTGCAATCACCGCAGTAAATAAGCCGCCGTAAAGCATGCTCCAGGCGTTCGATTGCACCACCGGTAATTTCGAGTTTTGCGCGGCTTGTGATGCCATGTTTCCAAAGGACGCCATAAGTGCACCGATAACAGCCAGGATCGAGCCGAAAAACACGCTGTCTGATAAGGAAATCTCAGCGACCTGAGGGCCGAACAATACAATAATGCCGACAATACCCAGCAGCGCACCGACATAAATACGCGGCCCCACGCGGACACCGAAAAAGACTCGCGAATTGATGATGTTCATCCACAACATCGACGAGAATGCGATTGCCGATAACGCGGATGTGATATGAATCTGAGCCCGATACGCGAGTATGTAGTTCAGGCAGAACATGAGCAGGCCCATCAAGGCGAACCACTGATGAGATTTTCGATTAAATACTAGTGGCAATCCTTTGATTTTACTCCATAAAAAAAGGATTGATGCGGACGCCAGATAGCGATAGACAATCGAGACTTCAGGTTCTACGACCCCCAGTTGAAACTCAATTGCGAGCCAGGTCGACCCCCAAATCAGGACTGCGGTTATGTACAGGAAAACGTTATTCACCGGAGAGCGCCCGCCATTTCATCGTTTGATTCGTCCTATTTGTGACCGGTCGTCAGGAAGATTCAGCAGCATATCTGGATAATGACCGGATGCAACAGATCCTGATTGTTCTACCCGTTGTGGTCCCGGTCCTTTTTTGGGCTGCGTATCACTACCATAAGGACCGGCATCTCCCTGAGCCGCCGATGAATTTGCTTGTTTGCTTTGGGCTCGGCGTCGCCGCTGCCGCCCTTTCGAAACTAATGTACATCGGTCTTGAGCCGCTCGGTCTGCGCTTCGACGCAGTAGCCCTGGCCGGCGATAACCCTCTGGGACTGCTTGCTTATGCTTTGCTGGCAATCGGGCCTATTGAGGAACTCGCGAAGTTATTACCCTTTGTCTTAGTGGTAGTGCGCTTCAAAGCCTTCGATGAACCTCTGGACGGGATCATTTACGCCTCATTCATCGGACTCGGGTACGCCGCTACAGAGAACCTGCATTACCTTGACTACCTAACACCACTGGAATCCGCAGCGCGGGGATTCGCGAGTCCTGTGGTGCACATTCTGTTCGCCTCAATCTGGGCATACTGGATAACTCGAGCCTGGCTGAATAAACGCCCGGTCACGAAAGCACTTATTACCGGGTTTTTGCTCGCAGCTTTGCTGCACGGCTTCTACGACTTCCTGGTTTTGCAAAACCCGAGGTCAGCATTGCCTGTTGCAGCAGTGATGATTGTTACCATCTGGATATGGAGACTATTTATAATGCGTCGCCTGCACCGCGAATCGGTCAAGGAGTCACCGCGGCAGTAAGACGCCCCGGGATCTAAGCGTTGCGGTTATAAGGATTGCTATCGTCAGTCTCAATCGTTGTATCTTCCAACGACAAGCCGCCGAGGTTGTCGGGGTCCTCAATGAGATCGGAACATCGCCTCTGGATGTCCGCTAACTTTAAAGAAACATTCGACTGTGACAGTGGAATGTCATCGTATTTCTTGCTCATCTATCCGGTCCATACTTGATCTGTCTGCATTTGGAGACAGTTAATATGTTGAAGTATAGAGACAGTAAATCCGTCAAAACGTGAACTGCGTCACACTAAATTTTCGTGAAAATTGGTTTTTCCAGGCCTTATGTCACCTTCAGCTTGCGAAACTCACAAAAAAAGGCCGCTTCCGAGGAAGCGGCCTTGTTTATCCAGGCATTTCGCCTGTTCGATCTTGTCTCAGGGTTTCAGCTTTTCGTATAAAGCTACGAGAATTACCACCACTGAAGCAGCGGCGTAAAGGCTACCCAAGCTACCCATAACTCCAGAGATGTGCTCACCTATTACAGGAACCTCACCCAGGCCGCCGCTGATGCCGGCGACAGATAAGGCGATTGCGGCAATCAGGACTCGCTGGCGATCTTCTGCGGCAATAAACCAACCACCGACCGCACCGAGAATTGCGATGACCAATCCAGCTTCCGGAAAGCCACTCCAAAGTCCCGCAACAACCGCGACCAAGACAGCAATCAGCTGAATGATTTTTCCTACACCCATGAATTTCCCCTTTACGCTTTGTTGTTATTAAAGTTTTTTATCGTACGCCACAGTGAATCTGCGGTCGGGGACAGTCTAGCAGTAAATTGTGAATACCGTATATTTGTGTAACAACAGTAAGTTAGCTTATATTATTAATGTGCTTTCGATTATCATTTAGTCCAATTATTCAATATTTGATCATCGCGGTACCCCATGTAAAACCCGCCCCAAAAGCCGCAAACAGCAGCGTATCGCCACGCTTTATTTTGCCGTCGCGTACCGCCTGATCGAGCGCTAGCGGAATGGATGCGCTGGATGTGTTGGCGTGCTCGTCCACAGTCGCGATTACTTGCTCCATTGGCATAGCGAGTTTTTTGGCGGCCGCTTTGATTATTCGCATGTTCGCCTGATGCGGCACAAACCAGTCGATATCGCCAAGCTCGCCATCGAGATCTGTGACCGTTTCTCTGGCCATTTTGTCAAAGGTAGCGACCGCACGTTTGAATACCGCATTGCCTTTCATTTCGATGAAAGCGCCGCCCGCCTGCGTTTCCTCATAACCAACAGACACGCCGTAGCGAACTTGCAGAAGGTCCTCATACTCTCCATCAGCGTGAATATGAGTGGCCAGAATGCCGGGCTCCTCGCTTGCTTGCAGGACAACGCAACCGGCACCGTCACCAAAGAGTACCGCCGTACCCCGGTCTTCCCAGTTCGTAATCCGTGACAGTGTCTCGCTGCCAATCACTAACGCCGTCCTGGCCCCACCGGTCTTGATGTAGCGGTTGGCCATATCCAGGCCATAGACGAATCCGCTGCACGCCGCGTTGACGTCGAAAGCTGCGGAGCCCTTGACGCCAAGCTGACGCTGAATAATGCAGGCCGTTGATGGGAACACCTTGTCAGGCGTACAGGTTCCGACAACGATGAGGTCGATATCCTCAGGTCCGACACCGGCGTCCTTCATGGCCCTTCTGGCGGCTTCCAGGCCGATTGACGATGTTGTTTCATCGGCAGCGGCGATATGCCGGCGTTTGATGCCTGTGCGTTCTCGAATCCACTCATCCGTTGTTTCCATCGTCGCTGCGAGATCGTTGTTCGTCACGACCTTTTCAGGCAGATAACTCCCTATTCCGGCTATACGCGCGTAGGTCATGATTTTCCCTTCATAAAAACGGCGATCTCTCTGAGCGTTGGGTGGTCAAACAGATCACTAATATCGAGTTGGCCGGGATGTTTCTCGTCAATCGCAAGAACGATCTCAGTCAATGTTAGCGAGCTGACGCCAACCTCAAACAGGTTGTCATCGGGCCCGATTTGCCGGTCTTTGGCGAACTCCCGACAGATCAACTCCAGTTCGGCCACCAACGGGTCCTCGTCAGCGTCGCTTTCACTGCTGGCGGGTGGCTGCAGTTCACCAAGTACCTCATCAAACTCACCATCGAAATAGGCTTGCAGAAGCTTGGCACGCTGCACCTTACCGCTGGTGGTTTTCGGAATTCTTGCCACGGGAATGACCTTGTCGACCTCCAGTCCCGTCTGCTCGCCGATAAGATCCCGTACTTGAGCAATCATCGGCAGGAAGTCTTCCATCGCCTGGCGATAGAGGATGAACGCTATGAGCTCTTCAGTTTGTCCGCCTTTAGGCGTCGCACCAGCAACAACAACTTTATTGAGGTCGAAACCCTCAAGCCGCGCGACAATCTCCTCGATATCATGCGGATAGTAGTTCTGGCCATTGACGATGATGATGTCTTTCTGCCGGCCCGTAATGACCAGTTGCTCATCCACAAATACACCGCAATCGCCGGTTCGCAACCAGCCGTCGTCGGTAAAGAGTTCCTTGGTGGCCGATGGATCACCGTAGATACGCTCGGTCACACTCCCACCGTGTAGCTGAATATTGCCGACGATGCCGTCGCCCAAGGCTGCATCGTCATCGGAAGCGATTCTAATACTGACGTCCCGAATGGACTTGCCCACGCGAACAAAGCTAACGGCATCGTCGTCGTCGGGTGCAACTTCACGAAAGCTTTCGCCTACACGAATACTGTGGCGATCCATCGTCACTCGAGAATATTCACTGCCCGGTGCCGGAATCGACACGCCTACGGTGGCCTCCGCAAGACCGTAAACCGGGAACATCGCACTGCGCTTCAAACCGTGCGGCGCCAGGGCGCCCAAAAACTCCTCACAAAGCTCCCAGGAAATAGGTTCTGCTCCGTTCAGAATCAATTTTATGCACGACAGATCGAGGTCTGGCATGCCCTTGCGCTGGAATAGCTTGAGAAAATGTTTGTAGCCAAAGTTCGGCGAACACAATTGTGTTGCACGTAACTCATTGGCCTTGCTCATCCATAACAGGGGGCGGCGTACGAAAACATTGGTATCCAGCACGGCGTGGTTCATGCCGACGGCCAATACGCTCAGGTGGTAACCGATAAGCCCCATGTCGTGCGTCAACGGCATCCAGCTAAGGCTTTGGTCGTCTTCGGTCCAATGACACGCCTCAACAATTGCCCGGATATTCGTGCAAAGGTTGCGATGCGAAAGCACCACACCTTTGGGGTCGCTGGTTGATCCGGACGAGTACTGAATGAAAGCGACGTCATCCGGTGTTGATTCATATACGTCACCAGAGACATCAGGATCGACGTCGCCGACCAGCGTCGTCTTGTTCTCCAAAATCGCCGTAATGTCGTGCAAATCGCGTTTGTCTGAGAACTCCAGAAGGCGAGTCAGCAAATCCTCTTCGGTAAACAGAGTGGCTCTTTCCAGTTGCGACAGAATTCTGAATAATTTCAGGCGATGCTCGTCACTGATTCCAACAGCCACCGGAACGGGCACCATGCCACCGAGCACGGCCGCCCAAAATGCGATAACAAAACTCTCGTTGGATTTGCTGAAAATGATCAGTTCGTCACGAGGCTTCATACCCCGCGCCTGTAGCGATCCCAGCAACGCGGTCGCCCGATCCCAAAGATCCGCAAATTTCACGGTACTTTCGTCATTCTCACCATCGATGAATCGAATTTCGCGATCCTTACCGCGTGCTTCGACCAGCAAGTCGGTCAATGTATTGTAAAGCTGCATTGTTTTTCTATCGTTCCGTCGGTTTCATGAATATGTCTTTGGTCGCTCGTAAGTTAATTCCGAGCTCCAGTTCCGGCTCCGCCTCTTCGACGAGTCGCATACAAAAACGGGGCAACAGCAAGCCAAGGTGTACTTTCATTTCCAGGAAAGAAAAGTATTCTCCGAGGCAACGGCGTGGTCCCAGTGAGAAAGGAAAAAATGGTCGGTCCTTCTTGGCTTTGTCCGTCGGCGCAAATCGGTCGGGGTCGAATCGCTCAGGGTCCGGCCAGTAGTCTTCACGGCGATGCAAAATAAACGGCGACAGATAAATATCAGTATCCGGCCCGACATCGAATTCATCCAGTTCGTCCAGCTCGTGTGAGCGGCGAGTAAACAACCACACCGGCGGATACAGGCGCAAAGCTTCTTCCAGCACTTGCTGGGTGTACTGCATGGCCGCAAGCGAGTCAGGGTTGAGCGCGGATACGTTCGGCAGATGTTCTTTCGCTTCGCTTATCAGCTTTTCGCCGACTTCGGGATGTTTTGCGATCAGGTACCAGACCCAGTTCAATGTGTTCGCCGACGTTTCAAAGCCTGCAACGATGAGCGTCATCAGCTCATCCAGTAATTCAGCATCGGAAAATGGCTGTCCTTTTTTGTCTCTCGCCTGCAAATACATGGACAAAAAGTCGAACTCTCGGGATCCCTGACCTCTGCGACGGTCCTCGATGATTCCCAACAGCAGCTCGCGCAATCGGCGAACCTTCATGACCACACTGAGATCACGCGTCGAATCACGGCTCAGGAACGCAAATGGATTATTTCCTGCGACCATGATCCGGTCTTCGTAATCTCTGCTGAAGATACTGATCAGGATCAGCTCCAGCGCAAAATCCGAGGTTTCCGATGTGATATTGCACAGCTCGCCTTTTGCGGCAAGCTCGGCCCAATGGAGCGCACGGCGGTCACAACACCCGACCATCACCTTCATCAGGCGGTGCACATTCTGGCGGCTAAATGCTGGCTGAATCATGCGACGAGAACGTCGCCACACGTCGCCATCGCTGACGATCAGGCCATTACCGAGCAGCATCTTGACGCGCTCGAATCCCGGTCCCTTGTGATATTTGCTATGGCGGCGAGTCAGAATTCGCCGAACTTCCGTGGCGTCATTAATAAAATAAGCGACCCGTCCATTCGGCTTGGTCATGCTCACCATATCGCCGTATTCGTGCTGCAATTGCTGCAGCGTAGCCAGCGTCTCCGGGTCGATACCGAGTACCACCGATTCTCCGGGACCCGGTGGTTTTCTAAACTTTCGCTGGGTGGACGTCATGGAAGGATGAATTCAGCGGTATCGCATTGAAAAACAGGCGCAATATTACATTGACCGGCAGAGATTCGATACTGCAAACTCGGACCCGGCCGAACGGCCGGGCACTTTGAGCGTCCAAGTTCTTACAATTCGATACAGGCCTGATTTTGAGCAATCCACCACGCAAAGACTTCGAATCGGTTGAGTCGCGGCGCAGTACCGCCTCTCGGCGCAGCATGGGCCGTGCTCGCAGGCTCTACTACTTCCTGGGGCTACCCCTGCTGCGTGGTGTCATTCGTCTGCTGACCGCAAGCTATCGATTCGAGCGCGTCGTTGGCGCTGAGCATATTGATCCCTACATCGAAGGCGAAAAGATTTGTGCACCCTGTTACTGGCATCAGCACCACGTTGTCGGGTCCACGCTGATCCGCTCCTGGGTAAAACGTGGGTTCAAAGCCTGCTTTTTGGTTTCTGGCTCAGTTGACGGTGAAGTGCCAGAGCGCATCGCCAGAGCCTGGGGCGCGGAAGTCATTCGCGGCTCAGCAAATCAAAGTGGCGCATTGGCCTTGCGCGACATGCAGCGCATGATGAAAAGCGGTTTTTCGATCGTCACCACCGCCGATGGACCGCGCGGCCCCAAATACGAGTTCAAAATGGGCGCCATACTGATGGCCAGAATCGCCGGAGTACCCGTTGTTCCTGTCGCCTGTGCGGCGGATCGCGCCTGGTACCTCAATCGGTGGGACAATTTCATGGTACCAAAGCCATTTGCGCGCATCGTGCTCGCGATAGGGGCACCCTATTCCATCCCGGCGAATACGCCACTGGACAGCCTGGAGCCACATCGGGTGGCCGTTCAGGCAGCAGTCATGTCGTTGATGGCAGACTCAGAGGCAGCATTGCAGGAACTTCAGAAGGCCTGAATATGAGTTTAGCGCGACTAACAACTGTTTTTATCGCCACCGTTCTCTTCGTGGGACAGGCCTGGGCCGGACCCGGGCTGACGCCGCATACGGCGCAGTACAAAGTGAAAATCTCGGTCGTTTCCGGACAACTCAATACGGAACTCAAGAAAACCGAGGACGGCTTCGTCGCCAATCACGTCATCAAGCCGAAGGGCATCTCCAGGTGGATTACGCGGGGCACCATGGATGTTACATCGAGCTTTTCTGACGAGGCAGATGGTGTAAAGCCGATCCGGTTTCAATCCGTAGACACTATTCGAAAAGACCCCGATGTTGACCTGACGTTCGACTGGACGACGAATATCGCCAGCGGTACCGTCGGAGAGGAAGACGTGTCATTGCAGCTCGATGGCATCGCGCACGACAACGTATCCATCCAATACGAACTGATGCATGACCTGTTGAATGGTGGTCCAAGCGATCAATACGTTTTGTTCGACGTCAATAAAATGCGGATCGCCAACGTATCAACTGCCGGCGAGAAGGTCTTCAAAACGAAAGCCGGAAAATTTACAGCAGTCGGTATACGTCACCAGAAAGAAGGCTCATCGCGAATCACAACATTGTGGTGCGTCGAGGAACTGGGCTATTTGCCGGTCGTTATCGAGCAGCACCGTAAAGGAAAATTGAAGTTTCGCGCGACGCTCGTGAGCTACACACCGACCGCCGAATCCTAGCCAAGGATAATGGAAAGCTGCATGACCAGCAGCATAAGAGCCGTCACCAGGCCAGCGCCCAACAGGCTGATACCCCAACGCATCAAAGTTGTTCGATGCGCGATCCCTGCGAAAACCGGTATCGCCGGTAGAACCGCCAGACACGCCAGCGGATAAACAACGACAGCCAGGTGTGGATACCGAAAGGCCCAGGTCTTGAGCTCGCGACAGGCGCTCATTTGTGCGACAAAGTCATCCATTGATCCCAGCTCCGCAGCCGCTCTCTGGCGCGCCGCCTTGCTGTTTGCGCCCTCATCGACGGCCGCGTCGACCAGGTCATCGTAGTGATCGCGCAGTTCGTTGACAGTGCGATGTGCGTGGCGTGGCGCGATGCCGTTCTTCAATAAGCGCTTTGCCAACGCATTGAAATCCGGTTCACGCATTGGCAGCAGTCCCGAGAGCTGTTGCTACCCCGCCCTGGATACGACTCCAGTCATTGCGGAGCTTTTCCAGGCGATCCCGCCCTTTCTTCGTCAGGGAGTAATAAACGCGCGTGCGACCACTGACCGCTTTGCGCTTTGACTTCAACGCGCCATTGCGTTCAAGACTGTGCAGCGCCGGATAAATAACGCCTTCGCCCAACGATATGGCCTGGTTGGTCACCTGCTTGATCGAGCGCACCAACTCGTAGCCGTACATCTCCTGCTCATCCAGCAGTCTGAGAAGCAGTAATTCTGGTACGCCACTCATGAAGGGAGGGTTACTTTGTGCCATCCACCGAGCATACCTTGAACTAAAAGGTATTACAAGGGTTACTTTGTAGTTCTAGGTATGTATTATACCTAGTAGTTAAAGGCATAAGGTCGAGCGGGAGAAAATGAGGAGAACGATGATGTTTACGAGATACGCTTCCGCCGTCACAACGAGCACATTTATGACATTCGCATTACTCTTTGTGATGCAGTTACTGATTGGCCTGCAACCGCCGGCTCAGACCGAGACGCGAGTACGACACTTCCTCGACATCTGGAATGTGCAGCACAAGGACACGCCGGTGCAGCCACGTGAGCACATTCCTCCCCGTGAAGAACTAACAAAAACCGAATTGCCACCGGCACGCCCGCAGTACGACTCCGAAACCGGGCAGGTTGGCGTACGCTTGCGTACCCCGGCTCCGCCTCCAGCTGACAATAATCTGACTCCAGCAGGTCTCTATATGGACGGCCCGCTGGTTGCACTCGTGAGAGTTGCGCCAACCTACCCGGTCAGAGCTTCAGCGAAGGGCCTCGAAGGCTATGTAGTGGTTCAGTTTGATGTCACGACGGATGGTCGTGTCACGAATATTGTCATCGTCGAAACCACCAACAGCATCTTCAACACGGCATCCATAAAGGCCGCGGAGCGATTCAAATTCAAGCCGCGTGTTGTCGACGGCGTTGCGTTGGCGAGCTACGGCATACGCAATCTATTCAGGTTCAACATGGACGATTTGTAGAACCCAGGGCGGCGGCTCCGAAGAAGGCCTTTCCTTCCCGCCAGGCTGACCAAAGAGTCGCCGCCCGTTTTTGGTCAGATTACTGCCGATCGAATGTCTGCCGGTGGAAAAAGCTGTCTTTCTCACCCTTGCTGATACGGATATTCCTTACCAACACGTCGCCGTCCGCCTGCAGATGCCAGCTCTCGAAAAGTATCGCCCCGGTCTCGTCGAGGGTCTCAACTGTGAAAGCCGCCGCCTCCCATCCTGAAACCCGCTGCGCCTCAATCGGACCGATACTCACAAGCCGATTTTCACCAAAGGTATATTCCTCGACCACGGACCGGTCGTAGCTGATGAACAAACCGAATTCGGTCTGGGTGATCTTCAAAGACTCGCCGTATTCCAGGAAAATCTGTGCGGATGCGCCGCCCGACTTCCGACCCTGAGACTGGACACCAGGTCCGCGCGTTTGAGAGCCACCACCCGAATTTCGGCCCTGCCGGGAACGCTGTGACCCTGTTTTTGGAATCCGTATTCCCTCTTCTCTTGCTGCCCCGAACGGCCGTGCAGACGCCGGATCTGCTTGCACAAGCCAGGACCCGGACAGGTTGATACCACCCGGCACCGCAGCGCTCTTGGCGACGAGCACGGGTTTTGCTGCACAGGTGGCAAGCAGTACCAGGCTGACACCAGCGATGGCCAGAGAACGAAATAATCGTAGGTACATAGGTCAACCAAAGACAGCGGAACACGTTGCTATAGTAACGCGGTATTAATGGAGAGTTACATATGCGCACGATACGAAAGATTATTATGGTTGCCAGCCTCAGCTTGCTAATGCCCTTGGTAGCATCAGCACAATCTGCCAGCGACGTTCGGGCAATGAGTCCTGAGGACAGGCGTGCATACATGCAAAGCATGTCAGACGACGAACGCAGCGCCATGCGGCAAAAGTGGCGCAGCGAGTTTGACGCCTTGCCCGAAGACGAAAAACAGGCCATTCGACAACAACGAGCCGAAAGACGAGATGGTCGGGACCGCCAGGGTAATCGCGACGCGAAGCGCGAGCGGCGGGACGCGATGTCAGATGAAGAGCGCGCAGCCGCAAAGGACCGTCGCGGGAAAAGAAGCGACGAACGGCGAGCACGCTGGGAGTCTATGAGCGAAGAGGAGCGTGCTAATGCCCGAGCACGGCGAGACGAACATCGTGGCGAGCGCGGTCGCCATCGCAAGGGTAAGGGCCAACGCGGACAGGGTGGCCAAAGCGATCAGCCAGAAAGTTAGGGTTGCGCGTACAGTAGTGGGGCCAACGCCTTTTCGAAGGCGTTGGCCTTTTTAATTTCCAAGCGGTTCAAGTTCAACCATGCTGCAAGCTCACGCAATTCCTTCGCCAGCGAATCGGCTGTGATCGACTGCTCTGCGTTCGCTTCCAGGTGAGCACTCTGAACTCTCAAAACCGACTCCTTGCGATCCGCCTTCAGATCCACACGCGCCGTTATCGAGTCACCCTGCCTGAACGGCAATACATAGTAGCCCCACCGACGTTGGGCCGCTGGCACGTAAATCTCGATTCGATAATCAAAGTCGAAGAGTCGTTTTGCCCTGGGCCGAAACCAGACAAGCGGATCGAAGGGCGAAAGTAATGATGCACCGGATATTTTGTGCGGTGATCTGCAGCTCGACTCAAGATACGCCGGGCTGGACCAGCCTTCCACGCTGACTTCAAGCAACGCACCCTCCTCAACCAGTTCATCAATCCGCGGTGCAACATCACGGACAGTCATGCGGTAATAGTCGGCGAGGTCATGCGCGGTGGCGACACCCAAAGATGCTGACGCTTTTCGCAAAAGCTCGCGTTCTGCATCTTCCCGTTGCACCGTGCTCGAATGGTGGCAGGCATCGATAATGCGCTCAGGCAAGTCGTACTCACGTTGAAAATTTTTCAGCCGCCGCCGCACCGCGAGCTTCCCCGTCCCAAAATGATGCTCCAGCGCCCAGCGGGGAACCGACCGATGCCAATCACCCGGTTTACGTTTTGGCCCCACGATCGGCGGTAGCTGGCTTGCCGTTGTCGCACCATCCTCTTTTACGACCTGCAGCACGCTCTCGAGGTAAGCCTGCCGGTTTGGCATCTTGTTGAGGGGGCTGCTCTTCCAGGGTCGAAAATCCCGTCTGCGGTGTGCGAGCAGCACCCAGTCACTACTGGCAACAACAGACGCTTCATGCGCCCACTGCTCGATATGCTCCCCCGAGTCATAGAGGTAGCGCTCAAATCGACTCCGGTCATATGGCCCCAACCGTGACCAGATCATCAGGAAATGCGCCGGCATGAGCACGTTAACGTAGTCGAGTTGCAGCACAGCGATGGCAGCCATCACGCGTCGAAAATGACGCACATCGGGCGCGGATCTCGGCCTTTCGCGGTCAAATCCCTGGGCGGCCAGGGAGATTCGGCGTGCCTCACCCCTGCTGACACTGACGCGTCGGCTCATACGCGACTAGTCATCATATTCAGTGGTCAACAATGGCATCTGCCTCTATTTCGATGAGCATCCCTTCACCGATCAAACGCGATACCTCAACCATGGATGTTGCCGGCATTATGTCTGCGAAAGCCTCTTGGTGCGCTTTCGCAAATTCCTCCCAAAGCGAGATATCGGTAACAAACATTCGCGTCCGGACGACATGCTCGAGAGCACCGCCGGCCTCTTCCAGTGCCGCCGCGATAATTTCGATACAACGTTTGGCCTGCATATACGGATCATTCGCCCCGACCAATTGGCCATTAGTGTCGACTGGTGCCGACCCTGACACCGCAATATGGGGGCCAACACGGACAGCGCGGCAATAAGCAACCAATGGCTCCCACGGTGCACCAGTCCTAACTAGTTTTTTCTCAGCCATAATCCGGATACCAATATGTAAATTGCAAAAATGAGTCCCGCGGTAGGAGTAATTATTATGAGGGATGCATGCATCGCGTATAGCCCGAGCGGAAGGACGACCAGCAATCTCAGAAGCTCAAAGCGGGCCCCGTGACGCTGACCTTCATTCAGTAATCCCAGCGTGTACAGATTTGTCCAAAGTAGCAGACACGGAACAAGTACCGCCTGAGCTCCTTTGGTGGCGTATTGTTCGGCGACGATCATCGCTGTCAATATCACCACGAAGAACTGCAGCAGCACGTAGCGACGCCTGCTGACGGACAATTGCGGATCATATTTCTGAAACTGACTTAGATCGGTCGGGTGCTTCGGAAACGCCGCTTCAACATCGGCAGGACGCCATCCGGTGCGACGAAACCAGATACCGATTTTGTCCTGCCAGCGGCGTGCTTGTCTCGCGTCGAACAGCAGATAGTTGTAGACCTGAAAATTGGCCCAAAACGGATTCCAGCTCTGCAGTGGTTTACGTACCCCGAACACGACGGGATCAGCATCGTTTTCTGCAGCGAAAGTGCCAAAGAAACGATCCCACAGGATGAAAATGCCGCCATAGTTCTTGTCAATATAGCGTTCGTTCTGGGCATGGTGGACGCGGTGATTTGACGGCGTTACGAGTATTCGGTCAACAACACCCAGACGATTCACGTGCTGAGTGTGCACCCAGAACTGGTACAGCAAATTGGCCGCGCCAACCGTGACGAGTATTTCAACCGGAAATCCGATCACATATAACGGCACGTAGAAAATCCAGCTGAACAGGAAACTGCTGCTCGTTTGTCGTAACGCTGTGGAAAGATTGTAATCTTCGCTCTGATGATGCACCGCATGTGCTGCCCAGAGTATGGATATTTCATGCCCGAAGCGGTGATTCCAGTAGTAGCAAAAATCCCATCCGATGGCCGCCGCAATCCAGAGGAGAATGCCCTGGAGTGAGGCATCAAACCAACTGACTTGCATATCGATTATCGCGAAATTACTGAGCACGAAGCCGAGAATTATCCATTGAATTATGTTGGTGAAGTACTTTGTCGATGTACTCAGGATGCCCGCGCTAATACTGTTGATAGCATCGTTGCTGCGGTAGTATCCGGTTTGTTTCAGCCTGTCGACGCTAATCTCCACAATTAGAGCAAGCAGAAAAAACGGAACGGCTAGTGCTATTAAATCCATGTGTGCATCTTAACCTGAACTCGGACCCTTAATGATCGATAAGCGCGAACTTGAGTTATTGCAGGGAGCACTTGCAAAGCTCGCCATTGGATTCTCGAATCTGCCGGACTTTGAGGAGGACTTCGACGAAGACGCGCTTGCCAGTGTTCTCGGCGAGGCCGCCGAGCGCATGCAGGACAACTACCCCTATTTTCACCCCCAGTACGCCGGACAAATGTTAAAGCCACCACACCCGGTCGCCCGCATTGCCTACGCGATGTCCTTATGGATTAACCCCAATAATCACGCGCTTGATGGAGGACGGGCGAGTTCAGCGATGGAAAAGGAATGCATAGTAGAACTCGGCACTATGTTTGGCTGGACCGACCCGCTTGGCCACCTTTCCGGTGGTGGCACCATGGCCAACCTAGAGGCGCTCTGGGTTGCCGGTCGCATGCATCCCGGCAAACGCATTATTGCGGCGACACAAGCTCACTACACACACAGCCGTCTTAGCGAAGTGTTGGGTCTCCCCTTTTCCGCTGTAGGCGTTAGTAATGATGGGCGGATGGATGCCGCTGCAGTAGAAACATTGCTGCAACTCGGTGATGTCGGCACCGTTGTTGTCACCATGGGCAATACGGGACTTGGCGCCGTCGATCCATTGCTGGAAATTTTACGGCTTCGCGACAAGTACAAATTTCGTATCCACGCCGATGCGGCATACGGCGGATACTTCGGGCTGAGCAATGCTCTGAGCGATGCTACAAGCCAGGCATACGCTGCCTTAAACCATGTAGATTCAATCGTAATAGATCCGCATAAACACGGCCTGCAGCCCTATGGTTGTGGCTGTATTTTATTCAAAGACCCGTCTGTGGGACGACTCTACAAACACGGCTCGCCGTACACCTATTTCAGCTCCGCTGAATTGCACCTCGGCGAAATCAGCCTCGAGTGCTCCCGCCCCGGCGCCTCCGCGGTTGCGCTGTGGGCCACACAGCGATTGCTGCCACTGGTCAAAGGTGGGGAGTTTGCCAGTGATCTGGATGAATGTCTGAGCGCCGCGAGAGCGCTTCACCACAGGCTTGGCGCGAGTGATTTCTTTACTCCGCTGATGCAGCCGGAGCTCGATATCGTTGTTTACGCGGCCAATGCTCCCACCACAACCGCAGCCAGTAAGCTTGCACGCGATATATTCGATCGCGCGGCTAGCAGGGACTTACACCTTGCACTAATCGAATTGCCCGTATCACTGGCAAAACAATGGCTGCCCGACATCAGCGTCGACTCTGAGACAGTCACCTGTTTGCGGTCGGTGTTGATGAAGCCGGCCCACAAGGAGTGGGTGGAGAGAATTGTTCAGCTACTCGAGGAATGCGCAGCCTGAACTATATAGGCGTTAGCTACTTTGCACCTGCAGTAACATTCGCACACACAAAACGCCGATATAAAAACAGGCAAAGCCACCGAGCAAGGTTCCTACGAAGTAGGAAAAAGAGTAGAAGATCTCATTCTTCTGCAGCATCGTATTCATCTCGAGCACCATCGAAGACAAAGTCGTAAAGCTGCCACAGAAACCCACCGCAAAGAGCAGCCGATACTGATCGGGAATGATACCGGCATCGTTAAACCACGCAGTACCCGCTATCAGTTGTGCAACGACTCCCATCACAAGGCAGCCCAGCAAGTTCGCTGTCAGCGTCCCCCAGGGGAATTCAACATCGCGCTGCAAAAAGACATTCAGTCCGAAGCGGGCCATTGCACCGAGCGCGCCGCCAACGGCCACAAAAACATAGGAATAAACGGCAATACGCATCAGGGCGCGTTCAGCCCCGCCAGGCCGTCCTTGTATTCCTGCTCGATTTTCAAGGCTATTTCACGTGCGGAAAGAATCTCGTCAATGTCGCCAACGCCCTGCCCCGCACCCCATATATCCTTCCAGGCTTTCGCATCTGTTTTGCTGGCTTTATCAAAGTCCATGTCCGATTTTGTACCTTCCGGCAAATTGTCGGGATCCATACCTGCTCTCGCGATGCTGCCTTTGAGGTAGCTCCCATGAATGCCGGTGAACAGTGATGAATAAACGATATCCGATGCGCCACTTTCAACAATCATTTCCTTGTATTCCGGTGCAGCATTCGCTTCATCGCTGGCAATGAATCGAGTCCCACTGTAGGCAAGATCTGCACCCATCGCCCGCGCGGCCAAAACATCCATGCCGCTTGTTATACAACCCGACAAAATGACGGCGCCGTCGAACTCTTTGCGGATCTCCTTCACCAGGGCGAATGGACTTAGTGGCCCTGCATGTCCGCCAGCGCCGGCACAAACGGCGATGATGCCATCCACGCCCTGGCTAATCGCTTTACGCGCGTGCCGCAAGCTGATCACGTCGTGGAACACGAGACCTCCATAGGAATGCACCGCTTTGACAACATCTCCCGGTGGCCGAAGACTCGTGATGATTATGGGTACCTGGTGCTCGACACAGGTTTCCATGTCTTCGCGCAGCCGGACATTGCTTGCGTGCACGATCTGATTGACAGCGAACGGTGCAACAGGTTGGTCTGAATGCTCTTCGGCGTACGCCGCCAGCTCTTCCTTGATTTGCTTGATCCAGTCGCCCAATACTGCTTGTGGTCGTGCATTTAGTGCTGGAAACGAGCCCACAATGCCGGCCTGACATTGTGCAATCACGAGCTCCGGGCCCGAAACGATAAACATCGGTGCGCCGATCAGAGGAACTCTTAGTTTGCCTTCAAGAGACTGTGGTAAAGCCATTAAGCAGTATCCTTAGCGGGAGTCCATGAAGCTTGCTTCGCAGTCGGCGACGACTACTCCATCCGATATTCGTCTTGCCTCAGCCCTTAAGACAATCAGTCGGCCTTTTTCTTTTTCGATCCAGCCATTAAGCACGACCGTTTCGCCAACAAATAATGGTTTTCGGTAACGTATCTCGCACTTGGCCGTGTGCGCCTTTCGGCCTTGCCAATAAAGGACATTGGCCGTCACATCGTCCAGCGCCGAATAGATGATGCCGCCGTGTATCGTGTCGTTCCAGCCAACGTGATTTTCCGTCCCGGTAAACTCGCCGGTGCAGGTATCCCCATCGACTGTAAACTTGATTTTCAAGCCGATAGGATTTTCTTTGCCGCAGGCAAAACACATGTCCGCTGCTTCAATTGGCTCCGACATTTGGGGCTCCGCTGCTACGGTACGGGCTGGTCTATGACGAGATCGACTTTTGCTCGATTATTGGCGTTGATGAGCACCGATCCAGACCAGTCGCCGGATTGCGCCATCGGCTGTCCCGAGACTGAAACTCTAGCGACGATTTCGAGCTCAGAAAATCCGGATAATGGCCTTGCCGCTACCATTGAATCGCTGTCGCCTAGCTCGACAATCGCCGGGAGCTCGGAGAGACGTAGTGGGGATACCGCAATGGGTGGAGACGGCGCTGCCGGGTCTCGCGCAATAACAAACACCGTCGCATCCGCAGGCAGGCTCGCAATTGCCGCCTCTGCTACCGACAGGTTGATAGAAATCAGAGCGCCCGGTTGGTCTTGTGGAACCCCTGGCACCGGTGCAGGAAGACCACGCCACTCGTTAACCTTGCGTTGCAACAATTCCAGAATCTCTGGTGGTGCATCCAGGCCGATCAGCGCTTCCCAACGATCTGCGGCCAGTGCTTCATCGCCACGTCGCGCCGCGGCACCGCCACCATAAAAGAGCGCGTTAGGATTAGCAGGATCCAATGTCAGCGCATGCTCAAACAGACTTGAGGCGCGATCGGACACTTCGCCTCCTTCACGCTCCAGCAAAGCGATTCCAAGACCTACTATCGATTCGGCATTTTCGCCTTGCTCAAGCTCGATCGCCTTCTCGAACGCGGCAACAGCTTCGTCATAGCGCTGCATGGATTGATAGGAACGGCCTAACATCAGCCATCCATCGATGTCGTGCGGATTTTCCTCAAGCCGTTTCCGCAGCGAAACAACCATATCGTCAGTATCGGGTGCAGCACTGGCACCGGACGGTGCGTTCGGGTTTCCGATGACTTGATACAAGCCCGCCGACAGACCGACCGTCAAAACAATCACAGCGGCTAATAACGGAGTTAGCCGACCTGAGCTTCGATACAGCGGCCAAATAACGAACCCCAGTGCCGCCAGGCAAAGCAGGGTCAATACGATCCATAACGTCATTGGGCTTGCCCGTCGTCATCAACCGGTAGCGACATACGGTGACGCACGACTCGAACCAAAGCGAATCCCGCGAACAAGATGAACGCGAATGGGGCGATCCACAGCAACAGGGTTTTGCCCTCCATACGAGGTCGATAAAGAACAAAATCACCGTATCGAGTGACAAGGAAATCGGAAACTTCTGCATCCGATTTTCCCTCGCTCATCAGTCGTTTGATTTCGCGCCGCAAATCGGCAGCAATGAAGGCGTTGGAATCCTTGATACTCTGATTCTGACAAGTCACACAACGTACTTCTGCTATAAGTCGTTCGTATCTCGCTTGCAGCACCGGGTCGTCAAATGCCTTCCCGGTATCGATGGCAAAAACGGAAACCGTTAGCAATAGAGATACAAGGATAGTTAGTAGTTGCCGTATCATTTATTCAACTCCGCAATTCGCGGTGCGAATTCACGTTCCCATACCGAAGGATTCATGGGCCCTGGGTATCTAAATACGACATGACCATTCGCATTCACAAGAAAGGTCTCAGGTGCGCCGTATACGCCCCAATCAATTCCGACTCGTCCGTCCTCATCATAACCAGACGCAACATACGGGTCGCCCAACTGCGCTAACCACTTGAGTGCATCCGGACGATTGTCTCGCCAGTTGATCGCGTAAATTGGAATGCCGGTCTCCTCGCTAAGCTTTATCAGGAAGCTGTGTTCCGCCCGACAACCCGCACACCACGTCGCCCAGATATTGACGAGCGATATCTCACCGCTCAAGTTCGCCGTACTAATACGTTTTTCAGGATCCTTCAACGTTGGCAGGTCGAATTCCGGCGCTGGCTTGCCGATGTATTGCGACGGCAATTGCGATGGATCACTGCCCAATCCCAAAATGAGTATTGGAATAAGAATGACCACCGCGACCAGTGGCAACAGGTATTTGTTCATTTTGATGTCTTCTTACGGCGCCGGTCGCTAACCGCCACAATGCCGCCCATTGCCATGACGAAAGCGCCAAGCCAGATAAATCGAATCATCGGTTTGTATTGTATCCGCACACTCCAGGCGTTATCGCCAAGCTGGTCACCCAAAGCTATAAAGAGATCCTTATTCCACGAGGGATGAATTCCTGCCTCGGTCATCCAGTTTTTTTGCACCATGTATTGGCGTTTTTGAGGCCGCACAGTTGCGACGAATTCACTGTCGCGGCGAATCTCGACGACTCCTTCGATCGCCGAATAGTTCGGTCCCTGCACCTGTCTTACTTCACGCAATTCAAACTCGAAGCCGGCGACCTCCAGTGTTTCGCCCGGTCGCATCGCACGATCAGATTCAACACCAAAAGCGGAAACAATTGTTACACCGATGACAAACAGGCCCATTCCGAGGTGCGCAATAGACATACCGAGTGCCGAGCGGGTAATCGCCGCAGCGCCCTCTTTGCGTCGCAACGAGCGAACAGGCTGAATCAGCGAGGTGATGACGATCCAGACGGCTGCAGCACAACCAACGACCAGCAACAGGCTAACCCGGCCGTAAAACAGGAGCGGCAATACAATGCCAATAATAACCGCCGCAATTGCCGGCAATCGCAGTAATTTTAACCAGGGCCCTGTACTTTGTTTGCGCCACGCTGTGTGCATACCGAGGCCTAACAGGAGTACCAGCGGAATCATGGGCACCATGAACGCGACTTCAAACCACGGTGGGCCAATGGAAATCTTGCCACCATTAATCATCTCAACGATCAGCGGAGCCAGTGTTCCCATTAGCACCAAAATTGTCGCTACAACCAGCAATACATTATTCAGCAGCAGAAAAGTCTCGCGTGACAGCGCGCCAAAACCAACATCGGAATCAAGGCCCGGCGCACGCCATGCATACAGCGCAAGTGCCCCGATGACGACAATCGCCAGGAATGCCAGGATAAAAAATCCACGCGTCGGATCGGTGGCGAATGCGTGTACGGAGACAATGATTCCCGAGCGCACCAGAAACGTTCCAAGAAGGCTCAGGGAAAAGGCAGAAATCGAGAGCAGTAAGGTCCAGCTCTTGAATAGCCCTCTGCGTTCTGTCACTGCCAGTGAATGGATCAAAGCAGTACCGATCAGCCACGGCATGAACGAAGCATTCTCGACAGCATCCCAAAACCACCAGCCGCCCCAGCCCAGTTCGTAATATGCCCACCAGCTACCAAGTGCGATGCCCATGGTCAGGAACAACCAGGCGACGAGCGTCCATGGCCGGGTCCATCTGGCCCAGTTCTGGTCCAGGTCGCCACTGACCATTGCTGCAATAGCAAATGCAAAGGCGACCGAGAAACCAACATAGCCGACGTACAGTAACGGCGGATGGATGGCGAGACCCGGGTCTTGCAGCAAGGGATTGAGATCAGCGCCATCTATTGCCGCGGGTATCAAACGCTCAAACGGATTGGAAGTTAGCAACGCAAACAACAGGAAGCCGACGGCCAACAATCCGAGCACGCCGATCACCCTGGCGATCAGTGCTTTTGGAACGCCGTCACTGAACCGCGCCACTGCCGCCGACCAGCCAGCAAGCAACAGAATCCACATTAGCAACGAACCTTCGTGCGCGCTCCAAGCCGCGGAAATCTTGTATCCCGCGGGCAATGACAATTGCGAATGGTTCGCCACGTAAAGCACCGAGAAATCATCGGTAGAAAATGCCCAGATAAGGCATCCGAATGATATTGCGACGAACAGGAACTGACCGTAAACCGCCGTGCGTCCAACTGTCATCATCGCGGCGTCATTACGATGCGCGCCGATCAACGGCAGTACGCCCTGACAAATTGCGAGTGCCAGCGCCAGAATTAGCGCAAAATGACCAATCTCAGGAATCATTACGAATTACACCCCGTACCACTGCCCTGCAATGGCTGCATCTTGTCATCGACGTGTTGCGCCAATTGCTCCGCGACCTCGGGTGCCATGTAGTTTTCGTCATGTTTTGCGAGAATCTTGTCGGCAACAAACACGCCATCATCTCCCATAGCCCCGTGTGCAACAACGCCCTGACCTTCACGAAACAAGTCCGGTAAAACGCCCTCGTAAACGACGCCGACTTCGCAGCGCGTATCCGTAACCCGAAAACTCATCGCGAGCGAACCTTCTTCGCGCTCGACGCTGTCTGCCACGACCAGGCCACCGATTCGGAAATTACGTTCTTGCGGGTATTCGCCCGCAACGACATCGGAGATTTCGACGAAGAACATCATATTTTCATCGAATGCACGAAATGTCAGCGCCGCCGCGATGGCGACACCTACAACCGCCAGCCCTACGGCCAGCATGCGTTGCTGTCTTGGTTTCATTGACGCTCCTCAAGTGCTTTGATGCGAACTTCTATGTCACGGTAAACCTGGTTGTGTCGAACCCGTGAACGCCAGTCGCTGAATACGACAACGATAAGAGTGAGTGCAAAGCAACTCCATACGTATGGCCCGTAATTACCCATCGCTAATGCATCCATTATTTGCCTCCTGCGGGTGCAAGTACCATCTCACGAACCCAACGGGTTCGCCGTTCTCGGTACAGCACTTCTGTGCGAATGCGACGTGCCAGTAGCGCACCAAATATAAGTGTGAATCCAAAAATCATTGCCAGTAGCGGATACAGCATATCGGCATCCATTCCAGGTCCGCCCTTCTTGAACAGCGTCTGCCCCTGGTGCAATGAACTCCACCACTCTACCGAGTAGTGCACGATAACCACATTGACCACACCAACGAGTGCCAACACAGCACTCGCTTTGTCTGCTTTGGCCGTGTCATCAATCGATGAACGCAAAGCCATGTAGCCGAAATACAGAAACAGAAGTATCAGTTCCGACGTCAATCTTGGATCGCCCCATTCCCACCAGGTTCCCCACATCGGTCGTCCCCAGATTGCACCGGTGACCAACGCGAGAAACGTGAACGCGGCACCCAGAGGCGCTGCTGCCGCCCCTACTGCATGCGCCAGCTTCATGCGCCATATAAGGCCAATGCCGCCACCAAACGCCATGAACGCGTATGCCAGCATGGATAGATAGGCCGCCGGTACATGCACATAGATTATCCGGAACGCGTCGCCCTGTTGATAATCCTCTGATGCCAGGAACAAACCGGCGTAGGTCCCGTAGGCAACCAGCAGCAAACCGGGAATAGCCAGCCACGGTATGAGCGTTGCGCCTACCCGGTAGTAGTGCGGCGGTGAAGTCAAATGATGAAAGAATTTCCACATATAATAAATCTACTCGTTACTAATTCGTAAGGCGGCAGCCGTGGCGTACGGTGCCAATGATAATGCAGCAATAGCGTAAGCGCCCAGCGCCCAGATTCCTGTCGCATAAACTTCGTTACCCGCTGCCAGCGATACGGTATTTGCACCAAGCAGCAATACGGGCATCGCGAGCGGCAGAATCAGGAGGCTAAGCAAGGCAGTCCCTGTGTGCAAGCCAACCGTCAATGCGGCTCCGATCGAGCCCAGTAAACTCAGGCAAATTGTACCCAGTAGCAGGGTCAACATCAGGACACCGACCACGTCGGTGGGCATGCGGTAGGTTATAGCCAACAGCGGTGAAATCAACACTAATGGCAGGCCACTAATCAACCAGTGCGCCAGTGTTTTCCCCAGCACCAAAACAGGCAATGGCTGCGGACTGACAAGCATCTGATCAAGGCTGCCGTCTTCGTGGTCGGACATGAACAGCGTATTCAGCGACAACAAGGTCGCCAGCAAGGCGGCCACCCAAAGTACTCCGGGCCCACTGAATATCAGCTGTTCGGCGCTGGGCCCCACCGCCAACGGAAACAACGTGCACACCATCGCAAAAAAGAACAGTGGATTGAGCACATCGCCCGGACGCTTCCAGGCCAGCAATATGTCTCGACGCGAGATGGCGGCGAGACCCGTAAGAATGCCAGGCTGTTGTGGGTTTGTTGACGCCATCTAAAGACCCACCCTGTTGATCTTCGCTTTGATAACGACGTCCTGATGCGCCGCCATAACGCACATACCGCCGGCCTCCAGATGTTCCTCGACCAGTTGTACGACCAATTTGCGGCCATCACGATCGAGGTTGGTGAACGGCTCGTCCATTAACCAGAGCGGTACGTCCGCCAGCAACATTCGGGCGAGCGCGACGCGACGCTGTTGCCCCGCTGACAGGGATCGCAAGGGCAAAGTTTTGAGCCTTGAAATGCCGAGTCTTTCGTAGACAACATCCGGATCGACAGTTGACTGTGGCCGCAGAACACCCTCAAAGCGCAAATTCTCGACCAGCGTGAGATCGCCTTTGAGTCCGGTTCGATGGGCCATCCACACCAAAGCGCCGTGAAAGTCCTGTCGCTGTCTGTCCACCGGTATGTCATTCCAGCGGATTTCACCCGACTCCAGGCTTAACAATCCCGCAATTGCGCGCATCAGGCTGGTCTTGCCACTGCCGTTTTGCCCCTCAAGCAGTAGCAGTTCGCCTGAATTTAGCGCAAATCCCAAACCCTGAAACAGGCAGGTCTCACCGCGGATAAGGGTGAGGTCATCGGCTGATAGCTTTGCAGTCAATACCTTACACCCTGTCGCAGTACGCAGACGTCTGAAAAATCATGATAAAACTTCCTTGTTTTTTAACCGTTTATCACGCGAATATGATTTCAATTCGAATAATACTCTGTGTGTTTTTGACAAATAAGGAGTTACTGAATTTCGGTTTACAAGAACCGAAGCCGAACCGTAGACTGACTGGCCCGGTCGCATTTTAATATAAGAAATGACCGAAGCCTGACAATACCATTTTAACGCGACTTAATTGACTGCGAGTTAATACTTATGGACCTAGGCGCAGCCGGCCTGTCACAACAACCATTCCCGACACACGGGAAACCGCTTACGATCGTCTCGTATGCCTCAAAGGTTGCTGCGATCGAAATGTTGCGCGATACCTGCGCACATTCAACCGGACTGTCTTTATTGCAGGGCCCGACCCTATCCGGTAAGTCCACACTGATCCGTACATTTATCGAACCGCTGCAGGAAGATCGTTCTGCTGCAGTTATTGACGGTAGAGGTCTAAATACAACCAATCTGCTGATGTCAGTGCTGCGGCAATTCGGCTATGACCTGGAACTCAGCTCAGCCAACGAATTGCTGGGGCTGGTGAGAGTTTTTGCTCTGCAACAAGCCGCCTCGCATAAATCTCCGTTATTGATAATCGAAAATGCGCACGAACTCAATCCCAGCGCATTGCGCGCCTTGTGCGAACTGGCCGAACTGCGAGTTCGTGCAGAAAGCGCACTAAAAATAGTTCTGGTCAGCGACCAGTCGCTGCATACAATGATGGCTGCCGAGTCAATGGCACCGATCGCCAAACGGGTCGTTCACGACTTCCACCTTCGCCCTATGAACCGTGACGAATCCAAGCAATATTTGCACGCCAAGCTGTGCGCCGCCGGCAGCGACTACCCGGCGTTTATATTTCCGGACGAGGTATGCAAAGATATCTGGCGGGCATCAGCCGGTTGGCCGGGCATCGTTGATCGCGTCGCTTTACTTGCCCTCGCTCAGACAGATACCTTGCCAGTGGCGGTTGCCGATATTGAGCACCCTTCACTGCCCTCGGGAACATGGGCTGATAGTCCCCACGAAGAGCTTATGCCGGACAATGTCACTCCGCCCGAGGCTCCGCGATTAATTGTTACCAATTGCGGCAGCGTAATGAACGACCTGACAATGGAAAAGTCACGTGTCCTGGTTGGGCGCTCTGAACACAACGATATTTCAATTAATAGCCGCTTTGTCAGTCGTCATCACGCGTTGCTGGTACGGCATGGCGCTGCAACATTCCTGATGGACCTGAACAGCAGCAATGGCACATTTGTTAATTCCAAACGTGTTTCGAATCACGTGCTTATTCACAATGATGTCATCACGCTCGGGCACCACCGCATCAAGTTCCACGATCCATGCGCTACATCTCGAGGCGAACTCGACGGCGTGGATTTTGCCGACACTGTGATCATGAAAACTCTGGAAGATATGCGCAATTTGCTCGCGCAGGAAAACACGGCGCTGTTGCCGACCGCGACAGAAAACCTGCCAACGATACAAACCTGAGTTACGAGTTCGTCTCAGGCGTAGAACTCTTCTTTAAAGTGTTTTCGGCACATTGAAATGTAACGATCGTTACCGCCGATTTCGACTTGTGATCCTTTCGTAACAGCGTTGCCGTCACCATCCATTCTCAGCACCATCGTCGCCTTGCTGCCGCAATGGCAGATGGCTTTGAGTTCCTTCAGGTTATCGGACCAGGCGAGCAGATACTTGCTACCTTCAAACGGTTCACCCTGGAAGTCAGTACGCAGTCCATAAGCGAGTACCGGGATTTTCAACTTGTCCGTGACTTCACTGAGCCCAAAGACCTGATCTCTGGTCAGAAACTGTGCTTCGTCAATTAGCACACAATGCAAAGTTTGCTGCTCGTGCAGTCCTTCTACAAGCGCGTACAGGTCGTCTTCACGTCGAAAGACCGTAGCCTCGGCGGCGATGCCAATACGAGAGGTCACCTTGCCGGCGCCATAGCGGTCGTCGAGCATCGGTGCAAGCACCAGCGTATCCATGCCGCGTTCTTTGTAGTTGTAGCTGGATTGTAATAATGCGGTGGATTTACCCGCGTTCATCGACGAATAATAGAAATAGAGTTTGGCCATCGACGTATTGTCGCATCGCTTCGAGCGCGATGCACGACCGGAAACACCCGCTTAGTGAACCAGCGTTAACAGTTTCCCAAGCGTACGCCGGAATTTGCTGCGTCCCGCATTCTTTTGGCGGCAGTTCGTACATTCGTTGGTCAGCGTATGACGCTCTGATATAACCTGCGGCACCGGCGTGACGATTCCGCGGCGCAAACAACGGCTGCAGATCACCAGGTTACTCAGGCGATTCAACAGGCGATAGTCAACATTGTCTCTCGCGATAGAAGCCATAACGGGTCTCCCGGTGCTGCTCTGCAAACGTCGAACACCTGTTTTGGCATTCCGGGATGACTTTGACCAGCGATCGCAAGATTTTTGACCAGAATTGTTAACCAGTCGTGGTTTTGAGTGTGAAGTGAGTCGCTTGATTGGTGCCCGGGGCGGGACTTGAACCCGCACACTCTTTCGAATAACGGATTTTAAGTCGTCCCTTTCACCGTTTTCAGTGGTTCTCACTGTCTGCCATTTGTTGCCTAACCAATTGATACACATGAGAAATTCAAAATCAAGTTGTTGTTGTTATTTACTACTGTTTGTGACGTTTTTTAGTCGCGCGTGGCCCGAGAGTGGTCCATTTTTCGAAATCCGTTGCGCGGAAAAGTTGACAGGTGGCTTGTGGGCGTCGCAGCATCAGCGAGCCGAAGAGGTGCTGAAACACCTCACCGGCCCTAACCGTCACCAGTGAGTGAAGCACCGACGTTGGCTGAGCGAATTCTACCAGATGCCATAGCCGCCCTGAGAGCCCTCAGGCGCGTTTTCGTGTGCCTGTCTTCCTCGTGACATTCACGTACCGGCAAACGGACCCCAGGGGAGCGATCGACTCCCCCAAGGCCCTAACTGCCGCCAATTGGAGTACACCAAAATGGCAACAGCTACCGACAATTCTACCAGCACACAAGACCCGAAAACTTCTCCCATTGACTGGCTCGTCAACATCAAGGATCAATTAGAGGCGATCGAGGGCCAGCACTGGATGAACCTGGACAAAGAAACCAGGTTCAAAATCGGCGACACCTGCGCAAATGCCGGCGGCGTGATTGACGCCTTTCTAAGTGGCCTTGTGATCGAACACCAGCCCGAGAAAACTGAATCCGGTCATACCGACGACAGACCTGGTTACGACATCAACGAACTCAGTGAGCTCATTCTAGACGTCAAGACCGTCGGCGACCTTCTCACGGCCGCCAGTACCAGCCCCGACCAATTGCTAGACAACACTGTCTGCAACGCCGGTTGGTTTATCGAGCGGTCCGCAACCAAGGTACAAAAAATGCTCAATGGGGGCGCGTCATGAGTATTAGCTACATCGAGGAAATGGACATGAGCGACATAGTCCCCGTTACCTCCCAGTTGAGCAAAAAGAACGCCCAGCAAGGATTCGACCTGCTTATGGGTGTTCGAGCGATTGGGCTCCTAATGGCCAATCAAGACGAGAATAATGAGGGCCTTACAATTGATAGGCAGAAGGACTTAGGCTCGCTCATATTCTTCTTGGCCGGCCAACCATCCAGTGTGCTCGGTGAACTTGAATCTGCGCTTCCGGCAGACAAATAGGAACTGCCCATCATGATTGGCCAGGGATGGCCTCCGCCATGTTGGGGCAGTGGCCAGGGAGGGCCGGGGCCCATTTCAGACACTGTCCTTTTCGTCATTCAATTCGAGCTATAGTACGCCTGATATCAGGCAACACTCTGCACTGAATCAGCGTCAACAAGAGGGAGAACGTCATGACGGAAAAGGGCGACCTTGAGCAATTCATATTCGAATCTGTAACCCAAATCGCAGCTGGAATCAGTTCAGCCCAAGGGCCAATTGGGGCTCTGGGAGGACGAGTGAACCCAATTGGTTCTATCGCGCCACTTGAAGGAATGGCCATAGTCCATGTGCCGGGTGATCGTATGGGTTATGTGCAGAGAATTGAATTCGACATTGCTGTAACTCGTGAAACTGGCGAGTCATCGGGAGTCGGTGGCGGCCTGAAAGTTGTCGGAATTTCTGTAGGAGGCAAATCCGAAGAGCAGTCCAACAATAGCAGCGTATCGAGATTGCGTTTTACGCTGCCAATTTTGATGCCTGGACAGCCGGACACGGAAACCGAGAAGGAACTAGTAGAACGCCAGCGACAGGAAAATGAAGCAATGCGGCGATACAACCAAGGATATGCCGGTTGACTAGTCTAGAAGGATACTGCCCGCTCCGGACGGGGTTAGCTATATTTCTCTAAGGTCTTTCTCCAGTCCCTCGAAAAATACCTCAAGATACTCTAACGCCTTGCCCTGAGCGGCCATTACCACGCCGGCCGTTTGGACATCCTGGGTCGGCTTCATTTCCATTGTTTCAAGCTTGCGCCGCCAGTCGCTCTTGGAATCCCTGAACGTCTGTTCTGGGTTATCGGAGTGCCTAATCAAATGCAATACGATGTCGCTTGATACCATTTGCAGGAGCAACATTCTGCCACTAAGTGCCGTCAGCGTATCTTCGAGTTCCTTTTCAGTCATTAGAATCGTCCTCGTTGCGCATTGAGAATCTGCATCGTAACAGCGCGGGCCGCCGGCTCAGCTACATTGCGAATTTGGGCTTCTAGTTGCGGTGGAAAGGCTAGTGGGATATTGATTTCTGTGTGAATGATTGGTGATCCGGACACGGCGCTAGATTGCCCCGGCTTCGTGATCGTAACGGTTTCATCGGGCGAAGCCCTGAAAGCAACCACCTGCGAGTCTTGGCCGCCGCTACCGCCGACAG
>JAJFKV010000035.1 GCA_021773055.1 Woeseiaceae bacterium
ACGATGCCTTGACTCATCTTCCCGACCTCACTTACGGAACATTTCAAGCATACGACGCGTGACGGCGAAGCCGCCCGCGATGTTAATGCTCGTTACAAGAACGGTAGCGGCGGCGATCCACATGATCGTCGTGTTCGTCGCGCTAATTTGTAATAAGGCACCAATAACGATGATGCTCGATATCGCATTCGTCACGCTCATCAATGGAGTGTGCAGCGCCGGCGATACATTCCAGATCACCATGTAGCCCACGAAGCAGGCCAACACGAATACCGTGAAATGCGCCATGAATGACTCGGGTGCAACCGCGCCCAGTCCGAGTAACGCGAGACCACCGACGATCATTCCTATGATCGGGCCCGCCACGGAAGGCTCTTCTTCTACGATCAGCGGCGCCGGTGCAGGTTTAGCTTTGGCTGGAGCTGCGGAAAGTTTCGGTGCAGGTGGTGGCCAGGTCGTCTCGCCGCCCTTACAGACGGTTGCGCCACGAACAACTTCGTCCTCGAAGTCGACAACGATGTTGCCATCCTTCTCAGGCGTCATGTCGGTGAGCAGATGTCGCAGGTTAGTCGCGTACAATTGACTCGACTGTGCTGCCAAACGACTGGGCAGGTCCGTGTAACCGATAATCGAAACACCATTTTCCGTCTTAACGATCGTTTCCGGCTCGGTAAGCTCGCAGTTGCCGCCTTGCTCGGCCGCCAGGTCGACGATGACACTACCGTCCTTCATCGAATGAACCATGTCGGCGGTGATGAGTTCAGGCGCTGGTCTGCCGGGGATCAATGCAGTCGTGATAATAATGTCGACGTCTTTAGCCTGCTCGGCGAATAACGCCATCTCCGCCTTGATGAACTCTTCGCTCATCGTCTTGGCGTAGCCACCTTCGCCGGAACCATCTTCGTCATCTTCGAAGTCGAGCATCAGGAATTCGGCATCCATGCTCTCGACCTGCTCTTTAACTTCGGGGCGAGTATCAAAGGCACGCACAATGGCGCCCATGCTCTTCGCCGCGCCAATGGCCGCAAGACCCGCGACGCCGGCACCGATCACCATGACTTTCGCGGGCGGCACTTTACCGGCGGCCGTAATCTGGCCCGTGAAGAATCGTCCGAAGTGCTGGGCTGCTTCGACAATTGCCCGATAACCCGCAATGTTGGCCATCGAACTCAGAGCATCCATTTTCTGGGCGCGCGAGATACGCGGCACGCTGTCCATGGCCATGGCGGTCACACCACCGTCCGTCAGCTGCTTGAGCAGTTCGGGATTCTGGCCTGGCCAGAGGAAACTGATGAGGGTCTGGTCGGCACGCAGCTTGCCCGCTTCGTCACCTTCCGGGGCCCTGACTTTGAGTATCACGTCAGATTGCGACCAGATATCACTGGCTGCTGCGATATCGCAACCAGCCTCTTTATAAGCGCTATCTGAGTAGTTCGCTGCCGCGCCAGCGGCCGATTCGACGGCCACTTCAAAGCCCAGCTTGATTAGTTGCGCGGCGACGTCGGGTGTCGTAGCGACACGTCGTTCACCCGCGTGAATCTCTTTTGGTACACCGATTTTCATGTAGACCACTCCATTTGGACTGCGGCATTCTAGCGGAGCTGGTCTTAGGGCACAAAGCAAACCTGATAGGTATTGATCGTAATCTAGTCTCGGGTTGCGGGCCTTGGTCGGTCTCTCATTCGGTCACGCGCCCGCTGGCGTTGCTCGGGCGTCATATTGCGATAGCGATCACGCATTTTTTGCCGGCGCTCGCGGTTCAAGCGGTTGAATTTTCGAAAGTTATCTCGAATTCGCCGCTGCTCGGCGGCGGACAGGTTCCGGTAGGTTTCATAACGCTCACGAATAAGGTTTTTTCGCTCATCAGACAACTGACGCCAGTCGCTAAAGCGAGCCCGGGCGTCCTCGCGCTGCTGAGGCGACATCTTGGCCCAATGATCGGCGCCACGCAGCAGGCGTTCGCGCCGATTCGGCGGCAAATTGTCCCAGTCCGCCGCAAACTCAGCCAGCACGGCCTGTTGCGACGGGTCGAGGCTCGCCCAGTTTCTGTCGTCCTCGGCGATGGCGATCGCGCTGAATAACAGCAGCCAGCCTATTCCCATAATGGATCTAGCTTTCATCTTCTGTCTCCGTCGATTCTTCACCTTCCGGTACGGGATCGGGCCGCTCATCATTCTCTGCAACTGCGTCTTCGTCGAGCAGCTGCCAGTCTTCATCCGACTCTTCCCACAGTCCCAGGTATTCCAGAAAAGCCGTGTCCGGGACCTCTTCCTGCTCCGCGACAACGCTCGGCGAGCCGCATAGCGCGACGCCACACAACAAGGTCTGTAGTCCGCCGCTAGCCAAGATCTCCGTCGCCTTCGAACTCATCCGCATTCAGCCAGCTGTAGAACTCCAGCTCCTCCAGCATCTCGATGCTTTCTTCGCCCAACATTATTTCCAGGTCCGACGGCGCCGCTGTAATAACGTCAACATCACCAGGGCCCTGTTGCGCGACCAGCAGCAATACGGCCGCGGCAACGCCTGTCGCCGGCATCCATCGCAGCCATTCGCGACCCGCAAACACAGAGTCTGGCCGGGCCGTAGCAAGTGCTGCCTGGCGCGCGCGATTCAGGCGCGACAGCGTAGCGGCATCGAGTCCGTCGACCGATTGGTCGAACTCCTCTTTCGCCTGCTCTGCCAATTGCTCGTCAGTCTTGTTCATTGCCAGTGCTCTCCCAACTTCTCCCGCAGCGCGTGCACTGCTCTCGAATAATGTGTCTTGACGCTTCCCTGGCTACAGCCCATGGCTTTGGCCGTGCCCGCAACATCAAGGCCTTCAAATGTCCTCAGCATGAAAGCCTCCCGTTGTCGGGTGGGCAATTCATGCACAGCAGACTCCATATCCTGCATCGCTTCGGAATTCTGCAACTCCTCGTCCGGCGACCGGCCAATCGGGTCCGGGGCCGCCGCAATAATATCGTGGTCATCAGGACCGGCCTTTTGAAACCACACCATGACACGGTTTCTTACCGCCTGACGCCGATGCCAGTCTCTCACTGCATTTTGCAATATGCGATAAAACAACGGTGGCCACTCATCCTTGTCTCGGCCACTGTAATTACGAGCGAGCTTGATCATCGCATCCTGCACGATATCCAGCGCTTCATCCCGGTCACGCACCGCGATTTCGGCGATGCGCAGCGCACGTCGCTCGACCTCAGCCAGAAACTCACCAAGTTGCCGTTCCTTTTGCAGTGCCCGTGCTCCCGTCGGTTTCACTGTGCACGATACCGCAAATTTCAGCGAGTCTGTCGTCATATCCCTTGACTCCACCACGTGGTGATCTAAGTTGTCTCTCCTGATTAACGTCCGAGCGAGGCCGGAGTTGACAGGCCAGGACATGAAAGCCACAGGATTATGTAAAGCAACGTGAGCGATAGCCCCATACTCAAAATTGCGGTCAACGTACCGCTGTCGCGCGAATTCGACTACCTACCCCCACAAAAGGGGTCAGAGCCCTTTTCTGGTTGCCGTGTCCGGGTGCCATTCGGGCGCCGCGAGCAGGTTGGCATGGTGCTTGGGTCCGCACGCGAGTCAGACGTCCCGGCAGCGAAAATGAAGCGCTGTACCGAGCTGCTGGACGACACCGCAATACTGTCGGCGGCGGATCTCTGGCTGATCCGCTTCACGAGCGACTACTACCATCATCCCATTGGCGAAGTCATCGCTGCTGCACTGCCTTCGCTGCTGCGTCACGGCAAGCCACTGCACCCGACAATCGAAAGAGTGGTCGCAACCGATCTCGCCAAACAGACGGACCTGGCCGTCATGGCTCGGCGAGCACCCAAACGGGCCGAGTTGCTCAAGGCTCTGTTTGATGCCGGCGGTGATGGGCTGGACACCGATTCGTTGACCGAAAGCCTGCCGACCTGGCGCAGAGCCGCAAAAGGTCTCGCCGACAAAGGCCTGATCACGACCTTTGAATCGCGTGCGGAAGAGTTTGATGAGCGCCTGGTCGTCCCAAAAACGCCGGGTCCGGATCTCAACGCGGATCAACAGCAAGCTTTATCCACATTGCGGACCAGCGACAAGTTTGGCGCTTACCTGCTTGATGGGGTGACCGGTAGCGGCAAGACCGAGGTTTACCTGCAGCGTGTGCAGGATGTTCTGGAGCAAGGCAAACAGGTACTGGTCCTGGTACCGGAGATCGGGCTGACACCGCAGCTTGTTTCGCGCCTCCGTGATCGGCTCGGTATCGAACCCGCGCTGCTGCATTCAGGATTAACAAACAGCGCGCGCCTGGCCGCCTGGCGTGCAGCACGATCCGGCGCCGCACATCTCGTTGTTGGCACGCGCTCCGCCATTTTTACGCCGCTGAAGAACCCGGGCCTGATCATCGTCGACGAGGAACACGATCACTCCTTCAAACAACAGGAGGGGCTGCGTTACTCGGCTCGCGATCTCGCCATTGCAAGAGCCAAGTATCTCGACATCCCCGTGATCCTTGGCAGCGCGACTCCCACACTCGAAATGCTGCA
>JAJFKV010000036.1 GCA_021773055.1 Woeseiaceae bacterium
ATTTCGCCATTCAACGGACTCAGTGGCAACGCGATACCTGTCTCGGCCTTTGCCTTTCCCATATTTTCGATCACTTCTTGCGATGGCAAAACGAAATGCACCCATTCCTCGGCCGACCGAGAGGCGCCAAACGACATGCTCTTGGGGTGTGGCTGAACGATATGGCAGCCCCGGCAGGCGTCATTGAGATCCTGCTGCATGTTGAATTCGACCACCAGCTGGCCCGCCGTACTCGTCTCCGGAACGCTCTTGTGACACAACGGGCAGGTCGGTCTGGGAGGATTTCCGGTCACCCCGGTGTGCGGATTCAGTTTCTCGTAGCCGGACTGCTCGTGGCATTGGAAACAATGATCGCCCGTCTCTCGCGACGTCCGATCACGCAAGAAACCCGGATTGTAGAAACTGAACTGCACATTGGGATTCTCGCATTGAATGGCGAGGTCATGACAGGTGGTGCAGACCAGCTTTTCGTCCTTCAGCGATGCACGAAAATTTTCGCCGACGTCCTCTGTACTAACCGCAATGTCTGACGAGTGCCTGCAAGGGAGCGCTCCACCACGATCACCGTGGCAGGTTTCACACAAGGCCTCGGCATTACCTCCGTGCAGGTTGATATTGCCGGCGTCCGGCATGGCGTCGACATGACACGTCTGGCAGGTGCTTTTGTTCCAGTGTGGATCGTCCTCCGCACTCGCCATTGCCGATATCAGCAATGTCCCGCAAAATAATGCAGCCAGAGCAGGCCTAGTAGTTCTTATTGTCATGATCCTTTCCGTGGCAATCGAGGTCACAGGACCCGGTCTGGTTGCCCTCATCGACGAATCGGAGGTCGCCATTTTGATTTGGAAATACTATCGAGGTGTCGAAATTGATCAGGTGCGAATTGTTCGTGCTATTGCCCTGTGTGCTGCTAACACCATGCGGGTCATGGCAAGCATTACACGGCGTGTCCTCCCCACGAATATGCTTGTCATGCTCCTTGAAACTAGCGTCGCCAAGAATGCTGTTGCGACTGTGACAGCTGTAGCACAGCGCGTAATTTGATGCGCTCTCCTGAGTGTTATCGACGGTGATGTAGTTGCGAGAGAGTAGCGGTTCAAATGTGGAACCGTGCGGCCCTTCGGGGCCAAAGCCGCCGACACTGGCTGCTGAATTTGAGTTATGGCATTCGGTGCAACCGATGATCGCAGTTTCGGTCAAGGGCGTAATCAGGCTGGGTACGTCTGGATTTCGACCTGCACTGGCGATCGGGTGGAACGACGGGTTGCCCGGTTGAATCTTCAGCCGCATATTCGACTGGTCGTGTTGTCGTGGCGTTCGTGCGAGCGGCTGGCTCGGGCTGTCCCCGTGGCAGCGAAGGCAGATTTCATAGGTGTTAACGGCTGCACTGACTTCCGAGCCCGAGATATTCACGCCACGGACGTTGGCCGGCGTATCACCCGGTGCTCGTCCTGCCCGCGTCGCATGTGGGTCGTGACAATCGGCACACTCAACATGACGTATGTCGATAACTGCGGGTTCAACCGGATCGTGAACGAGTGTCGTGTCACCGACACGATGCGACGAGAACTTGTTGATATCCGACATGATGTCGTCCGTCGCCACGTTTCCACTGTGGCAATCAGCACAATTGTCTTCTTCAGCAGCATGCAATAAGAGACGCGGCCCGCCCGCCACCGCATGCGGAATGTGGCAATTCTCACAGCCGTTGTCGCCAACAGTCGAGTAGGAGCTGCTGCTCCAGGGGTCCTGATTCTGCCCGTTCCAGGTCGCGACGGACTGACTGTGCGATGTCAGAGACCAACCTGTCTCCTGGTGGCATTCGATACAGACTTGCGAGCCAATATTCGATATGCGCAACAGCTTATCGTATGGGCTATCGTGAGGGTCGTGACAAGTCGTACATTGCATCTCGCCATTGGGGTCCAGTGGCAATGCCTGACTAAACGTTCCCGGCATCGCCAGTTCACCATTTTGAGACGCCAGGATTGACGAATACTCGAAAGAAATCGGGTGATCGTCAGAAAGATCTATTCCCTGATTAGCTCTACCCGGCGGCATCGCATTACTTCCACCCGCCATCGAATGCGCTGGTGCCCGATTGAGAATTTCGCCAAGCGCGATCGTGCCATCGTGACAGCTCAGGCAGAGCACGGACGTGCCCGTCGGCTGCCCCGGCTGCGCTACAGCCGTAGTGCTGGAGTACGGAATATATGTCGCCAAAGAATTTCTACGGCTCCACAGGCTACCGCTCGAGCTCGCAGAGTGCGCGATATGGCAAAACTCGCATATTCGGTCTGCGGATGTTGCTTTCACATTGCCCGAGCCCGAGGTTGAAAGGTTATGCAGGCTATCTTTAACGCCGGCATTCGCCGACGCCACTAGTCCCAGCAAACAAATTGTGGCTAATATCCTGAAAACGGGCTTCACTGTTCTGACCCCACATATCGAAAAACCTGAATGCGCTTGTTGTATGAATCGGCTACAAAAATCGTGTTGTCTCTGCTTATGAAAATTCCGTTCGGCAGCCAGAACTGCCCTTCAGCCTGCCCCTGTCCTCCTATGGAAAGCAATAGCTCGCCTTCAGGACTGAATATCTGCATTGAATGCATTAACGAGTCAACAACATAGATGTGCCCGTAGCTGTCGGTAGCCACACCTTTGGGTCTCGAAAAATCTCCGGGCTTGTCCCCATTCTTGCCAAAGGCATACAAGAAACCGCCGTCCGCAGCAAACCGTTGTATGCGGAAATTGAGAGAATCCGTGACCAATAACTCTTTGTTCTTAACATCCACCCACAAGTACGTCGGAAAATTGAATTGACCGGGCCCGCTGCCACGCTCACCGAAGCTTCTTTGGAAGTTGCCGCTGCGGTCGAATACGACGATCGACTGGCTACCGGTATCAGTCACGTACAGTTGCACTGATTCAGAATTCCAAACGAGACCTGTCGGCTGAACCAACTCATCGCCCTCGTAAAACAGTTCGAGCCATTTTCCGCCCGGCGCCAATTGAAAGAGTTGTCCTTGCTGGGAATCGGACACGAACAACCAGCCATCATCGCTTATAACCAAACCCACGGGAAATACGGGCAACTCGTTCTTGCCAAGCCGCAGGCACTCGTATCGCGCCTTGGCAAGATCGTAACGATGGACACATTGTGCATCGGGGTCAGCAACATATATGACATTGTTATCACTCGATGCCGCAACTGCCATCGGCCGGATCATCGCATCATCGACAGATCCAGCGGCGAAACTCAGCAGTCTGTCCCACACACTTTTTCTAATTCCCAGGTCAGGTGACCTGTGAAATTCACCGACGAAAGTAATTCGTTTTTCATCCGGAGGATCCGGCCATACTCGGTTTTCGCTATCAAACGGGCTAAGCGGCGTACTCGCGGCGCAAGCGGTGATCGTGATCTGAATCGTGCAAATCAAAATCAATTTTCGAAATCGCCAAAACATGATTAGAATGCTCTAGTTAGTTGCGCTGATACTTGCGCATTATCATTTTCTGAATTGCCGAGTTTATCCTCAGAAACAAGTGCATTCAGTGCAAACCGGACCTGCCGGTAAGCCCATTGAAATCTAAGCCTGTGCCGCAGTTGGTCACGCTGCAAAGAACCACCATCGTCGCTCAGGTAGGCTACATCATAGGTAAACAACGCCCTCTGAAATAAGCGGCCGCTCAGACCAAGCCGGTAACTAATCTGGTTTGTGTCTTCATTTGAGTTTTCAAAGTCGACGACTGACAGGCTACTTGCGACGGTGAGTTTCCACCTGCCACGCACATTCGTCGTTAAGCTGACATCCAGCGTATCGCTAACGAATGGTGAGATTTCTTCCTTCTGGTCCCGATGCCTGTACTGACCACTCAAGTTCCAATTATTGACGAACTGGTTACTCGCGCTAACACCAAGCTCAAGGCTGTCACGATCATTTATGGGGTTTGTAAACTCACCGCTGCGTAGATTGGTGTCCTGACTGTTGAAACGCACGTAGGCGTTCATAAATTTCAATATTCCAAGGTTTACGGAGAAACTCGTTCCCAATGAATCAAACGCCGCGGTACCCGATGTTTCAAAACTGTAGTCAACGACAATGGTTTCCCCGTCGCTTATGTTGCCACCGATCAGTCTTTGAATGGAGGTAACGCTACCTATCTCCAGTAGTCTGTAGTCAATGCCCTCTGCAAATATCTGAGTGCGAGCCACATTGCTTACAGCCACGGTCCCGGTCACGACAAACTCATTTGCCAGATCCACGATTGTCGTGCCTGTGAGAATGTGTGACTCGTCAAATACCTGGACAGCCGTCGAACTGGACTCCTGGTCCGTACGTGCACCGTTAAATGAACCGGAAAAACCCAAGGTGCCAAAACCAACATCGCGCGTATAGTTGACCGTGCCCCTGAGTATCGACATATCGCGATCGAATCCCGTTTGCTCTGAGGACACGTGCTGGATAGCGGAATCGAAACTCAAATTCTTATTCGCCTGCCGCACAAGGCCGAGTTCGACATCCTGCACCTCAGACTCAGAAAACGAATGCTGCGTATCGAGCAAGCGGTAACGAAGGTAGGATCGCATCCTGTCCGACATCTTCCACCGTAAGTCAGCCCGGTAATTTCGATCATCCAATGTAGTGCTTGTCGCAGCTTGGGTATCCTGTTGCAGACGTCTTGCAACCTGACTAAGCTCGAACCGCTTATCGCTGCCCAACCAGTTCCTGGAACGAATCTCGACAATCTCCTGCGAAATCTCGGACCGGAATATGGGCAGACCTGGGCTCCCACTGGCTGACACCGTATCCAGCCGATCGTATTTGAGCTCCAGGCGATCAGAATCCCTGTAGCTGGTTTCGATCAGGAATGAACCAGAATCCCGGTCGTCGTCGACTACCGAGCCCAAAGAGGATCCCTGAGTGACCCTGCTGCCGGCTTCAAACCGTACGCTCGTTGATCCTCCCAACAAGTCCGATATACGGCCGTCAATACCGTACGCGTCGCTCTCGGTCAGGAAGCGGCCTGCAAGACTTGTTGTAATAGAGGGATGACTACGCTCGTAGTAGAGTGAAACCGGATATGTCTTGAGTTCCAGGAAGTTGAATCGCGCCAGAAAATTAAACAGCGTGTCGTTGTCACTGGTCTCGCCCGGTGTGGAATCGAACTGCTGCTGTACGAATACGGGCCCGCCACCTAGGTCCATATTCAGAAATCCGGGATGGTAGACGAAGCTTTGGGTTAGTAGAAAAAACTCCTCTTCCCAGGTCGAGCGAGTTTCGAAGCTATTGGAAGTCCCTGATCCACGCTCTCGGTCATCAAACAGGTAAGTCGTTCGAAGTCGGCCGCTGACATCAAGCACCCCAAAAGGTTTGATGTCGAGTACATTGCGATATTCGCCGAAAGATGATGATGGCAATACGGTAATAATCACGGCCAGCGCTACCGACAAGTAGTGCTTTCCCGCACGCTGTCTGTCGACCCTGCTTACCATATGAAGAAATCTCCCGGCGCTTGGCCGTACTATTCGCGGAGCGAACCGAATCCAAAAACAGTCACCTTATTCTGACCGAACTGGCTTGCAACAAGGACCAGATACTCGATATCAAAACTCGGTGCCGCGTATTTTCGAAAGTGCTCGACGCTGTCGTAATCGATTTTTACAACTGTGGGCATATTGATGCTATCGCGCTCATTGCCCGGCTTGCCAAAAAACATCAACGCGCCACCGTCGGAATGAAGTATCTGCACGTTTTCGAACGCAGCATCGACAACATAAATATGGTTTTCCCGATCAAGCGCTATTCCCTTGGGTCTGGAAAACGTACCCGGCCCTGCGCCGGCACCACCAAATGTTCTGATGAATTCGCCTTCCCCGGAAAATTCCTGGATCCGAAAATTTGTGGTATCCGCCACGTACACAGTGCCATCCGGCGACGAAGAGATATTGGTTGGGTGAAACAACTGTCCGGGTTCGGAACCTGGTTCCCCAAAGGTCAACAGTGTTTCCCCTGTACCTTTGTCAAGAACATGAATCTTGTGGTGCATAATGTCGGTAATAAATAACCGGTCGTCCATAATCAGGACGTCAACTGGCTTGAATTGCTCCTTCTCGCCAAAGGCCCTTAAGAAACGATCGTTGGCATCGTAAACGAGTACCTGATTCCTCTCGGTGTCGGTAACGAATCGCGTACCGTCACTGTCGATAGAAATATTGATGGGCTTTTGCAGCGACCCCCTACCGCTAGGCCTGACCATTCGGGAGCGGCCATTCGCCACATCAAATACTCCCCAACCATTGCCACGCGCGTCGATAACAAAAATCGCACCATTGTGCACGGCAACCCCGTAGGGCTTGCTGACCAGGGCTCCTTCGTGCTCCTTCCCGCCAAATACAAAGTCCCGAAAGCCCTTGTTTTTGGATGAAACGTCAAGAACCGACGAGAAGCTCGCCAGAAACTGCAATTTTGCTTCGTTTGGCGGCTGTGGATAGAACAACGGCTCTTCGGTGACTCCTTTTTCGTCGGCCAGCAACGGGGCACACGCCAGGATCAACAGTCCGAATACCGCCAAAGTACGCGTGGCTGATCTGTTATTAGCATTTTTCGTATTC
The DNA here is from genome assembly GCA_021773055.1 of Woeseiaceae bacterium. GTDB lineage: Bacteria > Pseudomonadota > Gammaproteobacteria > Steroidobacterales > Woeseiaceae > UBA1847. The sequence continues at coordinate 6,617 of JAJFKV010000036.1, forward strand.
ACTAGTGCCACCATCGACGAAATTCGACTGCTCCAAAAACAAAAACGCTGCCACCGGCCGCTGTCCGGTGGCAGCGTCAACGTAGTATTATGTTACTTGTTATGACATGTCGCGCAAAGTGCGCTGCCGGTGTTGTTCACTCTCAGCAACTTGTTGTTGCCGTCCTTGTCGTGAACGTCGTGGCAGGATCCGCATTCGAGCGAATTCGAAAACAGAAGGTCTGCAGAAATAGTGCTGCCCAGTCCCGAATTGGTTGTCGTCGGATTATGAAGTCCGCCGTCCGTAGTTGCCAATGTGGCATCGTAGGTAAGCGAAATTGGATGGTCATTGGACAGGTCGGTACCGACGAGGGCTCCGCCGGATATGACATCCGTTCCATTTGTCGTGCCGCCGAAATTATCTACGGCTACTGTACCGTCGTGGCATGACAGGCAGAGTTTTGACACACCGCTCGGTTGGCCCACTGTAGAATCAAGGGTTCCGGGACCCGCATAGACTGTAAAAGTAGCCGCGGTTACCTCATGATTCCAAAGTGGTGCATCGGCTACGGTTCCGTCCGCGTTATGCGCCGTATGACAAACGATGCAAATTTCGCCGCTTGTATTCCACGTATCACCCGAGAAATCGTGCTTACTATTGGCAATACCTTGCGCAGAGGCAACACCACCAAAGACCAGGCCAGCGACAGCTAGCGTCATCAGACCCACTAATTTCTTAAACATTTTCCAGCTCCTTAAAAAAACTTGCATGAGCGCTTTCTAAATAACTTGTGGCTTGAGTTCCCTGACCCGCGAACCGTCCGCCCCCATGAATTACTGCTTTATTCTGCTAGTACCTTTTCCTACACTTGAATTGTTCGCGAAAATGCCGACTGTCAACATAGTGACGTTTACCTACTCAGTGTGAAAAACACCTACATAAAAGTATGTAGATGATACTTAACATAGTGCTGCCAATGGTGGCCTTGCCCCGAGGGAAACTACTTTGAAATCAAGAAAATTAACGCCAGCAATCGCAGGATTGCTCACGGCCCTGCTATTGACTCAGGCTGGATGCGTGGATTCCGGGCAAGAGCCAGCCGCTGCTAATCCGGTTTTGGACGCACCTGTACCTGCCGGTATGTATCGCGGCGCGGTATTGGAAACCATGAACGCGAGTGGCTACACCTACGTGTTTATCGGCACGGACCAGGAAAAACGCTGGGTGGCCGTACCTCAGGTCGCCATTAATGTCGGCGACATCGTACAGGTCCATCCAGGCGCACCTATGGCTGACTTCGAGAGCAAGAGCCTGAATCGACGCTTCGAAATGATTTATTTTCTGGGGGGGCTGGAAAATCTCTCGGCACCGTCGGCATTAGCAGATGGGTATTCCAGCGATGCACTTCCTTTAGGACACCCAAGCACCGATGCTGATGTCACGGCAGCGTCTGCTGACATCACAGTCGTCGAGTTGAAAGAAGGCCAGAATGTCGCCTACGTTTACGCCAATCGGGATGCGCTCGCCGGACAACATATCAGCTTGCGCGGTAAGGTTGTCAAATACAACAGCAGTATTCTCGGCTGGAATTTCATCCATATCCAGGATGGCTCAGGTGATGTGGCAGATGGCAGCAATGACCTGACTGTCACCAGCAAGTCTGAGGCAGCCGTAGGAGATACTATTGTGCTGACAGGTACAATTATCCTGAACAAGGACTTTGGTGCCGGCTACAGCTTCCCGGTGTTGATGGAAGACGCCAGCATAGCGGCGGAGTAGGCGTTGGCGAGCGAACAGCTTACGGGGTGACGGTTACAGTATTTCCGGTTGCCGTGTTATCAACCACATTGATCTCGGCCAGTACCGGCTTTGCTTCGGCAGAGATAGTATGGCTGCCGTCGGCCGTCGTAATCCAGCTAAGAATCGCCTGGCCCGTACCGCCGGAAGCCGCCACTCCGGAAACGTCCGTGGACCCCAGGAATTGGCCAATACTTGAAAAAAACCTGACCCGCACTACCTCGGTGGTATCACCGACGTTGGTGAAATCGGCAGTGATCGTAACGGTCTGGCCCGAGCTGACGGTGGTAGGCGCGGCAGAAACGCTATCCATGCGAACGTCGCGACCAGGCAGGGTCCAGACTTCGCCACAGGTACCGTTGTTGTCGAAGCAGTCGGCGTGAACGTGGCAGTCCGTGCACTGCCGGTCCTGATTGTGCAGCGAGCAGTCTCTCTCTGGGCTCCAGTCGAACCCACAACTATTCTTGTCAGTCTGCGAATGGCACATCTGGCACAGCGCGTCGTGCGACGCACCGCCGGTATCACTCCAGTCAGGAATAGTCTCACCCCATGCCGTCGCATCGGATGGTTGCATCGCATCTACATTGTAGTCCGCCCAGCCATGCACGATTGCAGACTTACCGGGTGGATCCAGGTTTTCAAAGACGACATGGCGCTTGCCCGCGACGTAACAGTCGTTGATAACCGCTGGGTCACAAGTCTGTGCCACCGCTGACTTACGATCGGGTATGCCGTCCTTATTAAAGTCTGCTTCGCGGGTGATGACGATCGCGTAGGGCGTGACACCATCAGGATCTTCGCGACCGACCATCTTGGTATTGACACCCACAGGCCAACCGGCGAGCGGGATGTCGGTCCCATCACGTCCCAGCGAATCGTCGTGCGCAGCATGGTTGGGGTCATTTAATCTCCAATTCTCCATGTTGTCATGGACTTCGTGGCAATCCGTACAGGTAATGTAGTGTTCAGCGTACCCGCTACCGTCGTCGGTGCGGTGCGGCTGCACCGCGTCTGTGTTGCCGTTCGCCGTGAGGTGGCAGCCCATGCACAACACTTCCATGCTCACCTGGTCACTGCGTGGTACGAAACCCGTATCAGAACCGTGCAAACTGTGACAAAACCCGCACTCGTGGGTTGGTAACAATCCCCATGCCCCGGCTGACAACAGCAAGATTGCGGCCGCAGTAACAAGAGAAAGAACGGCCTTCCTCGACGACCTGTTCATTGCCCCGTGCTCCCCGTTGCCAGTACTTCGATACGGTTAAGCATCGTATTGGCCACCAGAATCCGTGCTGCGTCAGGGTCACTCAGGACCCCGGTAGGTAACAACAGTTGCCCGGGCCCGGAACCCTTGCCACCAAGTACAGCCAACGCGCCGAACTTATTCGGCGACAATTCCCCGAACACCATTACATCGTGGCGGTAACTGTCCGCAAGGTAGAAACGCCCGTCGGAATCAAGAGCGACACCCTGAGCCCTTGAAAAATGGTAGCCGGCATTGCCAGTACGACCGTCGATAATTCCCAGCGACAAACCGTCGTAATCGTAGATTTGAACCGCGGAGCTGAGCGAGCGGCCCATCCCGGAACGACTTTCGATACCATCATCGCTCACAAACACGCGCGCACCCAGCGTGTCGAGCGCTATCGCCTGAGGCCTGCCAAGCGGCGCTGCGCTTTGCGCATCGCCAATGGTCTTGATCAAAGTACCTGCCTCGTCAATCACGTAGACGGCACCATTTGACTTGCTGCTTACGAATAGCCAGCCACGTAATTCGTCAACGGCGATCGCCGACGGCTGTGGCACCGGGAAGTCGGTAAGGCTTGCCGCTACCTTTACCCATACCGCCGACTTTCCGGGTTTTTTCTTAGGTTTTATATCTTTGGGTTTCTTGTTTTTGAGCTTCTTGCCACCCGTATTCTCGAACACCTGAATCAGGCCGCTGCGCTCTTCACCCACATACAGCCGGCCATTCATCCAGCCAACGCTCAGGGGTTTTCCATGGCGAAACACCGGGTCACCGTTCGCATCCACGACCGGATCACCATTTATGTCAAGTAATTGTGCGTTGCTATAGACAGGGAAGGTGCTGGTCGCCTCCATGCTGGCCCGATCAACAATAACGATCTTGCCACCAACGTAGTCTGCTACCAGGAGCCCAAAGGGGCTGTTGGCCATACGCAAAGGACCGGCCAATGCCAACGCCTGGGCCAAAGACAGCTGCGGTGCAAACAGCAAACATGCGGTGATGACGAAGGCAATCACCGCGACGCGAAAATTTCTCAATCCGATAATCACGAACCCATTATCGGAAGCTGGCGCTCTCCAACAAGCGTGGAAAATACCGATGTAATCCGTGGCGAACGTGTCAGTCGTCCTTCGTGTCGCTCATCTCTTTACGTTGGGCAAGCACTGTGTCGATCAATCCGTATTCAACGGCTTCGTTTGCACCCATGAAATTATCACGTTCCAGGTCTTTCTCGATCTGCTTGACGCTCTGACCTGTGTGTTTTGCCATAATCTCATTCAGGCGACGTTTCAGCGCGATGACTTCTTCAGCGTGAATACTGATGTCCGTCACCTGTCCTTGGTAGCCCGCACTCGGCTGGTGCACCATCACTCGAGAATGCGGCAGCGCGTAACGCTTGCCATTCGTACCGCCGGCCAATAGCAATGCGCCCATACTGGCTGCCTGACCGATACAGATCGTCGACACATCGCAATTGATGAACTGCATGGTGTCGTAAATGGCCAGTCCCGAAGAAACTACGCCGCCCGGCGAGTTGATATACAGGTGGATGTCCTTGTTGGCATTCTCGGACTCAAGATAAAGCAACTGAGCCACGATCAGATTCGCCATCTGATCCTCAACAGGTCCGACGATAAATATTAGCCGGTCCTTGAGGAGCCGGGAATAGATATCGTAAGCACGTTCGCCGCGAGCCGTCTGTTCGACGACCATCGGCACGAGATTCAATGCTGTTGCGCTCATAGTTTTATTTTCCGTCGTACGTCAGTGTCCGAGTGTCTCATGAAGCGGGTGCGTTCATGAACTCCTTGAACGATATCTTTTTGTCTTTGGACTTGCCGTTGTCGATGATCCAGTTGATCGCCTGTTGTTCCACAACCATCGGCTCAACCTGTTGCATCACCTGTGGATTACTCATATACATATTGACCATGTCATCGGCATTTTCGTAGCCAGCACAAAGCTCCTCAACCCGGGCGCGCATCATTGCCTCGTCGACGGTAATTTCCTTGTCCTGGATAACCTGTCGCAGCAGCAGTCCAAGTGCCACGCGTTTTTCAGCGCCTTCGGCAAATCCATCGAGCGGCGGTGCCTGCTCAACATCTTCGACCCCCATGCGCTGCATCGCTTCCTTTTGCATGGAATGCATTTCCTGGTGCTTTAGCGTATCCGGAATTTCGAGCGGATTGGTTTCCAGCAATGCGCTCATGACCTGCTCACGCACATCAGACTTGGCTTTTTGGTCCGCTTCGCGTTCCATGTTCTCTCGCACGTCCGCCATGAACTGCTCCAGCCCACCGTCGCTGACATTGAAAGACGCCGCAAACTCGTCATCCAGTTCAGGCAATTGCTCGCCTTCGACACGATGCACCTTGATTTCAAAATCTGCCTTTTTACCGGCAAGATCCTCCGCGTGATAGTCCTTCGGGAACTTGACCTTGAAGGTCGTCTCGTCACCACCCTTGACGCCCAGCAGTCCCTTCTCGAAGTCCGGCAGCATCTGACCTGCGCCCAGCACAACCGGGTAATCCTTGCCTTCCCCACCGGGAAACACATCACCTTTCAGCTTGCCGACAAAGTCGATCACGACGCGATCACCATCAACACTCTTGCGATCAACCTCTTCCCAGCTCGCTTTCTGCTTGCGCAGGTTCATCATCATGTCATCGATATCCGCATCGCCGATGGTGACCTCGGGTTTCTCAATCTTGATCTTCTCAAGATCCTTGAGCTTCACCTCCGGCATGATCTCGAACGTCGCCGTAAACGCAAACGTCTCGCCGTTGTCATCCTCGGTCTCGATCTTCGGGCCGCCGGCGGGAGTCAGTTTTTCCTGCGTGACCGCTTGCGTGTAGCTTTTTTGCAGGACCTCGCTCAGCACTTCCTCGCGGACTTGCTGGCCGTAGCGCTGCCTGACGACCTTCGCGGGCACCTTGCCCGGGCGAAAGCCTTTGATCTTGGCAGTTCGGCCGACCGTCTTCAGGCGTGAATCAACTTGTTGTTCGATAGGTGCGATAGGCAACTCAACGCGCATACGGCGTTCCAGAGTACCTGTCGATTCGACAGTGACTTCCATTCTATTAATTCTCTGTAAATTAGTAACTTATGATTGTATTGATGATTGTATTGGACTGGTGCGAAAGGAGAGACTCGAACTCTCACGGGTTACCCCACTGGCACCTAAAGCCAGCGCGTCTACCAATTCCGCCACTTTCGCATTTGAGGTGCGAAGTCGATACCCGCACTGTCCGTCCAGCCGAGCATTATACAGTGACAAAGTTGCCGAATGGAACCACCTGCAGGAGCGCGCCGTGCGCGCGATCCTACGCCAGGAAGCGGAAGCGGTCGGCCAGCTTCGCGTCCAGGCTGTGGATACGGCCGGCGTGGATGGCGGCTAGAACCACGAAAATCATGAACCAGATGGCATCGTGATTCTGTGCGGCGAGAAAGCCCTGGCCCTTGGTAAACCAGAACGCCGTAACCATAAGGGCTCCCGCGACGGACGCATAGCGCGTCGCCAGGCCGACAATCAGCGCAAGACCGATTAAAAGCTCGCCCCAGGAAACAAGAACCGCGAATATAGCCTTGTTGGGCAGGACGACTGACTCAAGAAACGGCCGAATTATGCCGTAGCTGTTTTCGAGGCTTCCCTTCACAAATCCGTCCAACCCCTCAGCAAAGCCGCCGCGGCTGATCTTGCCAAAGCCATAATAGGCGAAGAAAACGCCGGTATAGACTCGCAGCAGAACAATCGGCCAGAGATGCGTGGATTTCTTGCGTGTGAATTCGTTAAGACTGGACATGGTTGCCCCCCGGGCGCGTTGTCGTTGTTCCGATCATACAACGGTTGGCTATTGGGCTCACGATGCTTAGTATTGGCATATGGCTGATGATGACAAGAAAATCCCGGAACACTACGGCATGAACGTATCGAGTCTGCGTCGCTCGGCGACTGGCTTCGTACTCGATCGTGAAGACCTCGCCGGTGACCCGGTCGTGCAATTTGAGGACTGGTTTCGGCACGCCTGCGAAACCGTGCCAATGGATCCCAACGCGGTTTCAATATCGACGGTCGACGATCAGAATCGTCCTTCGAGCCGTACCGTATTATTGAAGTACTTTGACGAAGACGGCTTCGTATTCTTCACGAACTATGACAGCAAGAAGGCCATACATATTAATGCCAACCCCAATGTCGCCTTGCTGTTCTTTTGGTCCGATGCCGCGCGCCAGGTAAAGATCCGCGGCAAAGCGGAGCGCATTCCGGCCACAGAAACACTGAAATACTTCATGTCACGCCCTCGCGGCAGTCAGATCGGCGCCTGGGTATCCGCACAAAGCAGCGTGATCACGTCGCGCTCTTTGCTGGAAAACAAGTTTCAGGAAATGAAACAGAAGTTCAGCAACAAGGAAATCCCGCTGCCGTCATTCTGGGGTGGTTATCGGGTCATCCCCGAGGAAATTGAGTTCTGGCAGGGACGGCGAAATCGGCTGCACGATCGGTTTCAGTACAGTAGGCAGGAAGACGGCAGCTGGACGATCGAACGGCTCTCACCCTGATTGTGGCGACCGGCACCTGTTCAATGCTGCGACGACCAGGCGAAATACGTGACCAATTGCCGAGAGGCGGCTGTTGGGCCAATGGATTTGACTGTGGGTCGTGGAGAAGCCATTGGCCCAACAGCCGCATCCCTGCGCTGACCTCGACGTTTGTCTGAAAAACCTAGCGTCTCCGTCGTCCGGCACGTCCACGTCGTCCTGCAACAACTTGCGGTGCCGGCTTGTCCGGCACAGGTGGCAATTTGGGTAGCTCGGTTTGGTCCACGAAGCCCTCTTTGACCAAGTCACGCATCGCCGCATCGATAGCAGGATCCGTTTCGAACGGCTCGTACTTCGCCAGGCGAGTTTCAACCTCGGCACAGGCGCGTTCGTAGAGTTCCATCGAGCCACCCTCCTCCCAGGTCTCACGATTGAGCCTGTCGATAACCGGGTCGGTAAGATAGAGCTCCCCTGGCCAGTGCTCGAGCGTATGCGGCGACGTAATCAAATGATCCTCCCGCATTAACTGATCGACCAGATCCTGGGTTGGCAAGTCATCTAATGGCTTGATTTCTTTGACAAAGTGCAACGCCTGGCCACAAACCTCGTTATCGAATACCAGCTTAGGCAGACTGAATGTCAGGACGAAATCCAGCATTCCGGGACCGGAAACAGAGTTCACACCGGCGATCGCTGCCAGCAATGCGCTGCTGAAAGTCTCGCCGCCCGCCTGCGCGTCGAGCAGCTTGCCGTCGCTCAGAGCCATGTACGCCTGTGTTGGCAGTCCGAGTGATTTGGCTATCTGCACATAGGCGACATTCAGATGCTGCGCTTCGATCGCGGCCATCGGCGAGCTCGCCGCTTTCATATGGAACGCCGCGGGAGCTCCGCCGAAAATCACTGGCGTTCCCGGCCGGGCAATTTGCGCCATCGTCAAACCCGTCAATACATCCACACAGTGGAATACCAGCGCGCCAACCAATGTAACCGGCGCGATTAAACCCATTAGTGTCACAGGGACAATCTCGACAGGAATTCCTGCGTCGGCACAATCCAGCAGGTTTTGGCAAGAGTCTTCGCCATAGCGGAAATTGCCGGTCGCCGTAATGGTGAAAATCGACATTGGCTTCGCAATCAGGTCCGCTCTATCCGCGCGGAACATCTGCATCATCTCTGCCATACGAGGAACGCCGTCCTCGCTGAACGCACCGGAGACGACCGGTTTCTTCGAGGTCGTCAATGTCATATACAAGCGCCAGGCATCGGAAACCTGCGATTCGATATCCTTGTTGGTTGAAAATGCCGTTGCAAGATAAGCAATGTGCTCCAGTCCATCACAAAGCCGCGCATATTCTATAAAGTCGGTCGAATCGCTCAGGCGTGTCTCGCCAGTGCGGTGATCCAGAATTTTGAGTCCGCTCGACCCCGGAACGTAGTGAACATTATTGCCACCGATTTCTGTGAACGGTTCGGCGTCCCTGTTGAACAGCGTAAATGACTTCGGTGTGCTCGCGATCGCTGCATCGATAACATCCGGTGTAAACAGGATGCGCTTGCCGGTTTCGTCGGTCTTGAGTCCGTGGTCGAGCAGTCGTTGGCGCATCTTTTCGCCGCGAATTTCCATGCCAGTCTCTGACATGATGCGCTTTGCCTCGCCAAGAATTTTCGCAATGAGGTCATCCGATAAAACATTAAGTTGTGGTCTCATGATTCTGTATCTGCCTTGCGTCGATCCACGTAGTCCACCAGCGCTTCGTCTATCGCCGGGTCAAGTTCAGGTTGGGTGTATTCCTGCAACAGTTGCTTCAAGATAGCCTGCGCGCGTTTACCGGCATCGATGCTGCCTGCTTCGGCCCAGGACTCGAAATTTTGCCGATTCGAGAGGATGGGTGAATAAAACGCCGACTCATAACGTGCCAGGGTATGGCTGGTACCAAAGTGATGGCCGCCTGGTCCGACCTCGGCAATGGCATCCAGCGCCATCTCGTCGTCATTCACAGTTATCGGCCGCAGGTATTCGGCCATCATCTGCAGCATCTCTGCATCAAGAATCAGTTTCTCAAAGGATGCGGTCAGACCTCCTTCGAGCCAACCTGCCGCATGGTTAACGAGATTTGCGCCACCCATGACCGCGCCCCACAGCGACATTTCGCTCTCGAATACGGCTTGGCCATCAATGCAATTTGAAACGGTCGTATTGCTGGAACGAAACGGCAACCCGAGTCGACGCGCTATCTGTCCGCTGGCCTGCGCTGCTTTTGTGTATTCCGGTGTGCCCAATGCCGGTGAGCCGCTGCGCATGTCCACGTTCGATGCGAAACTGCCGTACATCACCGGCGCACCAGGTCGCACCAGTTGTGAGTAGCAGGTCACTGCCAGCACCTCCGCCGTCTGTTGCACAAGCGTCCCGGCAAGTGTCGCCGGGCTCATAGAGCCTGCCAGCGTGAATGGCGTAATGCAGCAAACCTGGCCAGATCCGGCAAGTTCCTGAACCGCCTCGGTCATCGGGATATCAAGCTGCATTGGCGAGTTGGTGTTAATGATGCCGAGCATCGCCGGATTTTCCAGCAGTCCGGCACGGTCCGTTTCAAGTGCGATGCAAGCCATCTCAATCGAATCTTTGCTGCGTTGACCGCCCAGCGCGTATGACTGGCAGTTCTTGTCCGTTAACCTGTGCTGTGCCAGGTGAAGATCCAGGTGACGTGTCTCGGCCGGAAGATCCATCGCCTCGAACGGCCCACCACCTTCCTGGTGCACGATATTCAAGCTCTGCACGAGGCGCAGGTAATCACACATCTCGTCATAAGTACCCGGGCGGCGCCCTTTTTCCAGATCGCTGCAGAATGCCGGCCCGCCCACTGATGCGAAGACAACATGATTACCACCAATGTGCAGGTTGTGAGCAGGATTACGCGCTCTGAGACCGAACTCGTCGGGTGCCAGCGCAAGTTTCTCGTTAATGAGGTTTCTGTCGAAGCGCACCATCTGCTTTTCTTCATCGACATCCGCGCCTGCAAGCGCCAGTTGCTTGCGACTGCTCGCCTCGAGAAAACGCATTCCCTGTGTTTCGAGAATCGTCAATGCGCCATCGATGATGAGTTCCAGCTGCTCGTCGCCCAGTACCGACGTGGGTCCGTATGGATTCACAACATCGCGCCACGGCAGCTGCTCAATCGCATTCGCAACTCGTTTTTGGCGATGCTTCGTTCGATGTCCTCGTCGTGCCATCGCCGTTCCTCTACTCGAGCCCGGCCAGAAATTCACGGCGCCACTGCTCCGCTTTCTCTACCTGGTTGAAACAATAGATGTGATGCCCTCGAATGCCGAGTTCAGGTTCTGCCAGGTACGGCGCCAGCTCAATGAGTAAGTCATCCGGGCGATAGTCTTTGCTCATCAGTAACCGCGCCGCGATCTTGCCGTGATTCTTCAGGTACCGCAGTGAGTTGCCAACGCCGATTCGCAACGATGTCGTCATGAGTGACGCCCGGTTCGACGCGCTCGGCAATCCCAGCCAGACCGGCAGCTTTATACCCGTTGTACGAATGCCGCGGACCCATTTGCCGAGAAGGCCTGCGTCAAAGCACATTTGCGTCACGATGTAGTTGGAGTATTCCTGCTTTAGTTGCATTTCCTCGAACAACACTTCATCGCTGACAGCCGGGTGTCCTTCCGGGTGGCCGGCGATACCGATCTCTGTGAAGCGATGATCAAAGTCGGCGATATCGCGCAACAGTTCCAGCGCTTTCGAATACTCTCCAACAGGCCTCGGTGCATCACCGCCCGGAACGAAAATACTGATGATCGGCAAGTCGTCAAGATGCGCCATGATCTCGCCGAGATGTGTTTTGTTCTTCACCATTCTGGCAGCGATATGAGGAACAATCTTGAAGCCACGATTCGCCAGCCGTTCTGACATGTCCAGAGTTTCTTCAACACCTTTCGCGGGTGAGCAGGTCACAGCAACATAGGATCCCGGTTCCAGTGCATCCAGCCTGGTCTCGATAGTCGCAGTTGGAAAAATCTCCATGTAGGCCTCGTGCACCGATGTGGCGAGAGCGCGCCTTGCTGCATCTGAGATCGCGGCTTTCATCGCCCCCTCCTTGCACCACGCCGACCGCGGCGTGCCCGGGACTTTCCAGCGCTCGAGTCGGCATTGGGAATCGACATGGATGCGACAAAATGTTCCTGAAAACGCGGCTCGATCGCCGTTTCAATCTTCTCGACCTTACGAACTTCAGTCTCAATACGGTCCCTTGATTGCCGGTCGAGCAAAGTGATTCGCGCTCCGGTACCGGCGGCATTTCCAGCGGACGAGACGTGCTGCAAATCGCATTCAGGAATCAGCCCGAGAACCATCGCGTATTTCACGTCGATGTGCGCACCGAATGCACCAGCAAGCCGGATGCGATCGACTTTGTCGACACCGTAGCGTTCCATCAACAGCATCGCGCCGGCATGCAATGCAGCTTTGGCCAGTTGAATCGCCCGAACATCGTTTTGTGTAATGCGAATATCCGGTTTACCGGCATGCAACACGTAGGCGAAGGTGCGTTCGTCCACGACGACATGGGAAGACTCGATACTTTCGTGCAGCCCAAGTTTGCCATCCGGACTGAGCACACCTGCCAGAAACATCTCGGCAACAACTTCAATAATTCCCGACCCGCAAATTCCGGTGATGCCGCTGGCGCTTGTCTGCTCGGCAAAGTCAGGCTCATCCGACCACAAATCGCAACCTATGACTTTGAACTTCGGTTCGAGCGTCGCCTTATCAATCCGCACGCGCTCGATCGCACCGGGTGCAGCGCGTTGGCCTGCGCTAATTTGTGCGCCCTCAAAGGCCGGTCCCGTTGGGCTCGATGCGGCGAGTATGCGCTGCTTGTTACCAAGCAGCAGTTCAGCATTGGTGCCAACATCGACAATTAAGGAAACTTCATCGCGATCAAATGGCGCCTCGGCCAGCAATACTCCAGCTGCATCGGCACCGACATGACCGGCGATGCACGGCAGTGCATAGACATAGCCGCCTGGATTGATATTGATATCGATCGTCGATGCCATGACGTCAACGCTGCTGTCGGTCGTCAGCGCAAACGGTGCTGTACCCAGTTCCACGGGGTTCAAGCCCAGCGCGAGGTGCTGCATGATCGGATTACCGACGATCGTCATCTCCATGACATCGGCAACATCCAGTCCGGCTTCAAGTACAACTTCGCGCACCAGCGCGTTGATCGCTTTTCGAACTGATGTGATCAGATCAGCTTCACCGCCCGCATTCATCATGATGTAGGAAACGCGACTCATCAGATCTTCGCCGAAACGAATTTGCGGATTCATCACCCCGGCGCTGGCCAGTACGTCTCCGCTGGACAGGTCACAAAGGTGCGCAGCGATTGTCGTAGAACCGACATCTACTGCCACACCGTATAAGCTTTCCTTGAGACCGGGCCAGACCGCAACGATTCGCTCACGATTGCGGATCGCCACCGTTACTTGCCGTTGCTTATTTTTGAGAGCGGCTTGCAAGGTTTGTACGACGACCAGCTCACAAGACAGTTTCGACAGTTGCCATTGCTCCTCTAATGCCTGCCGCAATCGTTCCATATCACCGATGGACTCATGAATTTGTGGTTCTGCTACTTCGACGAAGTAGGCATGCACGATTGGATCGATGGAAATATCGTGTGCTTCGTGCGGTTTACGAACAAGCTGCTGATGCACTTGTGAGCTAGCCGGGACGTCGATGACGACGTCATCCTGCAGCAAGGTCTGGCAACTCAAGCGGCGGCCGGCAGCGATCCCGCGGCGTTCGTCAAAACGATGTTCGGCCTCACCGGCAGCGCTGACGCTCAACGTCGTCGAAGAAATGCCATGCTTGGCAAACTCGCCTTCTGCAACTTCGACCTGACAACGTCCGCAGATGGCACGGCCACCGCAAACAGAGTCGATATCAACACCGAGACTGCGCGCCGCCTGCAGGACGGGCGTCAAACGCGGAAATCGACCGCGCTTGCCCGACGGCATAAAGACAACCAGTGCATCATTTTTCTCCGGCGTGCTCATTCGGTATTCGGCTTCCTAGCTACGGCCACGACGACCACCGCGTCGCCCTCGGCGTGCGCGAGTCTCGGCGTTCGGATCGCGATTTGCTGCGATCCAGTTGGCGCATTCTGCGTCGTGGCCCATAACCACATCTGCACCGCGGACAGACTGCATGATCTCGCCATGCAAGGGATTAGTGATGGCCGATGTCATGCCACCGGCTATCGCCATACTGATGAACGCGGTATTCAAACCATTCCTGTTCGGTAGCCCGAAACTCAGGTTCGAAGCACCGCAAGTCGTATTCACCTTGAGTTCGTTGCGGAGCCTGTGCACCAGCTCCATCACTTGCCGACCGGATGAATTGATAGCGCCAATTGGCATGACCAGTGGGTCGACCACAACATCACTCACGGGAATACCGTGGTCCTGCGCGCGCTCGACAATCTTCCGGGCGACGTCAAAGCGAACATTGATGTCCTCGGAGATGCCGCTGTCATCATTCGAAATTGCGATGACTGCACAGCCGTATTTTTTTACCAGCGGTAACACCGCTTCAAGTCGCTCGTCCTCCCCGGTCACGGAATTGAGTAGCGCCTTGCCTTCATACGCCTCAAGACCGGCCTCCAGTGCCGCGACAATCGACGAATCGATACACAACGGCACGTCGGTGATCGACTGCACGAGCTTGATGCTCTCCGCGAGGATAGCTGGCTCATCGGCCAGCGGGATGCCTGCGTTGACATCGAGAACCTGAGCGCCAGCAGCAACCTGCGCTAGTGCATCGGCTTCGACCCGACTGTAATCACCGTTCTTCATTTCCTCGGCAAGCAGCTTGCGACCGGTCGGGTTGATACGCTCGCCGATGACTATAAATGGCCGCTCAAAACCAATGACCACCTCCTTCGACATCGAGCTGATAACTGTATCCGTCATGCTGTGCTTCCTTTTTCGACGATGCCTCCTGCTTTCACAACGGCCTCCAGAAACTCCTCACCAAACTGGCTTTCCAGTGCCACGACACGTTCATTAACCAGCACTTCAAGATCGCCACAGACGTCCTCTGACTCGCGTCGCCAGTCCTCGAGATAAGCATCGCTTGAGCCCCGTCCGGCGCGCATTGCCGCACGGTCAATAGCCTTTGCAAAACGTGGTGCCAATTCCTTCTTCACACCGTTCTTACGTCCGGCACGCCCAACCACCTGGGCCGGAATATCCCGCCAGTAAATGCAAATCAGTTTCGCCATTCGATTATTTTCTCCGTGAAGCTTTCTGCTAAGGGCATTAGCCCCGTGTGTTTGTGCTGGAACTCAAGACCGAGAAAACTGGCATGCCCTCTCGCTGCTGTTACGAGCTCTTGTGATTTCGTCTGCGACAAGAAGCAGAGACGCCGATAATTACCAAAATAGGTGGACATCAATTCCGGATGCCTATCGAGCCCCAGCCCCGACTTTATCAACCGATCAAAATGGCGCGTCAGGAAATCCGTCAAATAAAAGGTGCCCGGTTCCTCGTCTGCCAGTTTTGCAAATGTGTCGGCGCCCGCAAAAAACTCGTAGCAGTGGGCGCCTGGTAATCGCTCAATGTTGTAGTCCGCGAGCACTGCATCGAGCTTACCTCCGGTGCCGCAGTCGGCATAAGCGACAAATATGTGCTCGAAAACCGGCCGCTGCCTTTCAATTTCCTCCCGGACCGCAGCCGGAATTTTTTCGGGGCGGTTGTGGAACTCGGCGGGCAAACACTGGATCCTGATGTGTGACCAGCTGTTAAGTTTCTTGATGGCGACGATCTCTTTCGCCAGCGCACCGCACCCTATGATTAAGACCGTCTCCTTCATCGCATGATTTGAGAGCGCGGCATAACGGGACTCAGGAGGCGCGTTGTTCGTGAACGAGTTTCTTGGCTATCTCGACGGCGGTAGCGGCATCGCGACAGTACGCGTCCGCGCCTACAGCGGTACCAAATTCC
Organism: Woeseiaceae bacterium; assembly: GCA_021773055.1. Lineage (GTDB taxonomy): Bacteria > Pseudomonadota > Gammaproteobacteria > Steroidobacterales > Woeseiaceae > UBA1847. The sequence continues at coordinate 22,191 of JAJFKV010000036.1, forward strand.
TCGTTAAGCGGAGCGCCACCAACCAACACGATGTAGTCATCACGGATGCCCTCCTCTATCAACGCATCGACAACAACCTTCATGTACGGCATCGTAGTTGTCAGCAACGCGGACATGCCCAGTATGTTTGGCCGGTGTTCCTTTAGCGCTGCTATATAAGTGTCGACGTCTGTATTAATGCCAAGGTCGACGACCTCAAAGCCGGCCCCTTCCATCATCATGCCGACAAGGTTCTTGCCGATATCGTGAATGTCGCCTTTGACCGTTCCGATGACGAGCTTGCCAACAGGCTCTTCGCCTGCCGCAGAAAGAATTGGCTGCAGGATAGCCATACCAGCTTTCATCGCGTTTGCGGCCAGTAGCACTTCCGGGACAAAAAGGATGCCATCACGAAAATCGACACCGACGATATTCATGCCACCGACTAATGCGTCGTCGAGTACTTTCTTCGCATTCCAGCCACGCTCCAGAAGAATCTGCGTCCCTTCCGCGATCTCATCAGCCAGACCGTCGTAGAGATCGTCGAACATCTGCTCAACAAGCTCGCTGTCGGACAACTCCGACAATACGATATCTTCGTTCTGCTCTTCTTCCTGCGACATAGACTGAGTCCGCTAACCGTTCTTAATGATTGAATTGACTGGGAATATTACCTTTTCACTAGCCTGTTGAACCAGATCAGGTTCCACAATATGGAACTCGCCTGAGTATTTCGCCGAATTTTCTTCATGCGGTCAAGCACTTACGAGTCATCCTGCAATAAAATGAGCTGTGTTGAATATGCCAATTTGGCAGTGCCAAGCGCGAGGCTGCAATTTACGGCAATTAGGTACTAGCCTGTATGTCCAGTGCAACCATCTTGATCCTGCCAAGAAAGTCCGCCAGATCATCAGGGCCTAATTCCGGGTTCACAACGACCATGCGAATAAAGTGCTGGCTATTGAACGTGCCATGTCCAATCTTGCCGAGGCCACGTTTATCCAGGGTAGAACAAATAGCGTCGCTGGCGACGCCGCGATACTTGAAGCACACATTGAGTAAGGCAGGTTCGAGAATCAATTCGAAAGCAGCGTCGGCATTGATCATGGCAACGAGTTCATCACGCAACAGAAACTGTTCTTCCAAACGTTTTTCAAAACCCAGGTTTCCCAACTGCTTCCAAAGCGCCCAAAGCTTGAAACCATCATTGCGACGACCACACTGCAGTGACTTCGTGCCGGGATTCAACTCGTCAGTTTCTTCCTGGAACAGGTAATCCGAAACCTCTGCAAAATTTTCAGCCAGAAGACCTCTCGTCTTACAAAGCAGCATGGAACATGTGAGCGGCACACCCATCATCTTGTGCGGGTTCCAGCACACCGAATCGGCGAGCGATATGTCGGGCAGCAGCGCTGCCCTTTTCCTGCTCATGAGTACGCTTGCCCCGTAGGAGCCGTCCACGTGTAACCAAAGCTTGTGGGCTTTGGCAACAGCGCTGAACGCCGTTACATCGTCAAATGCACCCAGCACGGTGGTGCCGGCGGTAAGATTGACGAAAAAGGGTGTGAAGCCGGCTGCCAGGTCCTTTCGCAACTGCTGGCTGAACTCATCGACCAGCATTTCACCACGACTATTGACTGCAATCTCGCGAACATTTTTGCGGCCAATTCCGAGGACGCCGGCGTTCTTCTTGATGGAATAATGCCCTTGAGTCGACGTGTAAGCGACGTAGGTATTCGCGGCCAGTCCGTGATCGCGAATGTCCGGGTTTGTCGCATGACGAGCAAGGATCATTGCAACGAGGTTGCCCATTGAGCCGCCTGGACAAAATGTACCCTCTCCATCAGCAAAGCCGATGATCTCACAGGCTTTTCGCAGCAACTCATGCTCGATAAGCACGTGTGGCCCGGCGACCTTGTAGGTGTACATCGAATTATTCATGCGGGCGACCATCATGTCGGCGAGCACAGCGAGGTCCTCCTTGCCGCCGAACAACTGGTTGAAGAAAATTCGGTTAGCCGTCTTCGGTGTTCTGATGACGATCGCTTTGAGAATGTCGAGCAGCTCGTCCTGCGACAACGGATCATCCTGGAGAGTCAATGGAACGCATTCTCGTATCGCCTCGGGAGAATAGAACGTGCCATCAGCTTCCGAACTATCATAGGCATCAATGAGTGCCTGCAACTGATCCATGAAAGACTGCGATGTTGCCGGTGATCCCACTAGTACGCCCTGTCTGTTCTGTCATCGAAAATCAGCTGAGCATTATTGCATGGCACACTCATATAGCCAGCCAAAACACCGCTGGCGAACGCACGTTCTGTCGATAATGGAGTTGAGAATTGAGACCCGCGTACGGGCTGTCGAACGAACGTTAAGCCTACAATTCCTTATGATCATTCGCTCAACAATCGTTTTTGCTCTGCTAGCCACGCTGGTTGCCTGTAGCGGCGGGTCTGCTGCGCCATCGCTGCCGCCGGTGCCAGACCCGCCACCGGTGGGTCCCGTGCTCTTTCATTGCAGCAAGGATGCAGCATGCCCCGAATTGCTGGTTGTCGGCGACCCCTTCTCGGAAATCAACATGGCACCAGACCCATTTCGTGGTTACGGTGACCCCAGCCTTGAATACGACGCATCAACGGACACGTTGTGGATGGCCTATAGCTGGCTAAATGTACAAATCAGCGATCCAACCCCTCCGGCCGTATTCGATCTCGGGGTGCGGACACATCTGGCCCGGAGTGACGATGGTGGTAATTCCTTCACCTTCGTGCGTGCCGTGAACGACATGCAAATCGAAGCACATCCGGATACAGGCGTCCTGGGCTGGAGTACCCATGAAGTCCCTTCACTGCTGCGGGAAGCGGGTGGCGGGTGGCAAATGCTTTGGCTTAAGTACTTTAATCCGCTCGGCACTGTAACGGGAGTGGATGAACGGCAGGAGTTCTTGTACTGGCGCTCAAGCGCCGCGGCACCCGAGCAGCTCGGCAACAGCAGCGAAGTTTGGGCAACTGCGCTCGAAGCATCCGCGAGCTGGGGCGCGCCGATCAGTTTTAACGATATACCCGAACTAGCGGACTGCGTTGTGCAAACCGAACCTGGCCTGTTTACGACCAACAACGAAACGTATCTCGCGACTTCCTGCCTGGTCACAGATGCCAATGGGCGGCGCCCCGACCTCGAGCGACTCGTCTTGCTGCGGCAAACCGCCAATGGCTACGCGTTCGTTGGCGATATTCTGGATGCACAGGACGCTGCCGATCTCGGGGCAGATGTTATCCAGCAAGCCGACATTACGATCGCGCGTGACGGCCGCGTTTTGCTCATCGTGACACCCGTCATTCTGGATGCTGACCCATCGCACCAGGGATGCGTTGTGTTTGAGTTCGCTAACTTTCAAAGCGCAACGATCAGCAGAGATGCGGCGGGCCGCGCGATTCCACGGACAGTAATCACTGCCGACGGCAATGGTCTTGGCCCGGGTCTGTGTAGTTACGATGCCAACAGCGCCACGGGAGTTCTGCTCGTCATAACGACCGTCACTCAAAACGGAACGGATGTCGAATTCTCGTTGCGAGCAACTGGCGTACACCCGTAATTCACAACGGCAACTGACATGAAGAACAGGATATTTATGACCCTATTCGCGCTGCCGTTTTTCTCGGTTGGCGTATGGATGCTCTGGGCAGTGAGCAGTGCCTTCTATCAATCATGGCAAATGCAGGATTGGGTACAGGTCGAGGCCACCGTTAGTCGCGGCGGCTACGAGACTTACAGCGGCGACGATTCCGATTCCTATGAGGCCTATGCGGATTACTCCTATTCGTATGGCGGCCAGCGGTATTCCGGTTACCGGGTATCGCTAGGTGGCGGTGGCGACAATATTGGTGAGTACCAAAGAGACACAGGTCGACATCTGCAGAATGCGGCGAGCAGTGGCGCTACGATCGTCATCTACGTCAAGCCGGACGATCCACGTGAGTCCATTATTGATCGAGAACTTCGCTGGGGGCTGCTTGGGTTCAAGGCAATTTTCATATTCGTTTTTGGCGGCGTCGGACTCGGCCTGTTGATTTTCGCCTGGCGCATGAAACCGGAGAAGGATGCCGACAAACCAGAGTACACGAAGTCGCCCTGGCTCCTGAACGATAAGTGGCAAACTGCAATCATACGTTCCAGCTCAAAGACCACGATGTGGGTCGCCTGGGGTATCGCAGCATTCTGGAACCTGATCTCGGCGGTGCTGCCATTCGTCGTGTATGAGGAGGTCGTCAAGAAAGGCAATTACCCTGCACTGCTCGGCCTGCTGTTTCCGTTGGTTGGCATCTGGCTTTTGACATGGGCAATACGTCGCACGCTTGAATGGCGCCGCTTTGGCGCTGCGCCCGTGACGCTGGACCCTTTCCCCGGCTCTGTCGGCGGGCATGTCGGCGGCACGATTGACCTGAATTTGCCATTTGATGCTGCAACTCAATTTCAATTGACGCTGACGAATTTGCACAGCTATGTCTCCGGCACTGGCAAGAACCGCAGCCGCAAGGAAAAAGCAAAGTGGCAGGACGCGGTTGTAGCACACGCGGAGCTCAGTGCGACGGGCACACGCCTGGTATTTCGTTTTGATGTACCAGAAGGTCTCGATCCATCAGATGCGGCTATGGATGACAGCTATTATCTGTGGAGACTGAGCTTGACCGCGGACCTGCCAGGTACCGACCTCAATCGTGATTATGAGATTCCGGTTTACGCGACCAACGTGCGCTCGCGCTTCTTGTCAGATCGGGCCGTGCAAAAAGGCCGAGCCGAGCAGCGTCTGATTGACAACGAGGCTGTCGGTGAAGTCATCAGGATAGGCAATCGTGGAGGTGGCAAGCAATTGCTGTATCCAGCGGGCCGTCACATCACCTCGTCACTGCTGGGCCTCAGCATCGGGTCGATTTTTGCGGCCGTTGGTGGATACATAATCTTCGACGTCGGGCGCCCCATATTTGGCAGCATATTTGCTGGCGTCGGTGTGCTTGTCGCTGCTTTCAGCCTATACGCAATGCTCAATTCCCTTGAGGTTTCAAGGCAAGGTGAATGGATAAAGTCGGTGCGGCGACTGTTGGGTGTGCCGATCGGTCACAAGCAAATGCGACACAGTTTTTTCGAGCGTCTGAAGAAAAAGAGCAGCATGCAGTCGCAGTCGGGTGGTAAGCACATCGTCTATTATTCGGTTTGTGCGCTCGACATAAACGGCAACGAGATGGTTCTGGGCGAAGGCTTCAAGGGCGAAAATGAAGTAGCCGCAGCCATGCAAATCATCAGCGATGAACTGGGTCTCGATCCGATCGCCGCAGATCTGGATTAGCGAGAGTAGTGGGAAAAGTGGTGGGCCCTCGGGGGCTCGAACCCCGGACCAAGAGATTAAGAGTCTCCTGCTCTTTGGCTAACCTAAGCCGTTTCAACTGGCATTCGTCTACACATGATATATGGGCGGAAAATTAGATGTGGGAGATAATGAAATGAAGGAGTCATTGGCCATCCTCATTGCTGGCATATTCATCGGATCGGCCAACCTTGTGAACGGCTACTTCGAACGCCAAATTAGTCCCGAGGCAATGGAGAAACGCGCCCGCGAAGTATGCCTCGATGCCTTTGTCAAATCGAATCCAGACTGGCCGAAAGACGACGCCTGGCTACGTTGAAGTCAAAGGCTTCGACACTGACTAACGTGGGCAGTTGACCTCTGATGAGAAACGGAAATCAGTGACGACACTCTACCGTGATCTATTATATGGGTCGTGCCCAGTGATATCGCTCTCGCATTCAGCCCCCAAGTCAAGCGACAATTCCTCTACTGTGCCACACCAAGTCACATTATCTTCATGATGTAGAGACTCGACAACTATATCCGTTCGCCTATCACGAAACTTCAAATCTGGCCCAGTATCCTCATTGTCCGAATTTGTTGTTTCGATCGGATCTGCACGCCTATCGCGAAACTCAAGAATAGGCACTGTGTCTGTGTATTCAATGTTCAATGTGACCACCCTCCTTATTTAGCGCATGTATCTTCGACACAATCAGAGTCTCACAAACTAATATCGCGATTTAGGCGTTTTTCTGGAATTGCGATCGATATCACGGCGTCGAGCGTGACCTGGTTGCCATGCTTATGTCCGGAGCGGTCGGAAGCGAAGGATTTTTCAATTAGAGCCGTCCCAATATGAACACGGTCGGAGGAATATTGGAGAATGTACGTCGGTTCACCCGCGCGGCTGGTGTGATCAGATTCTCGATAATGATTGTGACCGGATAGCCAATTAGCAACGATATCAGTGGCTAATGGGAACCTTTTGATAGGTCTTGACGTGTTCACACAGGAGAAATAGGAAACGTTGATCAGATGTCGTCAATTACAGATGGAGGTGGGTGCGGGTGCTAATTTGGATCAAGAATTTCATTTACAGGAAACCGACTGAAGATGAGGTCGAGGTCGAAAAGACTTCGGACGAAATCGAAGAGAATTTCACCCCTGTTGGCGTGAGAGTCAGGCCAGCTGGATCTGTCAGCGCCAAATCGGCTGATACTCACATCGCCGGTTACGAAGTTGAAGAAACTATGGTTGGCACCGATGACGAACACTCCATCACGGTGAATGATATCAAAACGACCGGAATTGACCCTTACAATACTGGCAGCATCGATCCACCGAATGCTGAAACGGATGATTCAAAAAAGTAGGTGCCACTGACTGACATGGCCACAGGTGAAAGCCGCCGTTCACATGATACGATGCTGGCAGTCGGCTCCTGACCCGAACAAGCTGGCTGCAATCACCATTGAAGGCCGCTACGAGAGACGCGGGCATGAGGGAATATTTCCTCGGTTCCTTCATCTAATATGTAGACATTCCCGTTTATCTAGACACTAAAAGGCAGGAAGTGGTGGGCCCTCGGGGGCTCGAACCCCGGACCAAGAGATTAAGAGTCTCCTGCTCTACCAACTGAGCTAAAGGCCCCACCTGTGTCGCGCGCACGGCGCGCTCCTACAAAAAATGGGGTGGAAGACGGGACTCGAACCCGCGACGACCGGCATCACAAGCCGGGGCTCTACCAACTGAGCTACATCCACCACTGCACTTTCTGTTTCCTAACATTGCGCCTAATGGCGCGCCCGGCAGGACTCGAACCTGCAACCCTCGGCTTAGCTTACCAACTACCGTTTTCACGGCCTCGCTACAGCAAGTTTGTGGTCTGGACTATCTCTTCACCATTTCAGGCGCCGCACGTATAGTCTCTACGGAGCCCTGCGATAGTCAGCTACAAAGTTTATTCCTTTGAACTGGCCATTCTTCGGTATCCCTACCCTCAGCGACACACTCGAGCCAAACTCCTTCGGGCGCAGATAATAGCATTCATCCGTGTCTCGACAATAAATGCAGTAAATATCTACTTCATTCTTGTCAACCGGTGATACATGAGTACCGTGCTTATCGGACCAGGAGCTCGAAAACTTAGCTTCGACTTTCCCGTATCGATCCATCGCACGATACTTAACCTGCACCCTTTTGAACCCACCCTCCTTGTAGGCCACTAAATCGAACGGGCAATGTTCGGTTAGCGGAACAAAAAGCGTAAATCCCTGCTCGAAAAGGTCAATCTGAGCCTTCAGGACACCCAGGTCACCGTCGTCTTTGGTGTGATGTGACGCCATCGCCACACCGTAAATCACCACATACGTCGAGTGTCCACAGGTTTCCACGGGATTGCCATCAGCATTACCTGTTAAGGTTTCCCCGTTACGGTGCGGTCCACTGCATCGGTTCTGTTTCCCGGTGCAGGCTCCTCACTCAAAGGCCGATGCTCTATCCGGTTGAGCTACGGGCGCTTAAACTTCAAGCAAATCCAGAAAACCGACAGGTCGGGTAGAGATATTCGAACTCCCGAACCCCTGCTCCAAAGCCATTTTTCGCCGAATATGACGGAAAAACCCAGAAACAGTGTGGCCTGCCTGATTTTCAGCCGTGGATTGTGAGGGGTCACGCAGTCTGCGTCAATGCTTTGCTCGATCGTAAGCACTGAATCATGCTCAAACACAACGCTTGATGAACTTCTTCTCAACGGCTTTGGGATTGTCGATCAAGTCGTAGGACTTATCGATGTAGTCAAACAGGCGCTTCTTTACGCCCGAATCCAGGCCTTCCTGCTCACTGACCAGGGCATAAATTTCATCGCGAGCGCCACTAAATTCTTGCAATGAAGCCGTGACGTGCTCGTTGTTCACGCAGCGTCCTCGGTAAACTCGTTGCCGCACGTTTCGAATTCGATAGGCTAGATACTCTGTGAGCACCATCTGCTCGTATCGAGCAAAGCTATCGCAATGGATGACGAGCTTCAGCAGCCTGGAAAAGTCGGTTGGGCACGCCGGCCACCTCTGCCGAGACTGAGACGGTCGGGAATATGAGTGAGGCCGTGATGACAGTTTGATGAAGGAGCTTCATAACTTTTCTCACGCTAGTTTCGCGGCGGCGCCAAGTGCACGCCCTTCAAGTGCCTTCTTGGATTGTTATTCTTATCTTGAAAATTGGTCGGGGCAGAGAGATTCGAACTCCCGACCCTCTGCTCCCAAAGCAGATGCGCTACCAGGCTGCGCCATGCCCCGATGCCAGATTTTCCTTCACGCCTTGTCCAGTCAGAGCAGGACATTGCGCGGGATGCGATCATACGGGCGCTTCGCATGGCAATCAAGCGATTATCTTCCGTATTTCGGTGGCATAGCCCCCTCCGGCGGGCTCAGGTATATTGCGGATTCTGGCTCCACCACAAAATTCGGAATATCAATGAACAAGACCCTGCTCGCTCTCCTGCTAATGCTGTCCGGCGCAATCGCCTGTGCGGCAGACAAAGTTCCCGCGCATCCACACATCGAAGTCGTTACAACTGAGGGCACTTTCAAGCTGGAACTGGACGGCAAAGCCGCGCCACTGACCGTCGCGAATTTTGTCAAGCTGGTCGATTCGGGATTTTACGATGGCACTCTGTTCCATCGCATAATGCCCGGCTTTATGGCTCAGGGTGGCGGCTATATGCCTGGATTTATCCTCAAGGAGACAGAGGACACCGTCCCGAATGAATCGGGCAACGGACTGAGCAATCTGCGCGGCACTATTGCCATGGCCCGCACCGGCGACCCGCATTCGGCGGGCTCCCAATTTTTCCTTAACGTCGCGAACAATGTTGGGCAGGACGCAACGTCACCCAATCTCGATCCGGTCAAGCACACGATTCGAGGACGTTGGGGATATACCGTATTCGGTTTTGTCCTCGAAGGAATGGATGTCGTTGACACCATCGCCAACGCGGCTTCTGCGCCGAATGGCCCCGGCGGCGCGCCAGCACCTGTCATCCCGATCGTCATCAAGAAAATGTCGCGCATCACCTACGAATAATATGACGACATTATTTATCTCGGATTTACATCTTGAGGCCAGTCAGCCGGAGATCGGTAAACAGTTCCTGAGCTTTCTCGGCGGCGAAGCGCGCGAGGCAGAAGCACTCTACATTCTGGGTGACCTGTTTGAAGCCTGGCTCGGCGATGATGACCCCAATCCCTACTACGTTGCGATGAAGGGCGCATTGCGCGAGCTGACCGGCGCCGGCATCCCCGTGAAACTCATGCACGGCAATCGCGATTTCATGATTGGAGACAACTTCGCTGACGAAACCGGCGTGTCACTGCTTGCTGACCCCAGCGTTGTCGAACTGTATGGGCGCAAAGTCCTGCTTTGCCACGGCGATACCCTGTGTACCGACGACGTTCATTACCAACAGGTGCGTGTGATGACTCGCGACTCAAAATGGCAAGCGATGATGAGCGCAAAACCCATTGAGGAACGTATCGCATTCGCACTTCAGGCTCGCCAGGAAAGCATGGCCCGCGGAGAGTCGATGAGTGACGCGATTATGGACGTGAACCCGGACACGGTGATCGCGACCTTACGCGAGCACGGTGTCGATTTGATGCTGCACGGACATACGCACCGGCCGGCGGTTCATGAGGTAGACCTTGGGGGTCACACCGCAAAGCGAATCGTGCTGGGCGACTGGTACGAGCAAGGCAGTGTGGTCAGGTGGGATGAAAGCGGGCCAAGTCTGGAAACAATGCCCCGATAGCGCGCTCCTACAAGGGGCGACCGGAGTGGAAGCGGAATTCCGGGTCGGGGTCCAGGATCAATGCTGCCTCTATTTTCTTTAGTTCTTCCAGGCGTACCTCTATTTCCGCATCAGACACACCGCATTCTGTTTTTGCGAAGGCGATGTAGTGTTCGAAATGGCGGGCCTCGGAGGCCAGCAAGCCACCGTAAAACTTGCCCAGTTTCTCAGGTAGACGCGGTGCGATCTTCGCGAAACGCTCACAGGAACGCGCTTCTATCAGCGCACCGATTAATAGCAGGTCCAGCAACTTGTTCGGCTCGTCCCGACGGGCTGCATCGCGCAGGCCGCCAGCGTAGCGCGATGCTGTCAGACGTTCGAAAGGTATGTCCATGTCGTCCATGATTGAACGAACCTGTTCAAAGTGCCGCAATTCTTCGCGGGCAAGTCGTGACATGCGCTGCGCCAGCGCCGTCCGTTCCGGATAGCGGTACAGAAAACCCAGCGCCGTTGATGCTGCTTTCAATTCGCAATTCGCGTGGTCGAGCAGCATGAGGGGCAATCTTGTCGTCGCGGCATCCAGCCACTCATCCGGCGTGGCCGTCGGCAGGAACGCGGCAATATTTTCCGGAAGCTGAGCGTTTACAGCCACTCTGTGATCTCCTCCGCTGACTGCAAGCGGTCCTCCGGCTGCTTCGCCAGCATCATGTTCATCAGTGCCTGGTACTTCGAGAGACGTGATGGCAACAGCGGAATCGGGGCCTGCGCGTGCTTGTAAATAATACCCATCGCGGTTCCACCCTTGTACGGCTTCTTACCTGTCAGTAATTCGAAGAAAATCACGCCAAGGCTATAAATATCGCTGCGTTCATCTACCTCGGAGCCGTGTCCCTGTTCCGGACTCATGTAGTATGGCGTACCGAATATCTCGCCCTTATCAGTAATCGAGGTTTCGAGCTTCACACGCTTCGCCAGACCAAAATCGATAAGCGCGATGCTGCCGTTCTTGCGCAGCATGATATTTCCTGGTTTGAGGTCGCGGTGCAGAACATTTTTCTGATGCACCGCCGACAATGCACTCGCAATTTGACGCAGATATCTGACCGCCTCGCGTTCGCCGACGCCCGCCTCGATTTTCAGCCGCAGATCGCCGCCATCGAGGTACTCCATCGCGATATGCGCATGATCATCCGCCACACCCAGATCATAGATCCTGACAATATTGGGATGATCCATATCTGCAATCGTCTCGTACTCCTGCAGGAAACGATCGAAGGCACCGATACTGTCGCCATGCTCCGGCACTTGCCGCAGTACTTTCAGTACGACCTGGAGGTGGGTCGACTCCCGCTCGGCAAGATACACACCGGAATGTTGGGTCGACCCCAGCCTGCGCATGAATCGATAACCCTTGATCAGGGGGTGAATTCCGGTGCGCATATCACCCACAAACAACGACCCCGACGCCGTGATTCGGCTATGCGACATCAGCACCTCCCCGATACCGATGATCAGGGAATCGTGGTTCAGGTGATCGCGCATGAAGTGTGCATCCGGGTGCAAGTCTGCCGCCTCCCGTTCGTCGTTCGCTGTACCAAAATAGACAACTGGCGGAAAATTTCTTCGCTGTACAAAGCGCGCCAGTACTTCGATACCGTCACGATCTTCGCCGTGTGAGCTGCCGAGCAGGATGATGTCATTGCCGGCACCACCGAATTCGTCGGGCAGATGCCCGGCTGCTGACGGATCGTAGGCGGAAATGATGGCGTCGGGCCAATGTGTGGTGACATGGTGCATGAGCAAGCTGCGGAAGTCCGCCTGCGCATCGATGATCATGAAGCGGACGCTCACGGGAGGGCTGGTCGCGCGCAGAGCGCGCTCCTACAGAGCGACGACGTTGGAATTTGGATCGTGTCGGGTCGCTCGCTCTTGCTTGGCAGCATCGTTGCGACGCTCTTCAAGTTCATGCAGATACTCGTCTGTGACATCCCCGGTCACATATTCGCCCGAGAAGCACGAGGTATCAAACTCTGTGATGTCCGAATTGCCATGCCGTACTGATCGAATCAGCCCATTCAGATCCTGATAAATCAAGCGGTCAGCACCAATGATGTCCTGAATCTCGCCGACAGTACGACCATTCGCTATCAGTTCGCTGGCCGCTGGCATGTCGATGCCATAGACGTTTGGATAGCGAACCGGCGGTGCTGCCGACGCGAAATACACCTTTCGTGCACCGGCTTCGCGCGCCAGCTTGATGATTTGTTTCGAGGTTGTGCCACGGACGATCGAGTCATCAACGAGCAATACATTCTTGTTGCGAAATTCGAGATCGATGGCATTCAGTTTGCGACGCACGGATTTCCTGCGCTCTTCCTGACCCGGCATGATGAAGGTACGACCGATATAACGATTCTTGATGAAGCCTTCGCGGTATTTGACACCGAGGTGGTAGGCAACCTGCAATGCCGAGGTGCAACTCGTATCGGGAATCGGAATGACCACGTCGATATCGTGATCGGGAAATTCACGCACAACTTTTCCGGCGAGCTGCTCGCCCATGCGCAGTCGCGTTTTGTAAACAGACAAATCATCCAGAATCGAATCGGGGCGCGCGAAATAGACGTACTCAAAAATACACGGCGCATGAACGGCCGTGCCTGAATAGTCATTGCAGTGCAGTGAGCCGTTGTTTTCGATCACAATACACTCTCCCGGCTTGACGTCGCGAACACGGGTGAACTGCAGCACATCGAGCGCCACGCTTTCCGACGCCACTACGTAATCCTTCCGGCCGCGCACCTCGCGCTCGCCAAGTACCAGCGGGCGAATACCGTTCGGATCCCGAAATGCGACAATGCCAAAACCGACAATTAACGCGACAACCGCGTATCCGCCTGTGCAACGTCGGTGCAGGGCTTCAATCGCATCGAATATGTTCTTCGCTGTCGGGCTGCCATTTACTCGCATCTGTAATTCGTGAGCCAGAACGTTGAGCAAAACTTCGGAGTCCGAGTTAGTGCTCAGATGACGCCGGTCATCACGAATCAGAAGCTCGGTAAGTTCGTCGTGGTTGGTCAGATTTCCGTTATGTGCAAGGCAAATGCCATATGGCGAATTTACATAGAACGGTTGTGCTTCGGAAGACTTGGACCCGCCGGCCGTCGGATAACGGACGTGGCCGATACCAACATTGCCCTCAAGGCGCAGCATATGCCGGCTGCGAAACACGTCGCGAACCAGTCCATTGCTCTTGCGTTGCTTGAGTCCGTGTTCGCCGCTCCAGGTCACAATGCCTGACGCGTCCTGACCACGATGTTGCATCACTGTCAAAGCGTCATACAAAGCCTGCCCAACTGGATTGCCGCTAACTATTCCAACTACGCCACACATCGTTCGTCTCTACAATTCGGTCGGCAGGCCGATGACTACATCGTCCGCGACCTCATCCGGTATTATCAGTTCGTATCCCTTGGGCGCCATGACCTTGATCCAGTCGGCGACCATCTCAAAGTGTGGCAACAGGCGTGATTGCAGCCACCAGTCATCACCATCAAAGCCGGAAAACTGTCCGCCGATAACGAACAGGGCGACCAGCAGTATCCCGCGCAGCGCGCCAAATAACGAACCCAGCAGGCGATCAAGCCCACTTAAAACGGACAAACGGACGAGCTTGGATATGCCCCAGCCGAGCAGACCGCCTATTGACAGAACGATGGCGAAAACGAGAACGCGGCCGAACCAACTCTGAGCGCCTTCAGAGGACAACCAGCTTTGCGAAACCTCGCCAATGGCCGGGCCGAAATACAATGCAGCCCAAATAGCAACCACGAGTGTTCCGATTGAGATGGATTCTTTTACGAAGCCACGCACGAACCCAATAATGATGGATACGGCCAGCGCAATGGCAATGATAATGTCGATGATCGGCATCGAAGATGTCGTCTCAGTTCGGCACGGATTAGAATGGAACTGGATTCTAGCAGATCATCAGGGGTAATGGTCATCATCGGATATTTCAGACTACGCCAGAATAAAATCACGAATACTCGGCGCAGGGATGCGGCTGTAGGGCCAATGATTTTGACTGTGGGTCGTGGAGACGGCGTTGGCTATCCCGGATCGGCGCCGGACCAAGAACCCCGCCAGCAGCTGATTTGGACCGACAGTGGCTGTCAAATCAGATGACGACTATCTAAGGATGCGGTAGCACTTGTCCCTTATGACCGACTTTCAAGAGTCTGGCCGCCATCGCCTCCGCACTTTCGCGGTCCTTCTGTGGGCCAATTCGGACCCTGTGCAGCTGCCCGGATGACGTTTGCAACTGGCTCAGGAATGCTGCATAGCCCTGCTTTCGAAGGTCTGCGGCAAGTTTCTCTGCATTCTGTTTATTGGAGAAGCTGCCCAATTGGACTGCCCACATGCCGGTCGTGGATGCGGCCGGCTGCGCCGCCGCAACCACTGGCTTATCTGTGGGTTCCTGCTCGATGCGCGCGGGCGGTTCCTCCTCAGCCGGTTTGGGTGCCGGTTTTTCCAAAACCGGTTTGGTGAGGGTCACTTCTTTAGTGTCTGCATCGTGCCGGGTATCGTTTGCAACAGGAATCGGCTCTGATCTTCCCCTTTCCAATACCACTACCTTGGTGTCCTGACCTTCCTGTCCCGGTAGCAGCACTCGCTCCGAAATTATCTCGCCACCGTCCGGTGGCCCGTCGAGGAATATGGGCACCACCAGCACCACAAAAATGACCAATACAATTGCGCCGATAATTCGTTCTTTCAAAGCTCGTTCCATCATGATTTTGCTTGCGAATCTGTCCCCAGTTGATCGAGTACGGGAGCCACCGTAAAGAACGATCCCGTAACCAGTATTCTGTCATTTTCTGACGCATTACGCCGGGCAAATTCAGTCGCATCTGCCGGAGTGTCGGCCACCAGGCAGCCCAGACCGGTGAAGTTTGATATCTGCCGCGCCAATTCGTTGGCCGGTACAGCACGATTGCTGTCCGCTGTCATCGCAATCCAGCGATCCACATGATCAACCAGGGGTCCGATGATCCCCACGACATCTTTGTCGTTCAACAGCCCAACGATGCCAAGAGTAGTGGCCACTGATGGCGACGATGCGAGGTTCTTCCCGAGCGCCTCTGCTGCAGCCGGGTTATGCGCCACATCAAGCAGCCACTCGCGGCCATCACTCTGTAAGGATTGTGACCGGCCCGCAAGGGAAAGTTTCGGCAACACAGCGTTGATGAGGTCCGTATCGATCGCATCCAGAAGCCCCGCCGCCTCCAGCAAGGCCAGTACCGCCGCCGCATTGTCCAATTGAAACTCGCCGGCCAGTCCGGGGAATTTCAGACCCCGGCGTTCACCAGACTGTCCTAGCCAGTTCCATTCACGCGCTGCATTTGTGTGCCGCTCGAAGTCCCGGCCCGCCAGCAGTAATTTCGCACCCCGCAGCTCGGCTTGCAGCCCAATCGACTCTGGCCCGTCGCTGTCGCCGAATACCGTGGCAATTCCAGGCCTCATTACTCCCGCCTTTTCGAAACCGATCGTCTCGACGTCGTCGCCAAGCCAGTCACAGTGATCCAGTGAGATATTGGTAATCAGCGATGCCGTGGGCTCAAATGCATTGCTGGCGTCGAGGCGACCACCCAAACCAACCTCAAGTATCCAGACATCGAGATCTGCTGCCGCGAAAACGGCCGCAGCCGCCAATGTGCCGAATTCGAAATAAGTGAGTTGTGTGTCGGCGCGCGCGGCCTCTATCTTTTCGAAGGCCGCGATGATCTGGGCATCACTAGCGGTGACGCCGTTGACCACGATGCGTTCGTTATAGCGTCTGATATGGGGCGATGTATAAGCGCCTGTCTTCTGACCGGACGCCCGCAGCAAAGCGTCTGTCATGGCAACACTGGAGCCCTTTCCGTTCGTCCCTGCAATCAACAGAACCTCGGCAGGGCGCGCCAGCTCCAGGCGCTTTAGAACGCTTTGTACACGCTCAAGGCCAAGATTGATCTCTGTTGGTGAGAGTGTTTCGAGCCATGTCAGCCAATCGGACAAAGGCGTAGCTGATGACGGCATAAAGGATTTATTGGGTAGCGACGGGGCTCGCACGACCCTCAAATTTGGCCAATAACGCAGCGATTTCAGCACGCATTTTTCGCCGATCAACGATCATATCGATCGCGCCGTGGTCCAGCAAAAACTCGCTTCGCTGGAAGCCTTCCGGCAATCGCTCACGGACAGTTTGCTCGATAACGCGTGGGCCGGCAAAACCGATTAAAGCGTCGGGCTCCGCAATATTGACGTCGCCCAGCATAGCGAGGCTCGCAGAAACACCGCCCGTTGTCGGGTCAGTCAAGACTGAAACGTAGGGAATGCCTTTGCTGGCAAGATTCGCCAGAGCTGACGAGGTTTTCGCCATTTGCAGCAGCGAAAACAGAGCTTCCTGCATGCGCGCACCGCCACTTGCAGCGAAAGACACGACTGGCATGTTGTTTTCAGCGGCGTAGTTCGCGGCCCGGGCAAATTTCTCGCCGACGACCGAACCCATTGAGCCGCCCATGAACGCAAACTCGAAGGCGCAGGCAACAACAGGCCTGCCAAGCAAGCTGCCTTTCACACTGATCAATGCGTCTTTTTCACCGGTCTTTTTCTGCGCCGCAATGATGCGATCGCGATAGCGCTTGCTGTCTTTGAATTTGAGCGGATCTTCGGGCTCCAGTCCAGCGGACAATTCGGACTGGGAATCAGGATCCAGGAAGTAGTCGAGGCGCTTGCGAGCGCCGACGCGCATGTGATGATCACATTTGGGGCACACCTGCAGATTGCGTTCCAGCTCATTGCGGTACAGCTGTGCATCACAGCGAGCGCACTTGATCCAGACGCCTTCGGGCACCGATTTACTACGGTTTTCCGTGCTGATGCGCGACGGCATCAATTTCTCGAACCAGCTCATTGGGACATGATACCCGCTGATTCAGGGTAATCAACCGACGTAAGCGTCAACCCATGCGGGGGCGCAGCAATACCACCTCTCTTGCGATCCAGGCTTTGCAGCACCTCTGCCATCCAGTTCGACGATTGCTGCCCCTCACCGATTTCGACGAGCGTGCCGGTGATATTGCGAACCATGTGCTGCAAGAACGCATTCGCGGATACCTTGAGCGTAATCCAGTCGCCATCCCTTGCTATCGTGATGCTGGTGATGTTTCGGTGTGGCGTATTCGCACGGCAGCCCGCGGCGCGAAACGCCGAGAAGTCATGCTCACCAAGAAGATGTTGTGCCGCCTCGTGCATGCGCCCTGCGTCCAGCGGCCGGTAGATCCACCAGGCACGATGCCGATGCAGCGCCGAACGCTCAAGGCGGTTCAGAATGCGGTAGCGATAGTTTCGGCCCGTCGCCGAAAATCGCGCGTGAAAGTCATCCTTAACCTGCCGCGCCCACATCACGCTGATATCATCTGGCAAATTGCTGTTTGCACCGAGTAACCAGCCACGATCATCGCGGCTACTTGGAGTATCGAAGTGCACCACCTGGCCGCTGGCATGCACACCAGTATCGGTACGACCTGCACAGGTGACTTCCACTTTATGATCGGCAACACGATTGAGTGCTTCTTCGAGACGTTGCTGCACACCAAGACCTGTCTTCTGGCGTTGCCAGCCGTTATACGCAGTGCCGTCGTACTCAATGCCAAGCGCAATGCGCATGTGTAGTCCGACTACCTGGGGCTAGCTGGGCAAGGAATCCAGCAACTGCTGAGCCTGTTGCTTCTGCGGATCATCACCCTCGTCCAGGACTTCCTCGAGAATGCTGCGCGCGCCGGCTGGATCACCCATGTCGACGTAGGCACGTGCCAGGTCGAGCTTGGTACCAACTTCAGTCATGGTGCGGGCTTCGTGCAGATCGCTGCTCATGTCTTCGGGCGCCAGCGACATTGTTGGCACCTCCGCCGTCTCTTCCGGTAGCGGCGGACGTGGCTGTTCAACGGTAGCGTCGTCGCGTGGCTGCTCGATCGTGTCGCCGATTTCGCTGACCTGCAATGCAGCGGTCAGGTCGTCGAGATCCAGATCAACATCGGTGCCAGCAATCGCGGGTGTTTCTGCCGTTGCTTCGAGATCCATATTGCTTGTGAATGCTTCAGCCGGCAGGGCTTCGGTTTTGGCGAAATCGAAATCGTCGTCATCGTCGTCCATTGGCGCCAGCATCGTCTCGGCCTCTTCTGGCAGGTCGCCGATCGTTTCCTCGTCGCCGTATCCCGGTGCCAGCATGGTCGCATCGCTGTCCGACAACTCGCTATCCACGCCCGCCGCGGTCTCAACCGCCATATCGTCGCTGAGCACCTGCGTAAGGCCGGTTGCATCCAGCAGACTATCGTCGAGGCCAACATCGGTGGGTTCCTGCTCGTCTTGTGCAGAGATCATCGGATTTTGACCCGTCTCATCCGATGCGAGATGCATGCCCGAATTCTCGAGGTCGCTCAGGTCGAGTCCTTCTACGAGCCCGGTAGCGTCAGGATCGAGGCCTGGTTGTATACCCGTATCGTCGGCATCGATTTCCGGATTCCGGCCCGTTACGTCCGCGAGATCGAGATCGCCAAGTGCTTCATTGATGCCAGTATCGGAGAGCGCCTCGTTCTGGCCGGTCGCATCAAGATCATCGATCACTGCAACTTCTGTTTCCGCCAGGCCGTCGACATCCAGGTCAAGCTCATCGAGGTTAATCTCGGCGGTCGCGTCCGCGTCCTGACCGCTGTCGAAAATCGCCTGTTCGAGCGACTGATCATCCAGCGACGGCAACTCGGACGTGTTCTCGCCGAGGCCGGAAAACTGCTCTTCGATAGTCGGACTATCGGTTACCGGCGCCGGCATTTCCGCCGTCGCCTCGGTCATTGTTGATTCTATCGTCGGTGTTTCGGCCGTTACGTCGAGATCGAAATCAACAGAGTCATCTGCGGATGGTTGGTCAAAATCGAAGTCGACTTCCTGTTGGTCGTCGTCGGGGCCCGCGCCAAGATCGATAACATCGGATGCACCGCTGTCTTCAGCACCGAAATCCATATCCAACGCACCGGCCGCCTCACCAGTATCGTCAAATGACAGGTCAACCTCTTTGGTTACACCCTTAATTTCGGCACCGGCAAATAGGTCGTGATCGGCGGCAATCTGCTGGCCCATGATCACAATCTTGTCCCAGTCAGCGCTATCGCCGTCACCGCCGCCGATAGACGTGTTCAGTCGCGTCGCGGCATCAACAAAGGCATCGCGGTTTCCCCATACAAAATAGATTTCGCACAATTTGGATATAAGCGCTTTGTCGGTAGGGTCGGTTTCCAGCGCGCCGTTAATCAGGTCGGCAGCCTGGTCATATAGCCCATAGGCCATGTGGAAATCAGCTTCAGCGATGGGGTCAGTCTGGTCAAGATTGACTGCGGTTTCGCTGCTAAACGTATCTTCGAGGGAGCCGAACGCGCCGGATGACTCGGGTACGTCCGAAGTGGCTGCCTCATCCGCAACAAAATCTGCGGCAGGTGCTTC
Organism: Woeseiaceae bacterium; assembly: GCA_021773055.1. Lineage (GTDB taxonomy): Bacteria > Pseudomonadota > Gammaproteobacteria > Steroidobacterales > Woeseiaceae > UBA1847. The sequence goes on from JAJFKV010000036.1 coordinate 41,843, forward strand.
AATAGTGTCTTCGAGTATCTGATGAACGCCTGAATCCTGTTCAACAACGACGATGGCTTCTTCGTGTGACGGAGCCTGCATCGTAGAGGTTGCGGAGATTGCACCAATCTCGACCTGTGCTTCATCCGAATCCAGCGTTTCCCACGGACGGTCGTTATCCTCTTCACCGTCATCGCCACGTCGCATGAACCAGACCAGTCCGCCAAGGACCAGTAGAATCGCGCCAATGATGACGCCCCACTGGGCCATGAAGTCGATCACTGTATCAACGATGCTCTTGTCACGATCAGAAGACGACGTAGTCACAACGTTGCTGGGCACTACGGTGTCGTCCACCGTATCGTCGGCAACCTGATCATCAGCCGGCGTCGCATCGACGCCATCGGACTGAATGTCGTCCATGCCCGCATCATCCACAGCCTGGTCAGCATCCTGATCGTCGACAAACGTGTCATCAAGGAGTGTGTCATCGACGGTATCGTCGACTGGCGGTTCGTAAACTTCACCGCGAATATCGGCGAGTTCCTGACGCAGTGTCGCGAGTTCATTGTCGCGGATCTCGATCAGGGACTGTTGGTCCGGTACGTCTGCGGCTTCAAGATCAGCAATCCGGCCTTCAATTTCCTGCTCGCGCGATTGCGGCTCATAAGTCGTCGAATCGTCTGCATAGTCGCTGCCGACCGGATCTTCATCGGGTGGTACGAGCGTCAGGCTCGGGCGAGTTGACTGTGTTGGCGCCGTGTAGCTAGTGCCGCCATCCCAGGCAGTATGCTGGCGCTGCACTTCATTGAACGCATCACCGCGGCTGATCTGAAATACTTCGTCCGCACTCGGAATGCGCAAACTCGCACCCGCTTTCAGGACGTTGATATTGCCGCCAAATGCCGAAGGATTGGCTTCGTAAATCGCCAGCATCGTCTGATTCATCGTTAGACGGCTGTCGGGTCGGTTACGCGCTGTAAGGCCCCAGAGAGTTTCACCTTGTTGCACGACCAGATCTCCGCCGACCGCCGTGTCGTACGGTGAAGTATCAACCGGGGGTTGTGGCTTCGGCTCAGGTCGTGATTCAACATTCGCGTCTGTAACGCTTGAACCGGATGTGCTTGAATCGCTGCTTCGCGCCGGTTGCGCGGGTTGTGGTGCCGGTCGAGGCGGCGGCGACTGCTGCTGAGTCGGTGCCGGCTGGCGTCGTATTTGGCCGCTATCACTCGGTGTGCTGCGACGTGGTGCTTCAACCGCAGGCGCTTGCTGCACAGACGGCGCCGCGTAGGTCGGTGGATCCAGTAATACAGTGTATTCACGCAATAAACGGCCGCTCGACCAGGTCGCTTCTACAAGAAATGTGAGGAAGGGTTCTGTTATCGGTGCGCGTGATCGTACCTGGACAACACTACCGCCTGCGCCATCACTGACGACATTGAATTCAATCCCCTGCAGGTAGAACGGACGGTCAATACCGTAGCGGGAAAAAGTCTCGTCAGAAGCCAGCGTAATAGTGAGATCCGACACCTCGTCGGCAGTCGCTGACAACAGAGCGATTTCCGCTCTGAGCGGCTCATTGAGGGCCGAATCCAGGTTGATGTCGCCGAGTCCAATTGCCCAAACATTGCCCGTAAGCGACAGGACTAACAGCACAGAAAGACGAGTGAAACGACGCGACATAATGTATTTTCTCCAAACCCTAAAAGGCCCCTAATTCGACATCCAGTCTCGGCCCGTTCATTGCCTGCGAACTATAGCCTAAAGATAGTTTTTTGCCAATATTTCAGCAATTTGGACACTATTTAGAGCCGCGCCCTTACGTATGTTATCAGCCACCACCCAGAGGTTTAATCCACGCTCGTGAGAGATGTCCTCCCGAATGCGACCGACAAAAACAGGGTCCTGACCCGAGCTTTCCGTCACGGCGGTCGGATATTGGCCTAATTCGACCCCATCGAGCACTTGAATGCCTGCTGCACGCGCCAGTAATTCGCTGGCCGTCGCCGCGGAAATCTTGTCACGAGTTTCGATATGGACGGCTTCTGAATGCCCGAAAAATACCGGAATGCGCACCGCTGTCGGGTTGACCAGTATTGCTTCGTCGCCGAGAATCTTGCGAGTTTCCCACACCATTTTCATTTCTTCTTTCGTATATCGATTGTCCATGAAGACATCGATATGCGGAATCGCGTTAAAAGCGATTTGTTTCTCATCACCTTCAATTTCGAGCGGCCGACCGTTCAGTAATACTGTCGTTTGTCGCACCAGTTCCTCAACGGCGCTGCGTCCGGCCCCCGACACGGCTTGGTAGGTGCAGACATTAATCCGCTCGATGCCGACTGCGTCGTAGATTGGTTTTAACGCCACGACCATCTGGATGGTCGAGCAGTTCGGGTTGGCGATAATGCCGCGACTGGCGTAATCGCCGATTGCTTCGGGATTTACCTCTGGCACTACCAGTGGGATGTCATCGTCATAACGAAACTGCGATGTGTTATCGATCACCACGCAACCTGCGGCAGCGGCCTGCGGTGCGTATTTTTCCGATATCGATCCACCGGCAGAAAACAGGCCTATCTGAACCTTGGAAAAATCGAACTCGGCGAGATCTTCCAC
>JAJFKV010000037.1 GCA_021773055.1 Woeseiaceae bacterium
GCAAGATATCTTTGATTACATCGAACGTTTCTACAACAGAAAGCGCCGACACGGTTATCTTGGTAATATAAGTCCGGCTGCGTTTGAAGAACGTAACCAAAGCCAATTTCAAACGGTCCATTAAACCGGGGTCGAACCATCTGGCCGGAACCAGCCGCTCAGGTGATAAACTGTTGAGCGACTGCTGCTGACCCGAAGCGGAAGTCGCGTTGAGCGGGAATGCGGTCAACTGAACCGCGCATCCAACCATGCGAGGAACGCGCTTACTTTGCGGGATCGTGAATTTTCTTCCAAGCATAGCGCTGTGTAGGCGGAGCCTTTTAGCTGCACGTTTGGTCGCACCGGCACGAGAAGTTCGCGCGCGACCATACCAGAGGACAGTACCGAGCTCGCCAACGCCACACCTTGGCCAGCGATCGCGGCTTGGAGAACGAAATGTTCTTCGTCGAAACGGATGATTCGCGCGACGTCGTCGATCTTGAGCTGTGCGCGAGCGAACCAACCTGGCCAGTTGACGTCCTTCAGGACCGGTTGTTGCCAATCTGTTTCGAGCAGCGTTGCTCCGCTGAGATGGGAGTCTTTGTCAACCCTACCGGGTGCTGCATACGCGCCGAACTCCTCTTCAACGAGGGGTAGCGCGAAAAGACCGGGATACGGACCACTGCCATACCTCAGCGCCACATCAACATGCCTATCGTGTCGCAAATCGATTGGATGAGTTGAAGTCTCGATCTGTACGCGCATCCCGGGCGCCTGCGCGTAAAACGAAGGTAGTTCCGGTACCAACCTTAGCAATGCAAACGCTGCCGTGGTGGAAACTGTGATAACGGGGTCGGTCGCAAGCACCTCGTCCAGGGCAGTCTTCATCTCTTGAAACCCGCGCGTGAACGCCGGCGCAAGCGCCGAGCCGATCTCCGTGAGTTTGATCTGCCTCGCCCGGCGCACGAAAAGCTGGACTCCGAGTGTGTTTTCCAAAGCTCGAATCTGGTGAGACACGGCGGTTGGAGTAACCGATAGCTCAGCAGCCGCTCGCTTGAAGCTACCAAGCCGGGCAGCCGACTCGAAGGTGCGCAGCGCACCGGGTGAAGGGAGGCCTTTGAACATGAATCACAATAGATGAGTATTTTTCATCTATAGATCAGAATTCATCCTTTGTCAACCGAATCTATCTAAGACATTATCGGTATCTGGAGCGGAGATGATGAGTAGAGCTCATCTATCTTGTAGCGACTGACGAGGGAGAATCCACGATGACTACAATCCTGAGGATCGATGCGAGCGCAAGAAAAGAGCGCTCCGTAACGCGCCGGCTTGCTGATGCCTTCGTTGCCAGCTGGCGGGACCGGTCACCGGATACCCAGGTGATTGTTCGTGACGTCGGTAGAACACCGCCCCCCGCTGTTAGTGAGGAGTGGATTGCCGCAGCGTTTGCTGGCGAGAACCGAACACCGGAGCAAACAGCGTTGTTGACGTTATCCGATGAGCTGATCGAAGAGGTGGAAACCGCCGACCTGATAGTCATGTCGGTGCCAATGTATAACTACGGTATGCCGGCGGCGCTCAAAGCCTGGTTTGACCAGGTGGTACGAGTTGATCGCACCTTCTCGTTTGATCTGTCACGCGGCGACCAACCGCTTGAGCCAATTCTCAACGGAAAAACCTTAGTGGTGCTCACGTCCTGTGGAGAGTTCGGATTCGAAGCCGGAGGCATCAACGAACACACGAGCCATCTATTACCACACATACGCACTTGTGCTAAGTACTTGGGCACCGAAGTGCTCGAGCACGTTGGCATCGAGTACCAAGAGTTCGGCGATGCGCGGCACGAGGCGTCACGCACTTCAGCGTATTCGGCTATTCCCGATCTGGTAGGCCGCCTACACATCCCGGTTGACTCGATCAAGGCGGCGTAGGCAGGAATCAACTCCCTGAAAGATTTGGTTGGCGTACATCGTGCCGTTCCTCAGGTATACATGCCATTAAGTGAAGGTCCACTCTTGGCCGACTCCAGCCGTTCGCCTGGATGTATACTCAACGACTGGTGCTGGCCCATTGCGGCCAGTCGGTCTTCTCCTCAAGATCAAAGAATTCGCACAATCTATCGCGAGAATAAGATGTATCACATATCTCGATGGTGTATCGCCATCACAACAAGCCTGTTGGTCCTTGCCGGCGGCGTCTTGGCCCAATCTCAGCCGACAGAGATTCCGTTTCACTCGACGACCATTGTCCGGCTCGCATCGACAGAGGATGCCGCGGCTTTGCTCGGTAATGCTGATTCCTGGGTCAGAGATCTGAGTCCCTTCGATCGATCAGCTCGCATCCGTCAGCCCGTTGACCCCGGCCAGGACGCCTTCCTCAAGTTTGCTGCGGCGCAGGCACAAGCCTGGACCCCTGAGCAGATCGACACACTTCGCATGATCGTAGAGTCTGCAGGCAGACGAATCGAGTCACTCGACCTGCAACTGAGTCTTCCACCGATCGTTATGCTCGTCCGTACCAGCGGGAACGAAGAGTCGCATGCGGCCTACACGCGTGAGAACGCGATCATCCTGCCCGACGCCATGCTCAGTATGCCCACCGACCAGCTGGAGCAGCTTTTTCTGCATGAGTTGTTTCACGTTATGAGCGGCTACGAGCCGGCGATCCGTAGACCTCTTTACGGAATAATCGGCCACAGCCCATGCTTGAACGTGCCTTTCCCTGAGGAGTTGTTGCCTCTTAAGATCACCAATCCCGACGCCTTCCATCGCGACTTCTGCATCGACATTCAGGCGGCGGGTACTTCTCAAACAGTGACGCCGATTCTCTACGCCAAAGGCCCGTACACCGAAGGAGACTTTTTCGACTGGTTGGTCTTCCGCCTTATGGCGGTCGAGAGGTCTGGGGACGATTGGCGACCGGTTAGAGACGAGAATGGACTGAGAATGTTTGGTCCCGGAGAGGTCTCCGGCTTCTTCGAGAGTATCGGCAAAAACACCAATTACATTATCCATCCGGAAGAAATCATGGCCGACAATTTCGCCTTCGCGATTGTAGAACGTGATGATCTGCCAAACCCGGAGATTTCAGCCCGCTTGCTAGACGAGTTGGGTTCGAGAATAAACGACTAGTACATGAGCTCCGCTTACAGCCGGCTCCTACA
>JAJFKV010000038.1 GCA_021773055.1 Woeseiaceae bacterium
GCCTCGGTGATCTTGGCCCAATCCTTCGCCTCTTTCTTGGTCTTGAACGTCGCGTTTTGTTCCGGATAACCCTGCAATCGGATTCGAACTCGCTGCACCTTGCGACCGCTCGCAGTAGTTCGCTCAATAATTGTTGCCATTGTTTGTGACCCCATATAAATGGTTGTCACCGATTGTCCCTTTTGTGTCCCAAATTGCAAGTGAGGTTTTGAGCGGGAGGATTGTGCGCATTTAAGTGTTTGTTTTCGTTGGTGCCCGGGGCGGGACTTGAACCCGCACACTCTTTCGAATAACGGATTTTAAGTCCGTTGCGTCTACCAATTCCGCCACCCGGGCCAGACGTAAAAATGGAGGCTAGGGTCGGAATCGAACCGGCGTACACGGAGTTGCAGTCCGCTGCATAACCACTCTGCCACCTAGCCTCGGTCTATGACGTAGCGGCGGCAGAGGCCGCTCCGTTAAGCAGGCGTCGGAGTATACAGCGACTGTCTCAGCAATCCACCCGAAATATTTGCATAATGAGCCATGCGCAAAATTACCCGAACCCTCGCCCTGCTCGTCCCGATGCTGCTCGTAGCCTGTACTGAACAGACCCTGCCCCAACTCGGTGATCCCGTGCCAGTCCCCGTACCCAGCGGCAAGCCCGCGTATGGGCCACGCGTGACACAAAGTTCTCAGGGTGATGCCATCTTGAGCTGGATGGAGCGCCGTGAGGACGGCTCATCCTTGCGCTATTCAAGCTTCTTCGAAGGATCCTGGCTGGCACAGAAAATCGCGATCGATGACGAAAATATGTTTGTAAACTGGGCTGACCTTCCTGCAGTCACCGCCATCGGACCGAAAACACTGCTTGCCTATTGGTTGAGCTATACGGCAGACGAGACTTACTCCTACCAGATTCTGACAGCCGTCTCCCGCGACGATGGCGTCTCCTGGAGCACAGCAGCCAGTCCGCATACCGATGGCACACCAACCGAGCACGGCTTCGTCTCATCCTTTGCAACAGCAAATGGCACTGGGCTAATCTGGCTGGACGGCCGCAACACGCCGGATGCGGGCATGACCCTGCGTGGCGCGACGCTGGCAGCGGATGGCGAGCTACTGGACGAGATGTTGCTGGACGAGCGTGTCTGCGATTGTTGTCAGACGGATATCGCGGCAACAGCGGCAGGCCCGATCGCTGTCTACCGCAACAGAACCGCAGACGAGGTTCGGGACATCTATGTATCTCGCCATAAGGACGATAAGTGGCAGGCAGGCACGCCGATTTCAAATGATGGTTGGGTGATTTCTGGATGCCCGGTCAACGGACCATCAGTATCGGCAACGGAAAAACGCGTAGTCGTTGCCTGGTTTACGGCAGCGAATAGTAGACCCGTCGTTAAAGTCGCTTTGTCGACAAACGCTGGCAAATCGTTTTCGGAGCCCGCCGAGATTTCGGCAAGAAACGTGCAGGGCCGTGTCAGCACCGCAATGATCGACAGCTACTCTTTCGCCATCAGCTGGATGGAGTCAGAGAAAGACGGCACCTTTACCATCAAGCTCCGCAGTATGACTTTCGACGGACAGATGGGACGCGTTCATACGGTTGGCCGAACGTCTGGCGCGCGCACCGTTCCGCAGTTGGCCCGTGTTGCCGACAAACTTGTACTCGCCTGGACCGATGAGATCAGTAATCTGAGCAAAGTTGTGTCGGTCAAGGTTCCCATACTCGGATTTTATGACTGACCGGCCATTTTTTCCGTTGGCGAACCTGGTCCCGCTGGGATTTCTGGCCACCGTGGCCGCCACTAGCGCCAGCTACGTCTTGAGCTCTGAAGAGCTTGCCAAAGCCTGGGCCGGTATCGGTCTGCTGCCATTATTAGCTTATCTTGGCTATTGCCACTTTCGAGCGCGCAAGAGGCTGCTCGCGGAGCACGGTAGAGAACGCGAAATTGTCGCGCTTGGCTTCATCGCATTGGTGGCTGATCGTGCTGCCCGATTCTGGGGCTTCCTGTTCGCAACTGTCGCAATCGCAACTTGCGTTATGACCCTGTTGATCTGGGCATACCAGGGATGGCTTTGGTTTCGCGGCGGTGCCTGGATGTCCGTAACCTGGACCTCAATTGTGGGCTTTATTCCACAAATCGATAATGGGTATTTACAACGATTCCTGTACTGGCTGGGCGACACAAATTTCGGTGTTGTCGTGTTAATCACCGGACTAACACTTGCCGCTCCACTGGTCACGGTGCATCAAAAGTCCAGCCGCAAGGCGAAACTTAGGCAAAAAGACGTCGTCAATCTGAAGAAAAGATCGTAACAGCAAAGCTCATTACTCGGTCGAAGAGTGCTCTGACGGCTCCAAATGTAACAAGGAACGTTTGAAATCGATGGTGACGATGAAGTGCTTGAGCACGTCGTAACCAAGAATACCGTCCGAACTGAAGCTCTTGATTTCTCGTGTGCGCCCGTGCTGCGCATCACTTGAAATATTCGATTTTTGCCCCTCTGCAGGGACCGTGACAATGACATTTTCCAGAGTAAATGGGCCGATTTCCAGGTACGGAAGATTAAATCGCTCAACACTCGCGATGACCGCATTGATGCCAACACCGTGGGAGTCATCGGTTCCGTATTTCTCAAGCCAGTTGAATCGCTCCGCGTCAAACCTCTTGATCAAGAGGCCTGCGCTATTGCCAGTATCAAGAGTGACCCACATTTTATACTCGTCATTCAACGACACTTTTATGAGCGGATGCGCTGTCGCTCGCGATCGCTTCATCTTTACATTGGCGACTTTCCGCAATTTGAGCGAGTCGTGGTCGATGAGCCGTAAACGGTCATTCGGGTAGTCGATTTGAACAATATAGTTTTCGAAGAACGGCAAACCCACGAGAAAGTCAAAACCACGGACACGCATAGGCATTAGCTGACCGATCTTGAAATTGTATCCGAACATCTCGGCCTGGATATCATCCACCAGGCGTACGCGACGCTCGCCAAAGACACCACGCAAGTTGATCGCGCGACCAACCCTGTACTCGCCAGCGTGACGAGCAAGAAATGCCTCGGAAATACCATTGCCCGATGCACCGGTATCAAGAATGGCCGTTGTTCTCTCGCCGTTTAGCGTTATCGGAATTGTTATGTGACCGCTCTCGTGTTCGAACGGAATCCAGTCGGAAACACCGGCCGATGCTGATACTGACCAGAATAGTCCGACCAAGACGCTGATATATCGCATGGACTCGCCTTTATGCTATGTATGGTCTATTTATCCCATTCTTATATCATTCGGCGAGTAAGGAGGCAATTTCAGGTCACCTCAAGATAGCTGGCACCGGAAATGAAAAAGGGCCACTCAATAGAGTGGCCCTTTCGGTCGTTTGGAGCGGGAAACCAGGTTCGAACTGGCGACCTCAACCTTGGCAAGGTTGCGCTCTACCAGCTGAGCTATTCCCGCGAAGGGTCGAGATTCTAGCGGCTGACAGGTTTAAGTCAAGGCGTAATTTCAACTTTTCTCATCCGCGCTGTCCTGATCGTTGACAATAAACGGCCAGGCAGCCCGCAAATAGATCACCATCGACCAGAGGGTCATGATCGCAGCCAATACCAGCAATACGAAGCCAAGCTTGTAGACAGGGATTCCAAACAAATCATTCTTGTAAACCATGAAGGCGATACCGAACATCTGCAGCGTCGTCTTAATCTTCCCTGCCACCGATACACGAACATTCGCTCGCTCGCCGATAGTCGCCATCCACTCGCGCAATGCGGATATTGTTATTTCCCTGCCGATGATGATCATGGCGATCACATCCTCAAACCACCTGGCTTCCGCCTGCACCAGCATCACCAGCACAATGGAGACCATGAGTTTGTCCGCAACCGGGTCCAGGAACTCACCGAATCGTGAGGTCTGGCCATAACGCCTTGCTACCCAGCCGTCGATCAGGTCAGTGACTGCTGCGATCCCAAACAAAATCGCCGCAATTGGCCGAGCGTTTGGCATTTGACTGTAGAAACTGATCACGATAATCGGAATCGCCGCAATCCGAAACAACGTCAGTATATTTGCAAGATTAAACTTCAATGATCGACTCGTTTATTATTATTAGGCATCCAGGTGCAGCGTATTGTATATCGTTTCGGCCAGTTTTCGGCTAATACCGTGCACTTGCACTAAATCGTCAATGCCAGCGCCACTCACACCCTGCAGGCCGCCAAACTGTCGCAGCAGTTCACGGCGCTTCTTCGGACCCAGACCCGGGATTTCTTCGAGCTTTGAGGTCCGGCGCGCTTTCGCCCGCCGCTGCCGGTGACCTGTGATGGCAAATCGGTGTGCTTCGTCTCTTATCTGCTGGATCAGCAATAATGCAGGTGAATCCGGCGGCAGTGTCATGGCCCTTGATTCGCCGGGGCGAAACAACTGCTCGGCCCCCGGCCGTCGCGACCGCCCTTTTGCCACGCCGACAACGTTCAACCAGTCGAGCTCCAGTTCGCCCAGCACCTTCATAGCTTCGGCAAGCTGCCCTTTGCCGCCATCCACAAACAGGATATCCGGCGTCGGAACCTCGCCCTTTTTAACGCGGGCGTAACGGCGCTGCAAAGCTTCTGACATCGCACCATAATCGTCTCCCGGTGCCTGAGGGCTAAGGTTAAAGCGCCGATAGTCACTCTTCAGCGCACCAGCCGTATTGAAAACAACGCAAGACGCGACAGTTGCTTCACCGGAAGTATGGCTCACATCGAAACATTCCAGGCGCAAAGGGGACTCCTCAAGCTGTAAGGCCTCGCCCAGCGCGAGGAATTGCCGCTTGATCGTTGCGTTGCTCGCGACCTTGAGATTCAAACCCTGCTCGGCATTCGTTTTCGCCATTTGCAGCCAGCGCAGCCGGTCACCTCTGACCTTTGAGCGAATCCGCACCTTGTGGCCGACTCGCCCACTCAATTCCTGCTCCAGTAACGCACCGTCCTCAATGTCTGTCTCGACAATGATTTCGGCCGGCGCATCGCGGCCCAGGTAATACTGCGCGACGAATGCGTTGAGTATTTTCTGTTTGTCCGTTTCACCCTGCAATCGCGGAAAGTGATCGCGGCTGCCGATGACCGAACCGTTTCGGATAAACAATACCGTCACACAATGGATCGCTGCATTGGATGCAAAACCAAGGATATCGAGGTCCAGTTTCCCCGAGCGTTTCACGAGCTGGCGTGCCTCGATTTTCTTGAGCTTCGCAATCTGATCGCGAAAACGCGCCGCGTGCTCATAATCCTGCGCACCAGATGCCTCGTCCATGCGTTTGACGAAGGTATTGACCACGCTCTTATTCTTGCCATCCAGAAACATGATCGCGGCATCAATGTCTTTCGCGTAATGCTCTTTTGATATCAGATTGACGCAAGGAGCCGTGCATCGTTTGATCTGGTACTGCAGGCACGGACGTGTTCGATGGGTGAAAAAACTGTCCGCGCAATTGCGTATCAGGAAAAGTTTTTCCAGCTCGCTAAGAGTTTGCCGGACAGCCGACGTACTCGGATACGGACCAAAGTAGCGTCCCTTTCCTTTGCGTGGTCCCCGATGAAATTTTAGCCGTGGATAATCGTGCTGGGTTGATGCGTAGATGTAGGGGTAGCTCTTGTCATCACGCAGCAGAATATTGAAGCGCGGTTTGTGCTGCTTTATGAGGCTGTATTCGAGTATCAGTGCCTCCGCCTCGGTGTTCGCAACCGTGACTTCAACACGGACCGCCTGCTCCATCATGGCCGCTGTCTTTGGCGCATCGTGAGTTCGATTATAATAGCTCGAGACCCGCTTCTTCAGATCACGCGCTTTGCCGACGTAAATGATCTTATGCTTCGCATCAAGCATCCGATACACACCCGGGCGGTGTGTCAGGGTCTGCAGGAAAGGTTTAACCTCAAAGGGTGCTTCGTCACTCACAGCGCTAGTTATCCAGCAACGCCCGAGCCTCTGCAAATATTGCGTCAAACATTTCTGTCGTCAGTCGCCGTGTGTTCGTGTTGTAACGGCTGCAATGATACGAATCGAGCAATCGAAAATATTCCACGTCGTGCAGTGCCGCATGTGCAAACTTGAAGTCTGCCTGTCGCAAACCAAGTGCTTTGATGATGGCACGATGTGCGATTCCGCCGAGAGCCATTACGACAGAATCTTTCGGCAGAGTTTGCAGCTCATTCGCCAGAAAGGTATTGCAGGTATTAATCTCGGCGCCAACCGGTTTGTTATCGGGCGGCAGGCACTTGACGGCATTCGTGATGCGACAATCGACAAGCGTCAGACCGTCGTCAACCGACTCGGAGTGATCGCGGCTGGCAAAGCCGTACTTGTGCAGCATCTGGTACAGCAGTATTCCGGCATGGTCCCCGGTGAAAGGTCGCCCTGAACGATTCGCGCCGTGCATACCAGGCGCCAGGCCAACGATCATAAACCGTGCATCCGGCGTGCCAAATGGCGGCACAGGCCGGCAGTAATAATCTGGATATTTTTCGTTAACTTCATCAAGAAACGCGGCGAGCCTCGGGCACTCACGGCAATCTTTGTCGAATAATGATTCGCCAGCCAAACCGTCAATCATCCATGTGGCGAATTATCGCCTCGCCGAACCCTCGGGTCCCAACTAAGCTTGCACCTGGGACCATCTGATCCAGTTCCTGCTCAACGTCTTGTTTGCCGTGCGGCTTGTCTTTACGTTTTGGCTGATGAATCGCCTCACGCAGCCGCGCCAGGTCGAAGGTCAGCTCGCCATTCGCGATCGTATTGGCAACGCCCTTGAGTACGAAATCGGTCGCCTCACCCCAGCCAATGTAACGCAGCATCATCGCCGCCGACAGAATGAGCGAACCCGGGTTAACGCGATCCTTGCCCGCGAAGCCCGGCGCTGTGCCATGAGTTGCCTCAAATACGCCAATGGCATCCGCCAGATTGGCCCCCGGCGCGATACCAATACCACCAACCTGAGCGGCCAGCGCGTCCGAAATATAATCGCCATTCAGGTTTAAGGTCGCGATGACATCGTATTCTTCCGGTCGCATCAGGATTTGTTGCAGGAAGTTATCGGCGATCACATCCTTGATGATAATCTCATGGCCCGACTTGGGGTTCTTGAACGAACACCATGGACCGTCGCCGATGAGCTTGGCGCCGAATTCCGTTTGCGCAAGTTCATATCCCCAGTGGCAAAACGCACCCTCGGTGAACTTCATGATGTTGCCCTTGTGCACCAAGGTAACCGACTTCATATCGCGGTCGATACAGTGCTGGATCGCCTTGCGGATCAGTCGCTCAGACCCTTCCCGCGATACTGGTTTGATGCCGATGCCCGAACTAAGCGGGAAGCGAATCTCGGTTACGCCGAGTTCAGTCTGCAGGAAATGAATAAGCTTCTGCACCTCTTCCGAGCCCGTTGGGTACTCGATGCCAGCGTAGATGTCTTCGGTGTTCTCACGAAAAACCGTCATGCTGACAAGCTCGGACTGCAACATCGGTGTTTGCACTCCTGGGAAGTAGCGAATCGGCCGCACACAGGCGTACAAATCCAGCGTCTGTCGAATAGCGACATTCAATGATCGGATGCCGCCGCCAGTAGGTGTCGCAAGCGGACCCTTGATCGACACCAGGTAACGTCGCATCGCGTCCAGAGTTTCCTCTGGCAAAAACTGGTCATCACCATAGATATGGGTAGCCGCCTCACCGGCGTAGACCTGCATCCATTTGATCTGGCGTTGGTCGCCGTAGGCCTTCTTAACGGCGGCATTGACCACATCCAGCATGACGGGTGTGACATCAATTCCGATACCATCACCTTCGATATAGGGAATGATCGGAGAATCCGGAACATTGAGGCTATTGTCCGGATTTGCGGTAATGGGCGCGCCATCGGCGGGCACATTGATATGATCGTAATGCATGCTGGGTCCAGAGGGCCGGGAAAGGCGTGCATTGTACAGATCGTCGAGGAGCACAAAAAGTGCTGATTCTTGTAAACAAACCTTATCAAGTGCTGTGCCAGTTCACCGATCCGGATGGCCGAGTCACTTTGGCGGACTATGTCGATGCACCCGGCGCTTACCCGGCCGGGCGGCTCGATTTCGACAGTGAGGGCCTATTGCTCCTGACTAACGACGGGCGACTACAAGCCAGGATCAGCCAACCCAGATCGAAGATCCGCAAGGTTTATTGGGCGCAGGTCGAAGGCACAGCAAGCGATGAGCAAGTCGGGGCTTTGCGCGGCGGAGTCGAACTCAAGGACGGCGTCGCAAGAGCCGTAGAGGCACGACGTATAGAACAACCACCCATGCTTTGGGACCGGGATCCGCCAATTCGCTATCGGAAAACTGTCACTGACACCTGGATGGAGATTACGCTGGCCGAAGGACGGAATAGACAGGTGCGGCGTTTGACCGCCGCGGTTGGGCTGCCAACGTTGCGGTTGATTCGGTGTGCGATTGGGCCCTGGACCTTGAATGGGCTGGCGCCTGGGGAGACGGCTTGTGTGAGTAATGAAGAGGCTTGGGCGGCTTTGAGCTCCTGAGCAGCTTTGCGGCTGCCGCTTCGCTCCGCACTTGGCGCGCTCCTACGGTTGTTTGTTCAGGCCCGAGATGCGCATTGCTACTTCCATTGCTTGCTCGTAATTGAGTCGTGGATCGACGGTCGATTTGTAGCTCCGCGCAAGATCAGCATCTGTCAGGCCGCGCGCACCGCCTGTACACTCGGTAACGTTCTCACCGGTTAATTCCAGGTGTACGCCGCCAAGGTAGCTGCCCATCGAATCATGCACCTTGAATGCCGACTCCAATTCCGCCACGACATTATCGAAACGCCGTGTTTTCGTGCCGTCTGACGTACTTTCGGTATTGCCATGCATCGGATCGCAGACCCAGAGGACCGATGTCCCCATTTCTTTGACGGTCCGAATCATCTCCGGCAGATGCTCTTCGATCGATTTCGCGCCGAATCGATGAATCAGGGTCAATCGACCGGGCTCATTATTCGGGTTTAGCGCCTCTACGAGGCCCTGTAACCATTCGCGCGTCATTCCCGGACCGATCTTCACACCGACGGGATTCGCGATACCGCGAAAATACTCGATGTGTGCGCCGTCGAGTTGCGCTGTCCTCATTCCGATCCACGGAAAATGTGTCGTCAGGTTGTACCAGCGCTCGCGGCGATCGAGATAGCGCGTTTGCGCCTGCTCGTAGTGCAAGTGCAGGCCCTCGTGCGCGGCATAAATATCAGCGCGCTGGGTACGGTGAAATTGGCGACCTGACACAGTTTCCAGAAAATCGAGGGAATCTGAGATCGACGAAACAATACTGTGGTATTCAGACGCGGCCGATGAATGTCCAACCCAGTCGAGATCCCAGTATTCCGGGTGATGCAGATCAGCAAATCCGCCATCAATTAGTGACCGGACAAAATTCAAAGTTAGCGACGCGCGCTCATACCCACGCAGAATCATCTGCGGGTTCGGAATGCGCTCATCAGCCGTAAAGCCACTACGGTTTACAAGATCTCCGCGAAAGCTCGGCAGAGTTACTCCATCACGAGTTTCGGTATCAGTAGAACGCGGTTTCGCGTACTGACCCGCCATGCGTCCGACTCGCACTACCGGTTTCTTCATCCCATAAATCATTACGAGACTCATCTGCAGCAGGATCTTCAGTTTGGCAACAATATTCTCTGACGTGCATTCGTCGAAAGTCTCAGCGCAATCGCCACCTTGCAGGACGAACGCTTCACCGCGTTGGGCCCTGGCAAAATGGGATTTGAGATCGTCAACTTCCCACGAAGTTGTAATCGGTGGCAATCGGCTCAGATCGGCAACTGCCCGGTCTAGCGCGGCCTGGTCCGGATATGAGGCCTGTTGTAGTGCCTCTTTGCTCTGCCAGCTAGCGGGATGCCAATCATTTTTGGGTAATGTTCTGCTCACGTCGTCGCTTCTACTTTTATCGGCTGGGCCGACAGTTTGTTGGCCGGAAAACGCGGACTATGCCACGGCTGAATTTAAGGCTCAAAAGTTTCTCATGTAATCAACAGTTTAGAAAGACTTTTTCAGGGAACTTCAGGGACTGGACAACTAGCTTCGCGAAGCGCTTGATTTCGCGTTATTTTTCTCCATGTCGCAGGTATGGCAAGCAAGCCGCGACATTGGCACAATGCGCGCCGACCTTTGGAGCATAACGATGAAAGAAATTCTTGATCAACTGGGCCTAAGCTCGGTTAACGACGGTACCTGGTTCGGCGCCGAAGCACGCAGCGATGAATCAGCGCCCCTGATTGAATCCAGCAATCCGGCAACGAACGAGCTTATCGCCAGCGTTCGAGCCACAAGCATGGAGCAGTACGAAGACGTCGTCGCGAAAGCGCAGGAATCGTTCCTTACGTGGCGCGCTGTGCCGGCCCCGGTTCGCGGCGAGGCCGTGCGCAACATTGCCATCGCACTGCGCAAACACAAAGACGCGCTCGGCAGCCTTGTGGCACTTGAGAACGGCAAGATCAAGGCAGAGGGCGACGGCGAAGTTCAGGAGATGATCGACATTGCCGACTTTGCGGTTGGCCAGTCACGGATGATGTACGGCCGCACGATGCACTCGGAACGCCCGAAGCATCGCATGTACGAGCAATGGCACCCACTGGGCATCGTCGGCACGATTTCGGCATTCAACTTCCCGGTCGCTGTCTACGCCTGGAATGCCTGCATTGCCGCAATCTGTGGAAACGTCAACATCTGGAAACCGTCGTCAAACACGTCTTTATGTGGCGTAGCCGTGCACAAAATTATCAACGAAGCGCTCGAAGGAATGGACCTGCCGCCCGTATTCTTCCTGATCAACGGTGGCAAGGGTTCGCATGACCTCGCGGAGCGATTTGTTAACGACAAACGAGTCAACCTGATTTCGTTCACGGGCTCGACATGGGTCGGCCGCGGCGTTGGTGAACGGCTCGCAAATCGCCTGGGCAAATGCCTGCTCGAACTGGGCGGCAACAATGCGATCATCGTGGATGAACATGCCAACCTCGACCTCGCTATTCCGTCGATCGTCTTCGGTGCGGTCGGTACAGCGGGGCAACGGTGTACATCGACACGTCGCGTAATCGTGCATCGCACACGCTTCGACGAAGTGAAAAATACGCTGGTCAAAGCCTATAGCCAGGTGCGTATCGGCGATCCACTCGATCCCGACACATTAATGGGCCCCCTGATCAATGATGCAGCTGTGAGAACTGTTGAGGCTGCGTGCGAATCTGTCCGTGAAGCCGGCGGCGAAATCCTCTGTGGTGGTGAGCGCATCGACGGACCCGGCAACTTCATTACGCCGGCGATCGCGGTGGTTCAGAACGACTGGGAAATCGTGCAACACGAGACATTTGGCCCGATCCTGTATCTGATTCCGTTCGAGACACTCGACGAAGCCATCGCATTGCAGAACGGCGTTGTGCAAGGTCTATCGTCATCGATCTTCACGGACAACGTGCAGAATGCCGAGTACTTCCTGTCGGCGGGCGGTTCCGACTGCGGCATCGCCAACGTCAATATCGGCACTTCCGGTGCGGAAATCGGCGGCGCGTTTGGCGGCGAGAAAGAGACCGGCGGTGGTCGTGAGGCGGGAAGCGACGCATGGAAAGCCTATATGCGACGTCAGACGAATACGATCAATTGGGGCAAAGACTTGCCACTGGCTCAAGGCATTAATTTCGACCTGTAGACTCGAATCGGTTTTCGGCTCGGTTCTTGCGGACCGCGCCGGCTTCGAAAACCTGACCGCTCATTGAGATATACACGCCTGGCTTGGCGACCTGCACGGTTGCGACTGCCATACCCACGTTAAATACTGCGTCGGTGGTTCGAAATCGGGCCGGTGTCAGCGCGCCTGTAATTACGATTGTCCTGCCATCGAGATCACTCAGGACTTCGGCCGTCTCCGGCATCGTGTCCGTACCGTGCGTGATGATGTAATGCGTTGCATCGTCGTTCGCGATGAAATCATGCAGAACCTTACGATCGTCGTCATCGATCTCGAGGCTGTCCTTTTGAAAAAGCGAAACCACATCGTATTCAAAATCGACCAGACCATCCGTGAGAATGTGTTGCACCACAGATTCGCCAACCTCGAACTGGCTTAATGCGTCAAAGTAAATTTTGTCGATGGTGCCGCCTGTCGTAATAAAGCGAATTCGCATATCAGGACTAGTCCGATTTGGCCGGCGTAACCGGCGGTATCGAGACTGTAATCTCTGCGCCGCCAAGTTTCGACTCCTGAATTGACAATTGTCCGCCGTATGACTGCGCGATTTCTTTCACAACGGCAAGGCCGATGCCGTGCCCGGGCGTTGCTTCGTCAAGACGCATGCCTCTTTGCAATAACGCATCGGCCGCATCCTGCGGTATTCCCGGCCCATCGTCAGAAACCGATAGCACCATCCCGCTGGCAATTGCGCTCGCGCCAACCGTCGGCACAACGCTGACACGTACCTTTTTCTCACACCATTTGCAGGCGTTGTCCAAGAGATTACCGGCCAATTCCAGAAAATCACCCGTATCACCACGAAATTGCGTACCGGATTCGATGCTTACTTCAAAGTCGGGTGCCTTGTCGTGATAAACCTTCTTCAGACCATCGATCAACCGGGTTACTTCTTTCTCAACATGGACCGATTGCAGCACCAGTTTTTCCGAGACTGATGTGGCGGGTTTGCGTAACTGGTAGCGAACGATTTCATCCATACGATCGATCTGCTCATTGAAGCGATCACCGAACTGTTCGCTTTGTTGGCCGCCGAGTAAGGCGCGCATTGCGGCGAGCGGTGTCTTCAAGCTGTGCGCAAGATTGTCGAGCGTAACGCGATACCGATCCGAGCGAGCTCGTTCACTGTCGATCAGTAGATTCATGTTGCGAGCGACACCGGTAAGTTCTGTGGGGAATCGGTTGGACAAGGACACACGACTGCCGCTTTCGATTTCACCAATTTCCGTTTCGATTTTCCTGAGCGGCTTCATCAGGCCGCGCAACAGGAATGAAAAAGCCAACAGCATCGTTGCGGCCACAGCGGCGAACCAGCCGAATAATTGCCTCCGAAACCCCGCAACCTGCGCGTTAAACGAATCCATGCTCTCGGCGACTTTGAACACGTAGGATTTCGACACTCCGCCATCAAACTCCCAATCGACGGCGAGGCTTAAGGTCAGCAGCGGTGTGCCATCGCGCAAGCTTTCCTGTGAGAATAATTGATTGCCGGTTTCCGGAACCGGGCCATCGGGGATTTCCAGACCCAGCGCCGATACGGAACGCCAGATCACAGCGCCCTCCGCGTCTCGTAATTCACCATACAGGCCGGAGTCGATCTGACCAAAACGCGGTTCCCTTAGTTGCTCGGGAAGCACCAGTTCCGCATCGTCACCAGGTTCTGCCGCTGCGAGCAACGCGATGAGATTGCCGTCCAGGATATCTCTCCGCGATTGCTCACCGGCTTCGGTAAAAGCGGTATTTAGTACGGCGATGGTGGCCCCAAAGAAAAGCAACAGCAGCACACTGACGGAGATCAGGAGTCGGCTGCTAAGAGAATACATCTAGTCCGCCTGATTCCGCTCCAGCGCGAAGCGATAGCCGCGGCCGCGTAGCGTCTCGATAGGCTTGATAGAATTATCCGGATCCATTTTCTTGCGCAGCCGTCCAATGAAGACCTCAATAACGTTGCTGTCACGCTCGAAGTCCTGATCGTAAAGTCGATCCGTGAGTTCCGCTTTGGAAATCACCTGGCCTGCGCGCACCATAAGGTACTCGATTATCTTGTACTCGAAGCTGGTCAGCTCTATCGTCACATCACTCACCTTCAATTCCTGGCGCGACATGTCCAGCGAAACCGGACCAGCATCAAGCTGCGATGATGCCCACCCCCCGCTGCGGCGCAACAAAGCATTGACGCGAGCACTGACTTCTTCGAAATGAAACGGCTTCACAACATAGTCGTCGGCACCAGCGCTGAGTCCATCAACCTTGTCCTCCCAACGATCGCGCGCCGTGAGAATAAGTATTGGGTAAGTTTTACCGTCAGCGCGAACCTGACGAATGATGTCGAGTCCCGACATGCCCGGAAGACCAAGATCAACGATCGCAAGATCTATTGGATATTCCTGAGCAAAATACAGCCCTTCGGTACCATCGGCTGCTTGCTCAACAGCGAAACCCAATTCTGTGAGCTCCTGCGTAAGTGTTTCGCGCAGAGTCACATCATCTTCAATTACCAGTAATCGCATGTTCCCGTCCCTTGGTTGAAGGGCTAGCGTTGACGGCCATTGACCTTGTGGGTCTTGACCTTGCCATCCTTGATAACTTTGATGTAATGCACTTCGCGGCCGCCCTGAATTTTGGTTTCAGCGCTGAGGACCCTGCCGCCGGTGCGGCGTCGCACAGACTCGGTCGCCTGTGCCAGGCTCATTCCACCACCCTGCGATACACGCAGCTCGGGACTGCCCTGATACTGGACATGCTGTTCCCTGAGTGTTTCTTCGATGTCGAAGGCACTCGCTGTTGACGGCGAGAAAGCCAGGCCAACGATGAATAGCAATGTCAGTATCAGACGCATTCGCCAAGTGTCGTATGACAGCCGGTTGATTGCAATGAAGCGCGTCACACCAAATCTCCCGGATTACCCAGCCGGCCGTATGTCTACCCGCACGCGGAGCTTGTTGCCCGGGTCGTAAGGCATCTCGGTCACATATTTTTGGCCGTGATAACGATAGGTCACGCGGTATCCGTCAATGCGTTCTTCGCTGTGTTCACGATAGCTCGTCTTGCAACGTTCTACCTGACGCGAGTGTTGCTCCGCACCGTTTTGGCCTTGACGATTTCTGGCCGAATTATTGCCTATGGCGGCACCGAGAAGACTGCCAGCTACAGTTGCTGCATCATTGCCCCTGCCACTACCAAACTGATGCCCGACAACTCCACCAATGACAGCGCCGAGAAGCGTTCCACCCGCTCTCGTGCCCGCGTAAGGGTCAACGGTGTAATACTGAGTTTCTTCCCAGCATTCGCGGACCGGCGTCTTTACAGTGACGTAGTTAACGATGGGCTGCGAAGATACGACCTGAGCGTAGTCGTACGTGCCGCGGTCATTCCGCGACGCACGATAATCGTGGTCTGCAAAAGCCGCTGGAGTTCCGAGAAGCATCGCTGCGGACGCCAGGGCTGCGAGTTTCGGTTTGCTATTCATTGTCCTGTCCTTTTGTCGTTAACTGGCGTTTTGCCAGCTTGGGGACAAGATTAGAGGAAGCGCAATGAACCGTGCCTGAACGGCTAACCCACGCGTTTCTTGGCGGCGCGCCAGAATTGGTCCAGGGCTTCCAGATTGTAATCTTTGAAGCGCTTTGTGGTGGCCGCGACAGCGCCCTCCATATCGCGAAACCGACGTTCGAACTTATGATTGGCGCCTGTCAGGGCCTTCTCCGGGTCGATGTCGAGATGACGAGCAAGATTAACGACCGCAAACAGGACATCACCGAGTTCCTCTTCGATATGCGCTGTATCGCGAGTACCCGCCGCTTCCTCGAGTTCTTCGAGTTCCTCCCGAATCTTTTCGCGTGCACCCTGCCGATCAGGCCAGTCAAAGCCCTCCCGGCTAGCCCGCTTGCCGAGTTTTTCCGCTCGTTTCAGGGCCGGCAACGCCTTGGCAACACCGGCCATAGCGCTGGCGTCAGCGGCGTTCGAGCGTTCGGCTGCCTTGATTTGCTCCCAGCTCCCTTCCTGTTTGCCGTTAGCCCGCTCGGACTCACTCCCAAACACATGCGGATGGCGACGCGTCATTTTGTCTGAGATGCCCGCCGCCACTTCGTCAAAGTCGAATAAACCCGCCTCCTCAGCCATTTGTGCGTGAAAAACCACCTGGAAGAGCAAGTCGCCGAGTTCGTCGCGAAGATCGCCCATATCGTCACGTTCGATGGCGTCGGCTACCTCATAAGCCTCCTCAACGGTGTACGGCGCGATGCTGCCAAAATCCTGCTTAACGTCCCATGGACACCCACTTTGGGGATCGCGGAGCTTTCGCATGACTTCAAGTAGTTTATTGATATTAGACATACTCTATTGATTTATCAGTATTTTACGTAGTGACATTATCATGAATGCCGTCGCACCCCAGATGCGTTCGCCCTCCCAGTGAAACTCGACCATCGGGACTCGCCGATCATGCGTTTCCCATTCCGTCCGAATGTCGTTGCCGGGATCCAGCAGGAAACGCAGTGGCACCTCGAAAGCGTATTCAACCTCACTGTGGTCAATATCAAGCTCGGCGCTCGCGGATATCAAGCCAACAACCGGGGTTACGGCGTAACCGGTAATGGTTGGCATTGTCGGCAGATAACCCACTACACAAACATGTCGGGAGGAAATACCCACCTCCTCCTCGGTCTCCCGGAGCGCTGTGGCCTCGACACTTGCGTCGTGTTCCTCCATGCGACCGCCGGGAAAACTCACCTGGCCCGCATGATGCTTCAGCTCTGCCGAGCGCTGCGTTAGCAGCACCGAAAGGTCTGCGTCCCGTTCGATGATCGGCACCAGCACACCTGCGGGCTTGAGACTGCCGGATAGCTGCTCGCGCATCGGTTCGGGCCAACGCGAACTGCCCGGTGGCATTACGATATCAGTCGGACTGGATGGCAGCTCAGTGCCTTGCAGGCGTTGCTGAATATAGGCCGACGTAAGAATTACGTCGCTATTAATGTTTTATACCACCCTCTGTCAGACCAGCAGGATCCAGCAGGCGGTCCAACTCTTCGTCCGTGAGCTCCGTCATCTCGCGCGCGACGTCCTTAACAGGCCGTCCTTGCTTGTACGCTGCCTTGGCCACAGCTGCGCCCTTTTCGTAGCCGATAACCGGGTTTAGCGCGGTAACCAGGATCGGATTGCGACCCAGTGCACGATTGATATTGTCCGTGTTCACCGTGAAGCCTGCGATAGCCTTGTCGGCCAGGCAGACGCTGGCATTTGCGAGTAATTCGATGCTTTGCAACAGGTTATAGGCGACCACCGGTAACATGACGTTGAGCTGGAAATTTCCAGCCTGGCCACCCATGGCGATCGTTGCATCATTACCGACAACCTGCGCGCAAACCATAGCCACAGCCTCGGGAATCACCGGATTTACCTTACCCGGCATGATGCTCGAACCCGGTTGCAATGCGGGCAGCGCAATTTCGCCGATGCCCGCCAATGGTCCTGAATTCATCCAAC
Source organism: Woeseiaceae bacterium (assembly GCA_021773055.1). Classification (GTDB taxonomy): domain Bacteria; phylum Pseudomonadota; class Gammaproteobacteria; order Steroidobacterales; family Woeseiaceae; genus UBA1847. The sequence continues at coordinate 17,236 of JAJFKV010000038.1, forward strand.
GCAGATCGTTGGAAATCTTGGTCAGGCTGACCGCCAGTACCCGCAGCTGACCGGACGTTTCCACTGCCGCGTCCTGGCTGCTCAGGCCCTCAAATTTCGACGCTGTCGACGAGAATGGGATACCGGTACGTTCGCCGAGCAATACGGCCACCTTGTCACCAAAACGGGGGTGTGCGTTGATACCAGTGCCAACAGCCGTACCGCCTTGTGCGAGCTGCACCAGGCGCTTCATCGTGTCATTGAGTCGTTCAGCTGCATGATCAACCTGTGATCGCCAGCCATCGAGTTCCTGACCGAGTGTGACCGGCATCGCATCCATCAGATGCGTGCGCCCTGTCTTTACGACTTCGCGAGTTTCATTCGCCTTGGCCTCGAGCACCTTGGACAGATGCTCCAGCGCAGGCAGCAGCTTGTCTTTAATGGACATGGCAGCGCTTACATGAACGCAGGTCGGTATGACGTCGTTGCTGCTTTGACTCATGTTCACATGATCGTTGGGATGCACCTCTGCACCCAGACCCGCGGTCGCCAGATGCGAAATCACTTCGTTGGCATTCATATTTGAACTGGTACCGGAACCAGTCTGAAAAACGTCGATTGGAAAGTGCTCGTCGTAATCACCAGTAGATACCGTCAAAGCCGCATTCTGAATCGCAATCGCTATTTCACTTTTCAGGAGGCCCAATTCTGAATTGGCTCCAGCCGCCGCCCATTTGACGAGCCCGAGCGCCGCAATAAACTGGCGTGGCATTGGCAGCCCGGAAATCGGAAAATTATCGACTGCGCGCTGTGTCTGCGCGCCCCAAAGAGCATCTTCCGGGACCTGCAGTTCACCCATACTGTCCTTCTCGATGCGGAATGCCTTATCACTCATTGCTTGTCTTGCTCCGTCCTGAAAATCTGCCGTCTGGCGGGGGTTAGATCGTGTATGATTCGCGCTTTGCGCGCGCTAGTCTACACTGGTTTTTACTCATGAAAGTCGGTTGCCAATGAAAATTTCACAAGCATGAAAATCTCTACACTCAAGGCACTCTCTCCGGCCGACGGTCGCTACTCCCAAAAGGTCAACGATCTCCGCGATATCTTCAGCGAATACGGGCTGATTCGATTTCGCATACTGGTAGAAATTCGCTGGCTGCAATGCCTGGCTGATGAGCCAGCCGTCACGGAACTGGCCCCACTGACGTCAGTGATGAAAGACGTTCTCAATCACATCGTCGACAATTTTTCGATCGATGACGCCGAACATGTCAAGAAGATAGAAGCAACCACAAACCACGATGTAAAAGCCGTGGAGTACTTCATTCGCGAGAAGCTCGGCGACGGCCCCGAAACGCAAGCTCTCAAAGATTTTCTGCATTTTGGCTGCACCTCCGAAGATATCAACAACCTGTCTTACGCGTTAATGCTGCGCTCCGCCCGTTCTGACGTGCTGATTCCACAAATGCGCGACCTTCGGAACAAGCTGAACACACTCGCCAAAGAGAACGCGGAACTTCCCATGCTGTCACGCACACACGGACAGACAGCCAGCCCGACAACGCTCGGCAAAGAATTTGCGAATGTTGTTGCGAGGCTGGACAGGACTCTGGCGCAGTTCGGGAATGTCGAGATCCTGGGCAAATTCAACGGCGCAGTCGGTAACTACAACGCGCACGTCATCGCCTACCCGGAAGCAGACTGGCCAGCAATCGCACATCGCTTTATTGACTCGTTGGGAATAGAGCCCAATCCATACACAACGCAAATTGAACCACACGACTGGACTGCAGAGTACTCGCACGCCTTAACGCGTTACAACACGATACTGATCGACTTTAGCCGCGACGTCTGGGCTTATATTTCGCTCGGCTATTTCAGTCAGAAAATCGCAAACAACGAAGTCGGCTCATCCACGATGCCGCACAAAGTTAACCCGATTGATTTTGAAAACGCTGAGGGCAACTTTGGCATGGCGAACGCGATGCTGGGGCATTTTGCGGAGAAGCTGCCGATCTCCCGCTGGCAACGTGACCTGACTGACTCCACGGTACAAAGAAACCTGGGATCAGCAGTCGCGCACATCATGATAGCGCTGCAATCGCTGCTAAAAGGCATCGGAAAAATACAGATTAACGAAGCGGCCATAAATGCGGACGTGTCACAGGCCTGGGAGGTGCTGGCGGAGGCCGTACAGACGGTTATGCGGCGCTACGGAATTCCTGAGCCCTACGAGAAACTCAAGGCGCTGACCCGCGGGCAGGCGGTCAGCAAAGAGATACTGATTCAGTTCATCAAGACGCTCGATATTCCGGATAAAGAAATTGAGCGTCTATTGGCCCTGACACCGGAAACCTATGTTGGACTCGCGGCGCAACAGGCACGCGACATCTGATTCGCAAACCGGATGCTAATGCTGCCCGGAAATCTAAGCGTCGAGACTTTTCTCGGCCGGCACTGGCAAAAGCAAGCTCTATGCATGCCAGCCGCGCTGGCGCGAGTGCGGCCCGCGATTACGCGTAATGAACTCGGTTGGCTCGCCACTTTGGCGGATGTCGAATCTCGACTGGTCTTCGTTGAACGCGATGGCAGGCGCTGCCGCTACCGCGCCGAGACGGGCCCTTTTGAACCGGAATACCTGCAAGCTTTACCAAAGCGGGACTGGACGCTGCTGGTGCATGACGTCGAAAAGCACTTGCCGGCGATGCGGGCATTGTTTGACCATGTACCGTTCATTCCGGACTGGAGGATCGGCGATCTCATGGTGAGCTTTGCGGCGCCCGGTGGTGGCGTAGGCCCGCACCGGGACAACTATGACGTATTTCTTTGTCAGGGAATCGGTGTCCGCAACTGGTGCTATACCGACGATGATGTTGCGCTGGACCCTGCTGCCAGTGACGACCTTGCATTGCTGACAGAGTTTGCTGGCAGTGAATATCTGGAAACTACCGCAGGCGATGTCCTGTATCTGCCGCCGGGAGTGGCCCATTGGGGAGTCGCGAAACGCGCCAGTATGACTTACTCCATTGGCATGCGAGCCCCGCAAGCCAGTGACCTCTCCATCGCACTGGATCAATCGACACCCTGTAAAGACGGCTTTTACCGCGACCCAGACTTAAACGTTGGCGAGGCAAGACCCGGCTATATATCGAAGCGTTCGGCAAGGCGCGCCACCGCATTGCTTGGCTTGCCTGACCAGAAACAAGGCGACGTTGCCGCTTCTCTTGGACATTTCGCGACGGAAGCCAAAGATTGGCTGCGACCTGAAGATGCCAATACCGACGAAATAGAGGCCATGTTGTTCATATTGCAAAACGGGGGCTATCTCAGAATGCATGGCATGAGCCAAATCGCATATGACGAGCGAAATCTCTACGTCAATGGTCGGAGCACGGCGTTATCGGGAGATGCCGTCGCCATGATCGAACAACTTTGTCGCGAGCGAAAAATTTTCTGCGATAACAGTCGGGCTGGAAACGTTGCAAGTTTGCTACGTTGGATGCTGCAAAATGGCGCTTTCGAGATACCTGAGAAATTGTGACCATATGTGAGGCGTATTCCGCCTGGGATTAATTTCTCAACTACGCCCAAAGCTAATAAGGGCGCGGGATACGATTGATTCTCATCACGATGTTCTGCGCCAAAACGTGACGCAGTTGGCACTGAACGCCACTTTTGCCCGGTAGTATCGGCAGTCTATGGAACAAGCACGCGAAAAAGGCAGGCGCTGGGTCATCTCGACGAAAGAAGAGATGCAGCAGGCAACGATGGAAGTTGTGAGTGAGGCGTCACGACGAGTGTCGATATTCACACATGATCTCGAGCCGGGCATTTACGATAACCACGAATTTCTCGAGATTGTGAAACGCATGGTGCTTTCGCAGGCCTATGCGCGAATTCGAGTATTGATTGCTAACCCTGCACGGGCTGTAAAGAACGGCAACAACCTGGTGCATTTGGGACGTCGATTGAATACATACATCGAATTTCGGAATGTGCGAGAAGACTTGCGCACACACGCCGAGGCGTTTTGTATCGCCGACGAAACAGCGCTTGTCTACCGACTGCAGGCAGAACGATGGGAAGGTATCGCCGATACCTACGAACCCGCCGTTGCCAGACTGTACGGAAAAATGTTCGACGAGATCTGGTTAGCCAGTGAAGTGGAAATGGAATTTCGCCAACTCGGCATTTAAGGAATCGGCCGCTTACGGCCTCGTACGAGCGCACCCCGCGCCCGAAATTGGGAACAAGGATGTATCCAACCGATCTGACAGTTTCTGCTGTCGTAGACCTCGACGGCAGGTTTCTGCTCGTAGAAGAAAAAGCCATGGGCCGTAAGGTCCTCTCGCAACCCGGTGGGCATATCGAATCTGGCGAGTCACCGGAGGATGCGGTCGTTCGCGAAACAATGGAAGAAACCGGTTGTGAGGTTGAGTGCGGCGAACTTATCGGCGTTTATCTCTGGATTCACCCACAAACCCGACAGCAGTTTCTGCGTATTGTGTACTCGGCTAAGTTCATCTCTTGCGACGAAGATCGACCACTGGACGAGGGGATCATCGCTCGTCGCTGGGCGACCCTGGCGGACCTCGAATCGCGGCAGCCTATGCTGCGCTCACCAGCCGTACTGCGCTGTGTTAGAGACTACGCCGCCGGCAAACGCCAGTCTGACACCCTCCTTGCGGGCATGCTGCCATTGCAGCACAACGTCCATAGAGTTCTCGCCACAGCCGACTTGGTTTGATCTAATACCTGATTCGCTCCAGGACACATCTCTTGCGACAACTCTTGTCCGCGGGGTTGCTGGTTTTGATCGCAACCAGCCCGGCCCATGCAATTTCGGAATACGCTGAACTCGATGAGGTCGTTGTTACGGCAACGCGTCGTCCCGTTACCACGGAAGACATTTCCTCCGCGTTGACGCTGGTAGACCGCGCGAATGTCCTGTCACAAAAGCTGTTAACTGACACTTTAGGAATGAACGCGGGCGTCTTCCTGCAGCAAACAACCCCCGGGCAAGGAGCAGCGATCATCCGTGGTCTGAAGGGGTCGGCCATACTGCACCTGGTTGATGGCATGCCACTCAACAACGCTATTTTTCGCAGTGCACCAACTCCGTACCTTGCGCTCGTTCCAACCACCGCAGTTGAACGCGTCGAAGTCATCAGGGGAACGCCGGCATCGCTGTACGGCAGCCAGGCAGTCGGTGGTGTCATTCAGGTTGTTTCCCGAGTACCGGATTTCGAATCGGAAGACACTCAATACCGCCGGGATTTAATGTTGGCATTTGATACTGCCGAACTGCAGCAGTCGATCAAGGGAGTGCTGGATGTCGGTAACCGGCGTTTGGCCGCATCGCTGAGTGGCGAGTATCTCATCACAGGTGATCGCCAAGTTGGCGGCGGCGGCCGCATTGCGCCATCCGGCTATAAATCGAAAGCGGCTCGTTTCGTTCTAAGCGCTACACCGTCGGACTCCAGGTCGTCGTTGTTCGACCTGCAATTCGTCGAGCAACCAGGAACGCCCCGTATTGATGAACTCGTGCCTGGTTTTGGTCAGACGCTGCCCTCTTCCTCAGAGTTTTTCTTTGCTCCTAGTCAACGCTTGTTCGTGCATGGTCAGCACATAGTCACCGACGCTGCGTTGGGTCTTGACTGGCATATCGATGCGGCCTGGCAGCGTATTGACGATGACCGGACCACGCGGGAATTCGAGACGACGACGCGGCGTCACGAAACCAATCAAAGTGACCTCTACGCGCTATCGATCAACGCGATTGCCGTGACATCATCTACATCCTGGATAGTCGGCGTGGACCTGGAGACTGACGAGGTGCAAAGCACCCGCCACGAGGAAGATACTGCGACGGGAACACTCACCACCGTGCAATCTCGATTCCCGAACGGCTCAAGGATCAATCAGGCGGCGCTGTTTGGCAACGTGGACTGGACGGTTTCAGGCCGCTACCACATTAATGGCGGACTCCGAATAACCAGCGTAGAAATCGATGCCCCGGCCACACCCTCAAATGCGGCCGCAACAATCTATATACAACGACTCAGTGGTGATTTGGGCTGGAATTTTAGCTTCACTGACACATGGCAATTTGTCGCCAACGCTGGAATCGGTTTCAGGGCGCCGAACATCTCCGATCTCGGCGCGCTCGGCGAACGACCAGGGAATCGCTTCAATATCCCAAACACCGATTTACGGGAAGAACGTGTGCGGCAACTGGATATTGGTATCCGACGGCATGCTGAGCAAATGCGTTTTGAATTCATGATCTATGCCCTGCGCTTCGATGATCGAATCACCTCTGCACTAACGGGTGACGTTACAAATGAAGGACGAAATATCGTTCAAAGTGTTAATGCTGCGGAGTCATCCATACACGGCTTGGAAGCGGGAGTCGATATCGAACTTTCGAACAATATTCGTGCGCACGCCGTACTGAATTACACTTGGGGTCGCGAGAGTATCGGATCCGACGCGTCGCAACCGGCGGACAGGATTCCGCCATTGAGTGGCGAGCTTGGTTTGCGAATCGACCTGAATACGCAGTGGTCGCTCGCGAGTTGGCTGACAGTTGCTGGCGAACAGGATCGCCTGAGTGATCGAGACATACGCGACGTGCGCATCGATCCGAACGGCACTCCGGGCTGGGTGATACTTGGAACGCAAGCGAGCTGGAGACCGAATGACACCTGGAAGATCGATCTCGTCGCCGACAACCTGCTCGACAAACGCTATCGGGTACACGGCTCTGGAATCGATGCACCGGGCCGCAATTTTTCAATCATGATTCGTACGACCTGGTAAGCGAGCTCGATCTAGCGCTTTTTCTTTTTCCGCGGTTTTGGTGTCGGTAGTTCGGCCGCTGTAAGTGTAATCAGCTGCGTTAGCCAGTCGCTATCTTCGATTTGTTCACCGACAAGAAACGAGTTCCTTGCTCCCTCATAGGGCGGTGCTTCGACAACCTCTCCGATGAAAGACCGCCCGGCTACGGTTGGCTTGACGAATAATTGATCGTCACAGATCAGGGCGACGACCTTGTCGTGAGAATACAGGGTGCACCCGCCGAACATCTGGCGGAAACGAACATCACACGACGGATCGATCTGATCGACAACAAACTCGATGAATGCCTGGTCATTCGCCATGGTCCTGCCTACGCTCCCTGGGGCGTGCCAATGCACGGTTTGAGGATGATACACTGCCGCGCCTATGGCAACGACCCTCGAAAAACAGGTAGCGAACAAACGAGTCGTTCTCGGTCTTTCCGGGGGTGTCGATTCCGCTGTGGCCGCGATTCTTCTACAGAATGCGGGCGCCGAAGTTCATGCGCTGCATATGACGAACTGGGAGGATGACGATGGTTATTGCACAGCCGCCGATGATCTTCAGGACGCCCGAAACATCTGCGAGCAATTGGCTATTCCCCTGCACCATGCCAATTTCTCCAAACAGTATCGGGACCAGGTTTTCGAGTATTTTCTCGACGAATACAAAGCCGGACGTACACCGAATCCCGATGTACTTTGCAATCGCGAAATCAAGTTTGGCGTGTTTCGCGACTACGCCAAGCGACTCGGCGGAGAGCTGCTCGCGACCGGACATTATGCCCGGACTGGTGTCGCCGATGGCCGGATTGCTTTGCTAAAGGGGTCTGACCCCTTTAAGGACCAGAGTTATTTTCTGCACGCAGTCAGCGCCGAGGCGCTGGCCGAAACGGTATTCCCGCTAGGCGATATCCAGAAAGGCGAGGTGCGCCAGATTGCTCGTGATGCCGGCCTGACTGTGCACGACAAGAAAGACAGCACCGGCATCTGCTTTATCGGCGAGCGACCATTTCGAGAGTTCCTCGCTACTTACCTGCCGGCAAACCCGGGGCGAATGCGTACGCCTGGCGGTGAGGACATTGGTGAGCATCAGGGTCTGATGTATTACACGCTGGGCCAGCGACAAGGCCTCGGTATTGGCGGTCGCAATGATCGCGGAGAAGAACCCTGGTATGTCGTCGCCAAGGACCTGCAGGATAACGCGCTCATCGTCGCGCAGGGTGAACACGAGATGCTCTTCAGCAACTGGTTGATTGCTACGGATACCAGCTGGATTGGTAGCACACCGCAAGGCATCGAAGACGGCTTATCCTGCCACGCCAAGGTCCGCTATCGCCAGGCCGATCAGGCCTGTATCACAAGGGCGCTGGATGACGACAGGATCGAGGTTCGGTTCGACGCGCAGCAAAAAGCCGTGACCCCGGGTCAATTCGTTGTTATCTACGATAAGGAACAATGCCTTGGCGGAGCGGTAATACACGAAATGGGGTAAGCACTCCCATTGGCCATTGGATATAATGCGCCCCCCGCGGCCGTCTGGCCGCAGAGTCCAACGCGAATTTCGGAGAGAAAATATGACGGACAGCTTTGGCGCGCGTTCAGCGCTTGAAGTCGGTGGCAATGAGTTTGAGATTTATCGCCTCGACGCCGTGAAAGAAGGCCATGTTGAACGCCTTCCTTACTCCCTAAAGATCCTGCTGGAGAATCTGCTGCGGCATGAAGATGGTCGCGATGTCACCCGCGAAGACATTCTTGCGCTGGCCAACTGGGACCCGAAAGCGGCGCCAAGCACGGAGATCTCATTTACTCCGGCACGCGTCATTCTGCAAGACTTCACTGGTGTACCAGCCGTTGTTGATCTCGCGGCGATGCGAGACGCCGTTGTGAAACTGGGCGGCTCCGCTGCGGACATTAATCCTCTGTCACCTGCCGAGCTCGTAATCGATCACTCCGTGCAAGTTGACAATTACGGCGCAGCAAATGCACTCGATCTAAATAACAAGATTGAGTTCCAACGCAACCAGGAACGTTATTCGTTTCTGCGTTGGGGCCAATCGGCATTTGAGAACTTCCGCGTTGTTCCGCCCAATACCGGCATTGTGCATCAGGTAAATCTTGAGTACCTGAGCCGTGTGGTATTCGACACGGACAAGAACGGCGTTCGCTCGGCCTATCCCGACACGGTTGTCGGTACAGACTCGCATACAACGATGATCAACGGTCTCGGCATACTTGGCTGGGGTGTTGGTGGTATTGAGGCTGAGGCGGCTATGCTTGGCCAACCCATAACCATGCTGATCCCGAACGTCATCGGTTTCAGACTGACCGGCAAGCTCCGGGAAGGCACAACGGCAACCGACCTGGTACTCACTGTTACCGAAATGCTTCGCGAAAAAGGTGTTGTAGGCAAATTCGTCGAATTCTTCGGGGATGGCCTCGCCCATATGCCGCTGGCTGACCGGGCCACGCTCGGTAACATGGCGCCAGAATTCGGTTCCACCTGCGGCATCTTCCCCATTGATGGGGAAACTATTCGGTATCTCGAACTCTCTGGTCGCGACAAGGCGCAATGCGCGCTGATCGAGGCTTACGCCAAAGAGCAAGGCATGTGGCGCCATGACGGCGAGCCGGAAGCCCTGTACAGCGACACGCTCGAACTCGATATGGGCAGTGTTGAACCCAGTATCGCCGGACCGAAACGTCCGCAGGATCGTATCGCTCTTACAGCGGCCGCCGAGTCCTATGCAGGCATTCTTGAGTCAACCATTGCTGACCGCAGCGAAGGCGGCAGCGGCGTTGCGAATATTGATGGCACGGACGCTGAAATACGTGATGGCGCCATCCTGATCGCAGCCATCACGAGTTGCACCAACACTTCAAATCCGGCGGTCATGCTGGCTGCTGGTCTGGTCGCGAAGAAAGCTGCAGAGAAAGGCCTGAAAGCAAAGCCCTGGGTTAAAACCAGCCTTGCCCCGGGTTCTCGTGTTGTCACCGACTATCTTGAAAAATCCGGACTCATTGATGACCTTGGCGCAGTGGGCTTTTACACGGTCGGATACGGCTGCACGACCTGTATCGGCAACTCAGGCCCCCTCAAACCGGAAATCGCTGCTGCTGTACAAGACAACGATATCGTTGGCACCAGTGTCCTGTCCGGCAACAGGAACTTCGAAGGCCGCATACATGCATTGGTACAGCACAACTTCCTCGCTTCACCACCGCTCGTTGTCGCGTACGCGATCGCCGGGAACATGGACGTTGACCTATATAAAGACGCTCTTGGCAATGACCAGGACGGTAACCCTGTTTACATGAAAGACATCTGGCCAACACAGGCCGAAGTACAGGACGCCGTCGCTAACAACATTGACTCGAACATGTTTCAGTCCAGCTATGGCAGCGTATTTGACGGTGATGCCAACTGGAAGAATATCGATTCACCGGAAGGCGAAATTTACACCTGGGATGGGGACTCAACCTACGTCAAGAACCCGCCTTACTTTGACGGCATGTCAAAAGACCCATCCGCAGTCAGCAACATCGAAGGCGCGCGCACACTTGCATTGCTGGGCGACTCGGTCACTACAGATCATATTTCGCCGGCTGGTGGCATCGCTGCAGACAGTCCAGCGGCGCAATATCTCGAAGCACAGGGTGTGAAACCAAGCGACTTCAATTCCTATGGATCACGCCGAGGAAATCACGAAGTGATGATGCGAGGCACGTTCGCAAATATTCGCCTGCGTAATCTCCTCGCGCCTGGGACGGAAGGTGGTTGGACCTGCCATCAACCGAGCGGTGAGCAAATGTCGATTTTCGACGCGTCAGCCAGGTATCGGGAAGAAGGCACGCCGCTGGTGGTTATCGCAGGCAGTGAGTACGGCACAGGTTCATCACGTGACTGGGCCGCGAAAGGCACAGTGTTATTGGGTGTTAAAGCTGTCATAGCCAAGAGCTTTGAGCGCATTCATCGCTCAAACCTGATCGGCATGGGCGTTCTTCCGTTGCAGTTTCTAGAGGGGCAGGATGCCGTATCGCTGGAACTCACGGGCACCGAGACGTTCGACATATCGGGGCAAACTGACCCGGATGCAAAGACCGTCAAGGTCACCGCAAAAACGGTCGGTGGACATACGACGACGTTCGAAGCTGAGGTGCGAATCGACACGCCGAAAGAACGTGATTATTACGAGAACGGCGGCATTCTGCATTACGTATTGCGTCAACTCGCCGCATAATACTGCATGAAATGAACGAGCAAAGTGACATCTCGGCGGCGCTCATCAAGGCGCTCCGGGATGCGCGCCATGTTTGTATTCTTACGGGAGCAGGTGTCTCCGCCGAGAGCGGTGTACCGACATTTCGCGACGCTCAGGACGGTCTTTGGGCGAAGTACAAGCCGCAGGAGCTCGCAACCCCTGAAGCGTTTATCAAAGATCCTGCGCTGATATGGCGGTGGTACCGATGGCGTCGCGACCTGGTCGCTGAGGCAAACCCGAACCCTGGCCACTACGCCATCGCTGAACTCGAACAACGTATGCCTCGGCTGACGCTTGTTACTCAGAACGTCGATGGCCTGCATCAACGAGCGGGAAGCAAGCATGTGATCGAATTTCACGGCAACCTGTTCGATGACCGCTGTTTTTCCGACAGAACTTTGCACACAGCGGATGACTCGCTGGATGTACCCACCTGCCCCGACTGTGGCGACTATCTCCGACCCGGCGTCGTCTGGTTTGGTGAGGCGATCCCCGAATCAGCATTGAACGATGCCTGTGCCGCCACCACAGACTGCGACGTATTCCTGTCTATCGGTACGTCATCGCTGGTCTACCCGGCAGCAGGACTGACTGACCTTGCCAGTGAGAATGGTGCCTGCGTCGTTGAAATCAATCCGATCCCTACAACGCACTCGGCCAGGTTTGACTTCGCGATAGCCGGGAATGCCGGGCTTGTGCTGCCGGAGCTGTTAGAATCACTGGCCCCGTAAGGATTGAGTTGGACCCGGAGCACGCAGTGAAAGAGCGATCAGCAGAAAATATATTGGAAGCCGGGCGATGGACCAAGGTCACACTGTGGAGTATCGGCGTCGTATTGCTACTGCTGACGATACTAGGAATCTATTTTTCCCGTGAACCCGATATTTTCTGGGTCAACCGCCCTGCGGACGCTGAGTCAACTGTCGTCGGCGTATCAACAACAGACACGCTGATTCGAGTTGCTGAAACTTTGCTCGATAAACAAGGCGGATATCTCACCAACGATAAAATGCCCCCGAGTGTTTTCCTCGATAATATTCCGAGTTGGGAACTTGGCGTATTGAATCAGGTTCGCGACCTGGGTCGTGTCATGCGCGACGACTACAGCCGTAGTCAGTCCCAATCCAAAGAGGATTCCGACATCGCCGCGGGATCGCCGCAGTTCTTCTTCAACAATAATTCGTGGATATTCCCGGCATCGGAGTCCGAATACCGGGACGGTATCGAATCCTTCATTAAGTATCGGCAACGTCTGCAATCCAGTGACCCGGATACGCAGTTTTATGCACGCGCAGATAACCTCAGGGAGTGGTTATCGCAGGTAGAGAAACGCCTTGGTAGCCTGACGCGCAGGCTTGGCAACAGCGTCGCGTCGACCCGCATCAACGACGACCTCGCCGGCGATGCGTCTGCTGAAGCGGCTTGGCCACAGCCCGATACAGTCAATGTCCGCACAGGCTGGTTTCAGGTGGACAACATTTTCTTTGAAGCGCGTGGCACTGCCTGGGCGCTGGTACATTTCTTTCGCGCTGCCGAATTCGATTTCGCCGGGGTTTTGGCTGACAAGAACGCCGAAGCAAGCGTTCGTCAGATCATTCGTGAACTGGAAGCCAGCCTCGAAGGACTATCGTCGCCGATGATCCTGAACGGCGGCGGCTACGGCCTGTTCGCAAACCATTCGCTGGTGATGGCGAATTACCTTGCACGCGCCAATGCAGCGGTCATTAATCTTCGGGAACTACTGGATCAAGGTTGATTAATTAGTTTAACTATAAGCGCTAACTATTTGTATTAACTAATAAATTCCGACCCAAGTAGGTATCTTTTTCCAACTGGTGTTCAGGTCTTTGTCGAGCTGCTTGTAGTTCGGTTCGAATTGCCCGACCAACCGCCAGAATCGTTGCGAATGGTTCATATGCCTTGCATGGCACAGCTCGTGAACCATGACGTAGCGAAGATGTGCCGAATCCAGAAACATCAGGCAGTAATTCAAACTAATGGTACCGCTACTCGAATGGCTGCCCCAGCACGTGCGCTGCCCGCGAACATGCATTTTTTTGAAGTTATTACCGGACAAGGCCGATAACGAATTTAATTGCGGCAGATACTCTCTTTTCGCAAGACGGGTCAACCAGCGTTTCAATGCGACAACGCAGAGGCCCTCGTCCCCAATCTTCCCGTACAACACAAGCTTGTGATCATTGCAGCGATACCTGACTGTCTTAGCGCCGGACTGTGGCTCGTAAACAACGACAAACTGTCGCTCTATTCCGTCAAGACGAATGATCCGCGGCAGCACGAACGGTTCCGGTGGGTGTTCTTCGGCAAATTGCTGGCGCGCTTTCCTGATCCAGTCGCTGTGCGCCTCAACAAACTCGCGCACGTCTGCAGCCCGTGTTCGCCTGGGTACGACGACCTCGACACGCCCGCGCGGGAATACTTTGATCGACAGCCGCTTCGCTCTGCCGCTTTCGCGCACAGAAAAGCCCGACATAGAGTCGGGCTCGTCCGCATTCGGTTCTGAAAACAGGGGTAATTGAGTCGCTGCGGTTCGCACAGCCCCTATTCTACGTAATTTAAAGCGCTGCGCTAATCAGGGTGTATTTCCGCTGAAGCGAACTGCGTCAGCCATTGTCATTACGCCTTCGACGCCGCCGACCCTGGCCGTCTCACTAATGAACAAATCAACCTTGTGCTCAAGATCAATGATGCCCGCGACGCTTGACCCTGGGCCAATGACAATCCGTGGTTTGCGATTCTTGCGCTTGCCAAAGCTCCAGTTGCTGGGCTTTTCGACCTTGATATTACCTTTGACAACACTGCCCTCGGCGAGATCAATGTCGCCAGTAACGGTGGATATGTCACCACCGACTTCAGCGCTGGTCAGTCCAATTTTGCCATTAATGTTGCCCAGATTATCCGAGACGGTAGCACCCTTGCCGAGACTGATTTTCCCGTTCACCGTTTCAATATCGCCGTCAACTTCACTGGATTCGCCAACCTTGATCGACCCGTTAACAGTCGTCAGACTTTCCGACTTTACGTTTCCTGCGATTCGAACTCCGCCATTTACCGTTCCAGCGCTTTCAATCTTCGCACCTGAATCAACACGAATACTGCCATTGACGGTATCCAGATCACCGGTAACAACCGCGTTTTCACCAATAGTGATACTGCCGTTGACCGATGATTCGCCACTTGACTCGCCGCCCGCCGCAATCTTGACACTCTTGTTAATTGACCCGCCAAAAGCCGGCACGGCCATTAGCATTACGAGCAGTCCGATCGTAAGAGCCGATTTCGTTATCATTTTCGTCATTTCGTTAATCCCGAATTTGTTTCCTACTCCTTAGATACCGCTCGGAACGAAATGGTTGCAAGCCCGCATTAATGCTAGCAGCGCCAATTTCGTTTGGTTACTCTTGCCGCATGTCAATCGCGCTCGAAGCCCGCAATATCAGGAAGCAGTACCCCGGCGTGCTCGCAGTCGACGGGGTCGATTTCGCCGTTCGAGAGGGTATTTGTTTCGGGCTGCTGGGACCCAACGGCGCTGGTAAGACGACGACTGTCGAGATCATCGAGGGAGTAACCCCAGCGAGCTCCGGCGAGGTGTATTACTACGGTGAGATAGCGGGGTCCAGATTCCGGCAAGAAGCCGGCATCCAGTTTCAGAATACCGCTCTGCAAGACAATATTACGGTTCGCGAGACCATCGAGATGTTCCGTGCGCTCTACGACCGGCAAGCGAATATTGATGACATTATCGAGCAATGCTCGCTGGCGGAACTGCTGGATCGCGACAATCGAAAACTCTCCGGCGGTCAGCGGCAACGACTATTGCTCGCGGTCGCCCTGGTAAATCGCCCGCGTCTCATTTTCCTTGATGAACCGACCACCGGCCTGGACCCTCAGGCCCGTCGTAATTTCTGGGACCTGGTGCAAAGCATTCGTGCCGGCGGCTCAAGCATTTTGTTAACCACGCATTACATGGATGAGGCGCAGGTCCTGTGCGATGAAATCGCTATCATGGATAGCGGCAAGATCATTACCCAGGGCACACCCGACGAGTTATTGCAGAAACAGTACGAAGGCCTGATTATCGAGTTGCCAATTTCTGACTTGACTGACGACCTCTCCGGAATCGAACACACTGTTCTCGAAAACCTTGGCATTATCGAGGTGGTAACAACTGACGTCAGTGAGACCTTGCAACGATTGACGCCACACGTCAGCAACCTCAACCAGATAAAGATTCGGCAACCGAACCTGGAGGATCTCTTCCTGGATCTGACCGGTCATTCATTGCGAGCGTAGAGACGATGTTGCGACGAATCTATGCCATTTTTCAGGCCCGCAACCGGGAGTTCCTGCGCGATCGTGGCACGCTTGCCTGGAATTTGATTCTGCCGGTCGCGCTCATGTTCGGGCTCTCCTTTGCTTTCAGCAATGATCGCGATGCGTACACCGTCGGTGTATTGCAGGAAGGGCCCGAGATCAATAGTGCCGAGCACGCCTTTCTAAAAACCAGCTATATCAATTTCGTCGCCTACGACGATATTGAACTGGCCGTGAAAAAAGTCTCCCGTCACCAGCTCGACCTGCTGGTCGAATTTGGCGAGACGCGGAGATACTGGATCAATCCGGAGTCACCGAAAGGCTATTTTGCAGAAATCATCTTGCTGCAATCGGAAGCAGCGCCATCAATGTCCATTGCGAAACAGCAGATATCCGGTGCGGCTGTTGGTTATGCCGACTGGTTATTGCCCGGAATTCTGGGAATGAACATGATGTTCAGTTGCCTGTTTGGTGTCGGATATGTGGTGGTCCGATATCGAAAGAATGGTTTCCTGAAGCGCCTTCGCGCGACGCCGCTTAGCTCGTTTGAGTTTATCGCAGCCCAGATAGCGTCTCGCATGGTCTTGATTCTGACTATTACGACCTTTATTTACACCGGTACTCACTGGATTCTGGGTACGCGAATGGAAGGCAGCTATTTTACTTTGTTCCTGATCGCGGTTGTCGGCGCTATTTCCCTGGTTTCAATGGGACTGGTCGTATCGGCTCGGGTCACCAGCGAAGAACTGGCTGGTGGAGTGTTGAACCTGATTAACTGGCCGATGATGATGTTATCCGGTGTCTGGTTCTCACTGGAGGGTGCCCCGGAAGCTGTGCAAACGGCGGCCAGTATTTTCCCATTGACGCATATTCTCAATTCCGCGCGAGCTGTGATGCTGGATGGAGCCACGCTCGCTGACGTCGCGCCCAGTCTGCTGGCCTTGTCCGCGATGAGTACTGTCTTCCTTGCCGTAGGCGCCAAAGTTTTTCGCTGGGGGCAGTACTAGATCATGCCTCGCTCTTTAATCGATATTGGTGCGAACATCGCACACGACAGCTTCGATGATGATCGCTCACAAATGATGCAGCGTGCCGCGGACGCAGGCGTGAGCAGAATCATTGTCACCGGCAGCAGTGACGAAAGTAACGTTCGTGCCGCCGAGCTCGCCGAATCTGCACCTGGCCTCCTGTACTCGACCGCTGGTGTTCACCCGCACCATGCATCCGATTACAGCAATGAAAGTGACGCGCTGATCCGTGCTCTGATTAAGAAAAATGTCGTTGTCGCGATTGGCGAATGTGGGCTGGATTACTTTCGCAATTTTTCGCCCCGGGAAGCACAACTGGAGGCTTTCAGGAAGCAGTTGGAAATTGCGAAGGAATCTGGTTTGCCGGTGTTCCTGCACCAACGCGACGCGCACGATGATTTCGTAGAAGTACTTGAGCCGGCACTACCCGATTTATCGCGCGCAGTCGCACATTGCTTTACGGGCGAAGGTGAATCTCTCAAAGAATATATAGAGATGGGTTTGTACATTGGTATCACGGGATGGATTTGCGACGAACGCCGCGGCAAACACCTGCATGACATCGTCTCGATTATTCCCGATGACAAGCTGCTCATCGAGACGGACGCGCCATATCTGTTGCCGCGCAGCATTCGGCCGAAACCAAAAAGTCGTCGCAACGAACCCATGTACTTGCCGGAGGTCGTTCGTGTGATTGCTGAAGCGCGTGGCCAGTCCGAAGACCACATCGCCACGATTAGTCATGCAAACGCAATGCGCTTTTTTGATCTCCCCGATCTCTAGGCGATTGCCGCTAGCCTTGCGGACGTTTGTCCGAAATTAAAACACCGACAAGAATGGCAACTGCCGCCATACTCCAGACGATGACTGCTCCCGTCGGCAGATCCATATAAAATGAAATGATAATGCCAGCGAGATATGACACGACGCCGATAAGGTAACCAAGCATGAGTCGATTGCCGCGCCGCAGGCCCGTGGTCGCCAAAGCAGGGATAATCAGGCTGGCGAAAACAAGATAAATGCCAACGACTTGCACAGATGCCGTCACGACGACCGCAAATACAAGATAAAACGTCAGTGGCCCGAACCGGTCTCGCAGTTTGAACCAGATTATCAAGGTCACGGCGTACAACAATGCCAACGGCATCAATGACGAATACGATTGCCACAATATTTGGCCGACCAGGAGTTCTTTGAGATGCTCACTCCCATGCGGATTGCCAGACAGCAAGAGAATGCCGCCTGTCGCAGCCAGAATAAACAAAATTCCGATCAGGGGTTCCTGAATACTTGGCCAGCGCTTCTCCGTCCAGTTCAAGCCGATCGCCGCAGCGAGTGCGGCACCAACGGCAGCGATTTGCACTTCCAGTCCGTTCGGATCCCAGTCCATCGCGTGAGCTGCGATCACGCCGAGGCCCGCGACCTGTGCGATTGCCAGGTCAATAAATATAATGCCGCGCTTCAATACTTCCTGCCCTAGCGGAACGTGAGTACTAAGTACAATCAGGCCGGCAATAAAAGCAGGTCCGACGATGCTTAGGTCCAGTAGCTCATTCATTAGAAGTAGCTCCGAGCAAGCGCGTAATAATGTCGTCAAACAGACTGAAGAGATTGGTGGCTTCCGGCGTTCCGCCCACCGATAGCGGTAAAACTATCGCTGTTATGTCCGTACGCTCCGACAACCACTCGGCGGCCTTACTGTCCTGATACGGGGAATAGATGATGACGTCTGCATCACCCGCTCCAAATCGGGATGTCAGGCGACTCAAGTGTGTGGCCGTTGGCGGTAGCCCGGGAATCGCCTCAAGATTCGCCACCTCAGTCATGCCGAGCCAGCTCTCCAGATAGACCCACGACTTGTGGTGGGTAATAACTCGCGTACCTCGAAGCACCGCAGCCCTCTGCTCCCAAACTACAATCGCCTTGTTCCATCGATCTTTGAAATCGGCCAGTCCGGACTCATAGGTTGAGGCATTTTCCGGGTCCAGCACAGCCATTCTTCGCCCCAGCGCAGACGCGATCGCCGTTACGTTGTGAGGATTGGCCTGTATATGAGGATTACCCTGAGGATGAATATCACCCTTCGAACGATCAACATTTCCTGTCGCGTCGAGGCGCACAACGTGAGCACTCGCTTCCAGGTAGCCATCACTACCAGGCAACACCTTCCTGTTATTCGCCTTCTGAAGCAATGCCGGTAACCAGCCGATTTCGAGTTGTGCCCCGCTACAGATCACCAAATCGGCTTTACGAACTCTCGCGATCAGGCTCGGACGTGCCTGAATGTAATGTGGATCCTGCAGAGCTGTGGTCGCGCTGTAAGTGTTGACCGCGGCACCACCAATTTCAACCGCGAGTACAGCCCACTCGGGTTCGCAGGCGAATATCTCGAGTTTCGCCTGAGCTACCAGCGGCAGGGAAAGCAGAAGTAATGTTGGAATAATTCGCTTCATGACGTTTCGTCCTCCCTAAAACGCATGCGCGCCGTGAGCGCCAATACTGTGTATGTACTGGAGCCCCCAGTGATTGCCATCGACAAATCCGGACTCATCCCGGGTAAATTGAAATCGCAGCCGGCTGAATTCGCTGTTCGACCAATCTGCCATGAAACTGAAGCGTCGTGGGCCGCTGCCGGGCACCGCGAGCGGAGTTCCGGCAAACGCCAAACCCGGGTCATCAGACGACAAAGTGTCGAACCGACCTCCAACGCGCCAACGCGGTAGCGGCTGGTAAACGGCTTGCAGATACCAGCCATCCTGATCAACGTCATACGCGGTCGGTACGATGCTGACGGAGGCGTACTCGCCGCGCTCACTGCGCTTTAGATACTCGCTCTGGACAACAAGATTACGCTGCTTCCAGTTCCCATTCGGCGCCCACTTCCAGACGAATTGAGCGGTCAGCAGATCCGAATCCCCGCTAAACAGCAGGGGATTTTCCTCATCTCCGGATGGCCGTTCGATCGCTCTTGCATCGAGGTAAGAAACTCCAGCAAGCCAGCTGCTGTTCGTGCCGACGTCAGCGCCGAAATTGGCAAATGCCGAGTAACTCCCAACACCGGAGTTCGCACGGCCAGCAGACGGATAACGGTCTCCCTCGAAAACCTCACCACCGAACTCCATGTAGAGGTTCGTTGGTGCGAGCCAGCGAACCTGTAATCCGGTATCAATATATTGATTCGCCAGAAACGCCTGGTATGGCAGTGGCTGATCTGCGAAGTCCCAACTGTGGGAATGTTTGCTGTTCAAATAACCGATACCTGAGAAAAAGCGGCCAAATCTGGCACCAAAACCTGCGGGTAGCGCGGTCGCCTCGACCCAGGCTTCCTCGATTTCGATGACTGACTCACCATCCTCAAGCGCGAGCGCCGCTGTCAGCCAGGCTGAAAACTTATCGTCAACGTTGGCATTCATGATGAGCTCTGTCTCACCCAAACCGAGTCCCTCCGCCACAGGGCCGGCCTCACCGCCCAACGGAAATCCCGGTATCAGGTGCGCATCGGGATTTTCGCTGTAATTCCACGCCTGACCCTGAAAAATCAAGCCTATCGCCGGGTTGAACGCTGAGGAACTGCCGCCAACGGAGCCAGATCTGGAAGGTTGGACGACAGCTTGTGGTACGACACTATTCGCCTGAATCGCATTTTGCTCTGCTACCGCGAGACGATTTTCGAGGTCAGTAATTCGTGCATCGTACTCAGACCGAAGCTCTGCGAGCGAAGATCGTAATTGCGTGATCTCAGAATCCTGAGCCACTACTCCGCCGGAGTACATGAACAAAAGCACCAAATAGGTACTCGTAAAAATATCGATACGCATCGCATCGCCTCCCAAAACTTTAGATAAGACAACTCACCGGAATAAAATGGCGAGGATCGGGCTTAACTAATTGAATACAGGAGGACCGCGTGGTCGAACCGAGAGAAAAGCGCTCGCTTTTGGTCGCTGAACGCACTGCTTGGGCGATTTGGCTGCCGTCGAATGCATCAGGCCGTGTGTTGCTGACTCCTCGATGACGTCCGATGGGTCATAGTGAGCCGAGCAAAATTTGCAGTCGACGTTATCGGCGCTCATATGCGACGCTGCGTGGACGTTTACTGCAGCAAGGCATATGAGAATGGCCAGCAGAAAGCTGACGCGAAATTGTCGGGACTGTCCAAACATGGCTGCCAGTATATGACAATTAGCGCCGTAATTTGTTTCCACTACGACCGGCTCAGGTCGGCTGCATAATTACGGATCGGTAAAGCTTGAGGTCCGCAATGGAAAAACAACAAAATACGACTTCGCCGATCACTGGCGTCCCTTCCACGGCCTCCGATACAGCAGCAACGGCTATCTCGGTTGCTGCCTGCACAGGGTATCCGTACACACCGGTACTGATCGCCGGAAATGCGATCGAAGATATTCCTTGTTGTTCCGCCAGCGCGATGCATTGTCGATAGCAGGATGCCAGTAACTCTGCTTCACCATGCTGCCCACCCTTCCAAACGGGCCCGACAGTATGAATCACGTGCTGTGCTCTTAGGTTGAAGCCTGGCGTTATTTTCGCTTGCCCTGTTTCGCAGCCACGTAACGACCTGCACTCTTCCAACAGCTCCGGCCCAGCGGCACGATGTATCGCGCCATCCACGCCACCACCGCCTAACAACGATTCGTTAGCGGCGTTAACGATCGCGTCGACGCCCAAAGACGTGATATCAGCCTGCATGACTCGCAACGTCGGCATGGGTCCTACGGCGAACTGCTGCTCAGTGCTTCCTTGCGAACCAGTGCCCAGTGCGGCTTGAAAGCCTCGATCTTGAATTTCGCAGCATTCTTGTCCTGCTCGCCGAAGTCATTGATGAGTTCAGCAATATTCGTCACCATGTCAGGTACGCCCTTGGTGAAGTCTGCGCCCTCCACAAACAGAATTCTGCCAGCGACCGGAACCTCGCGAACGATTTGCCGAACAGCCGCAATACGATCATACAAAGCGGGCTGTGGGTTCGAGAACGTATAACGGCGCTCGTTATTGATGACAGACCAGTCCTGCAACTTGTCCCCGCCAAACACAATTCCCTGATTATCCTTGACCTCAAGAATCAGTAGACCTTTCGCGGTTAGCAACAGGTAATCGATCAGAATTTCGCCTTCGTCAGCGCTGGGAATCACCAGCCCCTCAATACGGTCGAAACAGATATCGGCTAATGCCCCTTCGAGGCCACCACGCCTGCCTCGGATTAATCGGTATGCAATCCATGCAAGCAACAGCACAGCGAATGCGGCCAGCGGCAGCAGCCAGGGATTGTCAGAACTTTGCAGGAATTCAGTCATCGGGCCCGATTATCCTACGTCGTCTAGGGCAGCGGCAAGCGACGCCAGATTCGGATCGATGGAGACCGCTTGCGCCGGGCGCGACAGAATCTCCTGCAATTCCGCCGGCAGTGGCACAGACTCGCCAATCAAAGGCTCAACGATCGTCTCAAACTTCGCCGGGTGGGCGGTTGCAACGAGTATCCAGTCATGTTGCTCGACAAGATTGTCATCCAGTTGCCGCCATGTGTGTGTCGCAGTCGCCGTGTGCGGGCAGGTCGCGAATCCGAATTCTTCGAAGTCCTGCCGTATTGCGGCCCTGATTTCGTCATCACTCACTGTCGCAACGCCCAACTGGTCGCGCAAGACATCCGCATCACCAATGAGCTTCCGTAAGCGTTCCATGTTACTCGGATCACCAACATCCATCGCTGAAGCAAGGGTCTGCAAACTGGCGCGTGGCAGCCATTCAAGCGACTCGAAATAATCTGCAATGGCTCTGTTCGCATTAGTTGCGAGAATAACGGGGCCGATGGGCAGACCCATCTCCCGCGCCATAATGCACGCGGACGCGTTACCAAGGTTGCCTGTCGGAATAATAAAACCGGGCTTGTTCCCCGTACGACGATAGTGGCGCAAACTTGCGTCGGCGTAGTAAGTGCTTTGCGGTAGCAGGCGACCGATGTTGATGCTGTTCGCCGAACTGAATCGATGCTTCACGGACAATGCCTGATCTGCCATTGCCGCCTTGACCATGGCCTGGCAATCGTCAAATGCACCTCGAACCTTCAGCGACAATACATTGTCACTCCAGCAGCAGAGCTGATGTTCCTGGCGTTCAGATACACGTCCATCAGGAAACAGGACCGCAACGCGCATACCCGGACGGCCGTCGAACGCTGCCGCTACGGCTCCGCCGGTATCACCGGAAGTAGCAACCAGGACGGTCAAGGGCGCATCGACGTTTCCTTCGAGTCGCGACAGACAGGCTGCCAGGAAACCAGCTCCAATATCTTTGAAGGCGGCGGTTGGGCCGTGATAAAGCTCCAGCAGGGATACGCTATTTCCGTCGGCCGGTAAAGTTGTTGTTGGTATTGAAAAACTGAAAGTTTCATCCAGAATTTTCTCAACGTCGCCTTGTAGCGAAGAGCCCGCAAAGAAAGGGCCGAGCAAGACTGCAGCGACCTCGGAAATCGATTCAGCTGCGGCGAAATCCGTGACTGCAAATGTCGGAAATTGCTGCGGTAAAAAGAGGCCACCATCGTCGGCGATGCCCTTGCGTAGTGCCTCATCAAGGCTGACTGGCCCTGCGCCACGAGTGCTGAAGTATTCCATCTCTAGCTCTCTATGCTCGCGCCAGGCGCATTCATTGTACTTACCCACGACTGACAGCCTATACCCTGCGCCCTGCAGGCCTGTTCCATCGCACTGGCAATATTTTTCGCGTCGTTACTGCTGCACAAAGCAAAAATACTCGGGCCACTGCCCGACAACGTGCAGCCAAGGGCACCTGTCTTCATCGCCGCCGCAACGACGTCCTCAAAGCAAACCACATTGCCCTTTCGGTGCGGCTCAATGACGACATCTCGCAATGATTTGTACAGCAACTCTTTGTCGCTGGTCGCGCAAGCGTGAATGAATCCGGCAAGCAAACCTTGTTGCTCCAGCCAAAGCTTCAATGCGACCGATCGCGGCAACGCTCGACGTGCATCCGCGGTATTCACCTGCAGATCCGGGTGCAGGAGGACCGTGCTCACGCCTTCCGGCGTTGGCAGCCGAATGACCTCGGGCAAAAGCACCTCCGGGCAAAGTATCAATCCGCCGAATAAGCTTGGCGCGACGTTGTCCGTGTGCAGTCCGCCGCTGGCAAACTTCTCCCCTTCGAGCGCGTACGGCAGCAAGGCCTCAATTTCGAGTGGCGCAGGCAACAACGCATTTGTCGCTACAACGCCCGCCACCGCAGACGCCGCGGAACTGCCCATGCCTGATTGCAGCGGGACGCCTTTGTGGACCTTGAGTTCGACGCCACCACTATCACCGTGCGCGTCCCACAGGGCCTGCGCAGCGATTGATGCAGTATTCTCGTCAGCATTGTTTGACAGGTAAGGATGAATCTCTCCATCCAGCCCTCGAACTTCAGCCACGGTCACGCGATCGCCGTCCACTCGTCTGGCCAGCACACGATCACCAGCGCCTGCGAGCGCGAGGCCCAGCATGTCGAATCCAACACCAACATTGCCAATAGAGGCCGGTGCAAAAGCGCTTACAAAGTCAGACATATCCTTCACCGGTACTCAGGAAATTAGCAAGGCGTAACAAGTCAGCAAACACACCTGCCGCTGTCACTTCAGGGCCCGCACCGGGGCCTTGAATGACCAACGGGTTGGCGGAATATCGCTCTGTTTCGAACTGCACGATGTTATCAGTCAGATTGATATTGCAAAACGGATGCGACGCATCGACCGACTCAAGGCCAACCGACGCCGTACCATCAGCAGCCAGTTTGGCGACGTAGCGAAGTTGTTTGTTCTCAGCCGCTGCGTTTCGGAAAAGCGACGCCATTTCGTCATCGTAATCGGCAAGTTTTTCGAGAAACTCGTCAATCGAACAGTCGCGCAAGGCCTCCGGCACGAGATTTGTCACCGGAAAATCGCCAATCTCGATTTTCTGGCCAAGCTCGCGAGCGAGGATCGTCAGTTTACGTGCGACATCCATTCCGGACAGATCATCACGTGGATCGGGCTCCGTATAACCGCTCTCCCTGGCAACCCGAACAATCTCCGAGAACGGTGTCGTCCCGTCGTAAACATTAAAGAGATACGCCAGTGTGCCGGAGAAAATACCGCTGATTGAGCGAACCTCGTCCCCCGTGTGTATCAGGTCACACAAAGTCGTAATGACAGGGAGCGCGGCGCCAACCGTCGTTTCGTAGAAGTAATGTGCGCTACCCTCATCCGCCGCATCCTGCAGTGCCTGGTATTCGCAATAAGCACTGCTGAACGCTTTCTTATTGGGCGTTATTACATGGATGCCCTGCGACAGCCAATCCGAATATTTTGACGATATTTGATCGCTGGCGGTGCAATCGATGATGACGGCATGCGGCAGATGGTCCGGTTTCAGGTGTTCCTGGAACACTTCGAGGTCGACGTCTATGGCCGACGACGCAAAGTCCTCCTCCCAGCTCGCGATATCGATGCGACGGTCACCCAGCAACATATTTTTTGACCGCGAGATCGCTCGAATACGCAGGTCAAGGTTGAAGTCCTGTGCCAGCTTGTCACTCTGTTTTTCGATTTGCCGTAGCAATGCGGTGCCCACCGTGCCCGGTCCAATCAATCCTATCGATATTGTTTTCGCCGAGAGATAAAAGCCCGAATGAGCCGCACGTAGCGCTTTGGTCGCCTCTTCAGAATCAACGACCGCCGAGATATTTCGTTCCGAAGAGCCCTGAGCGATCGCCCGAATATTGACGCCCGCTCGCCCCAATGTGCCGAAGAAACGTGCCGCGACACCTGGCGTTCCGGCCATTCCATCGCCCACGACAGCAACAATACTTTGTGGCGCACTAACATCGACACTTTGAATTTGCCCACTCGCCAACTCGTCAACAAAAGTCTCAGTGACGACAGTGCGTGCTCGTTCCGCCAAATTCTGCGGCACTGCAATGCAAATGGAATGTTCGGAGCTCGCTTGTGAAATCAGGGTTACCGAGACGCCGGCATTTTTGAGAGATGCAAACAGGCGATCAGCGGTACCCGGAACACCAATCATGCCCGAGCCTTCCAGGTTGACCAGTGCCATACCGCCAATTGCGGTAATGCCCTTGATGTTATCAGTGGCCACCAGACCTGCCTCTATTCTGGTGCCGGGGTGATCCGGGTTATGGCTGCTGCGGATGATGACTGGAATATCATTATCGACCGCCGGACCCAATGTCTGCGGATGAATAACGTTCGCACCAAAATAGGCGAGCTCCATGGCTTCGCTGTAGCTCAGACGGTCTATAACCTGTGCCTCCGGTACCCGCTTCGGGTCGGCGCTCATCACGCCATCGACGTCGGTCCAGATGCTCAGTTCCACAGCCTTCGTCAACGCCGCGAAGATAGCGGCAGAATGGTCACTACCGTTACGTCCCAGCGTCGTCTGCAGCCCACCTTCATCGGCAGCGATGAAGCCCGTAATAACAGCGATGCCCTCGAATTCGGCAGGCAACGCTTTGTCCATGTTCGTCTGAGACTCATCCCACAATACAGTGGGACCAAGCTCTGTATCGCGAAGTGTAATCACACGTCTCGCGTCTACCCAGGTACCACCTCTCTCTCCGGCTTCCTGTCCCAGGTATGCCGCAAGCAAACGAGCAGACCAGATTTCACCGTATCCGGCGATGACATCGCGGCTGCGCTGTGGCGCCGATTTCACGAGAGCGATGGCTTTGAGGACATCGATAACATCGTCCGAGTCTTTGCCCCACGCGTCCAGGACGTCAACGAGGGTCTCGCCCGCAAGCAACGCTGTCGCCGTTTTGCTATATCGCTCACCGATAGCATGCAAAGCCGCGGTGAATCCGGCATCGTCCTGCTCAGCCAGGATCGCCAGATCGATCAGCGCATCGGTCATACCACCCATCGCCGAGACGACCACGCCCGTGCGGCTATCGTCATAAGCCAAAAGAATCCCGGCTACACGCTTAAAGCACTCGGCATCCGCGAGGCTACTGCCACCAAACTTGTGAATTTTCCAGCGATTATCGACCACTTGTCACTACTACCCTGAGCCTAAAACGGTGAATAATAGCGGCACTTAAGGACGCCGTCGCCTGTTTTATGCGAAACCATTCTGCGAGGGAAAAAGTGGTGGGGCGTGTAGGGATCGAACCTACGACCGGTCGGTTAAAAGCCGAATGCTCTACCTCTGAGCTAACGCCCCATCTGGGTGCTGGGTGGCGGGGACGCCACCAGAATGCCGGCGGCATGATACCCGATAATCGCCAAATAACAAGCGACATTTGGCGGCCAGGACCCAGCCGGCCTAGACGCCCTCTTCCTGCATACGCTGTAGCCGCTGCCCTGCCAGGCGTGCGGCGGTTGTTTCCGGGTATTGTGTCTGTACACGCGTCAGGGATCCACGCGCGGCGTCCCAGCGTTGCAGCTCGTAATTGCAGTAGCCCATCTTCAACAAGGCGTCCGGCACTTTTCGCGAACCTGGAAACGTCTCGATGACAATTTCGAATTCACTCAGTGCCTGCTCGAACTGTTGCGTTACGTAGTGTGATTCCGCAAGCCAGTATTGGGCGTTATCAGCCAGTTCACTGTCAGGGAAGGTCACCAGAAACTGCTGAAATGCTGATGCTGCCGGCTCGTAACGTTGTTCTTTCAGCAGTTCGAATGCCGCCTGGTAATTATCCCTGTCAGAGCCACTGGGCATGGGCAGCTGCCCGGGAGGCAAATTACCACCGTCCATAACACTGACTGAATTACGGGCCGTGGCCGACGTCTCCAGCTCCTGAATACGAGAATCGAGATCCACGTACAGTTGCCGTTGTCGCTCCGATGTATTAGCCGATTTGTGCTCCAGCTCTTCCACCCGGCCCTGCATCTCGTCGCCGCTGCGTTCAATCGCGCTGACCTTTTGTGTCAGATTCGCAAGACTCTGATTCTGAACAACTCTTTCAATAGTCTCGAGACGACGTTCCAGTTCAGTGAGCTTGATCAACACCGGGTCCTCCGACGGCGGCATTAAGGCACAACCGCTCAGGACCAGTGCTGCTACAGCGACAAATAGTGCGTGATTCATACCTCGTATTTCCAATCGACTAGTTCGTATACCTGATTTCAACACGACGATTCTGAGCATAGTCATTTTCCGAGCTTCCCATCGACTCCGGACGCTCTTCACCGAAACTCACCGTCTGAATCTGGGAAGCGTTGACCCCTTGAATCATGAGTAACTGGCGCACTGCCTGTGCACGACGTTCGCCAAGACCAATGTTGTACTCGCGAGAACCGCGCTCATCCGCATGACCTTCAAGGCGTACGCTGCCAGAGGAATTGCCGCTGAGCTGAATTGCATGTGCCGCTACCAGATCCTGATCCTGCGCGCGCACGCTTGATGAATCGAAGTCGAAGTAGATGACCGTTCCAATAGCCTCCTGGGTGTCGAAATACTCCCCTTCACCCAACCCATCTGTTCCAGCGCCGGCCGTGTTAGCACCATCGCTGCTCTCGCCGTAACTCGTATCAACAGGATCTGGATCCGGCACCGAAGTTGTCTCGCAGCCTGCCAGGAACAGACCCAGAACACTAATCGCAATAATTCTAAAGTAAGACATAATAAACCCTTATAAATCAATAATTAATTAAAAACACCTAAAGTTAACTCTAATGCTAGAATCGCGGGAACGGTGACCATACAGGCTCACGTACATCTCCCCTTCCTGATGCCATCTTTTGTCGTATCAGCCCATCGGCCGATACGGTCTCCAATACACCATCACCACCCTGCCGCGTCGCATAGATCAGACTGTCGCTGTTCGGCGCGAAACTCGGTGACTCATCCTGCCGGCCAGTAGACAGCACCAGCAGGTCCTTACGTTCAATATTCATAACCGCGATGCGGTAATTGCCACGGTCGTTGTGCACCATCGCGAGTCTGGTGCCATCAGGTGACAACCGCGGTCGCGCATTATAACTCCCATCAAACGTAATCCGCTCCGGTGTTCCACCATTTACCGATATTCTGTAGACCTGCGGACCGCCGCTTCTATCCGACGTAAAGTAAATATATCGACCATCCGGCGACCAGGTGCCCTCGGTATCGATCGCTCTATGCGTCGTAAGCCTCCTGGTTTCGCGCGAGGTGATATCCAGCACGTAAATATCCGGATTACCTTCGACACCGCCCAGTGTGATGACTAATTTACGTCCGTCCGGTGAAAAAGCGGGCGCGCCGTTAATTCCCGGCCTGCTGGATACCTGGAATCGATTTCCTGAGCGCACTGTCTGTACGAAAATAGATGACCTGGATCCCTCAAATGACACGTAAGCGAGTTGCCGGCTATCCGGGGACCAGGCCGGAGACATAATCGGGTCCTTGCTTTCCATGATCTTGTGCTCGTTCTCACCGTCCTGGTCCGAGACAATTAACGAATAAAGGCGCTCTCTGCCTTGCTGCTCCGCAGTCACATAGGCAACCTTGGTGCCGAACACCCCCTTGATACCGGTCAGCTTTTCATAAATCATATCGGCAGCCCGGTGGGCCGCGCCGCGCATCGTGCCTCGACTCGCGGGCATGCGGTAGCCGAATAATTGCCGGCGTCTAAAGGTATCGAAAAGCTGAAATTCCAGCGTATAGGCGTTGGCGCCGGTTTGAGTAAGCTTGCCAACGACAATGGCTTCAACGCCAAGGAAGCTCCAGTCATCGAAGTCGAGTTCCGAGCCATCGCTTGGTTTCTGCAGCATCTTCGACTCGTCAATGGGCGCAAATCGGCCGCTGCGCCGCAAATCGGCTTGAATGACCGCCGCTATATCCAGCGGCTCCGCGGGTGTATCCCCCTCCCAGCCGAAGGGCACGATCGCGACCGGTGTCGGTTGGGCTATGCCCTGTACGTCAATGCGCAGCTTTTGCGCGGCTGCCGTACCGACACTAAAGACGCCCACAATAATTGCGAATGATATTTTCTTAAGCACGTTCACCTCAATAGGTCAGTTTTGCTGTTCCGGCCGTAAGTTTAGCTCCAAAAGCGGTCTAAACAGGTCAGGATCCGATGGTCTTGGCAAAGGCGACGAACGGTGGATCGCCGCCTCGACGGAGCGTTTGACCGCTTCGTCTCCGTTACAACTGATGATAGTTACTCCGACAATCTCGCCGCCCGCGAGTTGCCTTACATTTGCGACACACACGGTATCAGGACTCGCGCTGGCCGGCACAGACCAGTTTCTGCGAATCTTCTGCGCGATGGCAAACTGATACGCGGCCATCGCCGGCGAGTCGTTTGCCGCCATTCTTCGCTCTTCGTCCTCTATTTCCTCGGCTCTCTGGTCAGCCTCCAGATCTTTTCGCAGGCGCTCATTCTCGTCCCGCTGCCGCTGAATATCCTCCTGGCGCTTGCGCTCAGCTTCCTGCCGTTCACGTTCCTTATCCTCTTCTTCCTTTTTCTTGCGCTCAGCTTCCTCGCGCTCTTTTTTCTTGCGATCCACCTCTTCCTGCTTGCGCAGCTTTTCGAGTCGATCTTCTTCGATCAATGCATCCTGAATACGCTTCTCTTCTTCTTCCTGGTGCCGCAACTCCTCGCTGTTATCGGGCTCTGGCAGGACTTCGTCGACGACAGGTTCCGGCTGCTTTTCAACGGTCGGTGGCGGTGGCGCTTTGTTCGGAATCTCCTGCACCAGTGTCGCCTGAACGACCATCGGGGTTAGCGGCATTGGGCGCGCGATATCGAATGCGGCGACCATTGCTGTCAACAACACGGCATGAACTGCCACAGACAGACTGATGGGTCCCAGATTATTTGCTTGGCCTGCCACGCGTCGAACTACTCCGGTATCGGATAGGTGTCCAGCGGGTCCGTGACAAAGCCGATATTCTGCGCGCCGGCCTGTTGCAGGACCACCATAGCAGTAACGACGTTGCCGTATGAGACCGCTCTATCCGCCTTGACGAATACCGGTGTTTCCGGGTTTTCACCCAGGATAACGCCAACAATCGTCATGATCTTCTTCCCCGACGAAGGCTTGTCTTCGTCATCGCCCTGATTGATGTAAAGATTTCCCGTCGCATCAACACTGATAACGATTGGGTCGTGATCGGGCACGGTTTCAATCGGCTTGGCATTTGCCTTTGGCAGGTCGACCTCGATGCCTTGTGTTAGCAGCGGTGCCGTCACCATGAATATGACCAGCAATACGAGCATGACATCGATATATGGCACGACGTTAATTTCACTCATCAACTTACGTTTTTTTAGCGGTGTGGTCACCTCACACCTCCTGTTTGGCGCGTGCGTGACGCTGCAGAATGCTCGAAAACTCCTCTGTAAAGCCGTCATAACGATATTCGAGCCGCACGACTTTGTCGGCGTAACGGTTATAGGCAATGACAGCGGGAATCGCGGCGAACAGACCCATCGCCGTCGCGATAAGCGCTTCTGCGATAGGCGGCGCGACGACTGCCAGCGTCGCAGTCTGCTGCGCGCCAATTTGCATGAACGCGGTCATGATTCCCCAGACCGTGCCGAACAGGCCGACGTAGGGACTGGTTGAGCCGATCGTCGCCAGGGTCGCAAGATTCTGTTCGAGCCGATCAACCTCTCGCATCTGCGCGACTCGCATGGCGCGCCGGCACTCCTCAACAATCTTGTCAGTACTGCTGCCACCGGCCTGCAATGTTCGGTTAAACTCTCGGAATCCTGACTCGAATATGCTCGCCATTCCGATACTGCCGCCTTTCGCCCGCGTCGCGCTACGGTACAGCGTATTGAGATCGCCACCAGACCAGAACGCCGCCTCGAATTCATCGGATGCATCTTTTGTGCGCCTGATCAGCCGACGTTTGGTAAAGATAATGCTCCAGGAAACAAGCGATGCCCCCAGCAACAGAAGCATTACGATCTGCACGGGCAGACTAGCTTCCCAAAGCAGGCTTATGACGGATAAGTCAGCGTTCATGATGGGTCTTCCTCAAAAAAAGTACGCGGTATGCGTTTTGGCTTCATCGTGTCGGCGGTCAGGTAGGCGGCTGTAACACCTCCCCGAATTAAAAGTTCGCGTTCGATACTGTCACGAAAAATATTTTGCTCAATCTCAAATGTTGCCCGGCCAAGCCGCGAGAGACTCGCGGTGACTATGAGGCTGTCGCCGAGTCGCGCTGGAATGAGAAACTTGGCGTGTGCCTCGGTCACAACGAGAATGCGATTATCCTCATTCATCATCGTAATGTGATCGACACCCATTGCTTCCAGCCACTCCGTTCGAGCTCGCTCCATAAAGCAAAAGTAATTCGCGTAATACACAACTCCCTGGGCGTCCGTATCTTCGTAATAAACGCGAACCGGTAACTCGAAGGGTTCAGTCGTGGTCAAAGGGTAGATCTCCGCTCGTTGGCGCAGTCGGCGGCTGCAAGCCGAAATGCAAATAGGCGTTTTTTGTCGCGACCCGGCCGCGCGCGGTACGCATCATGAAACCCTGCTGTATCAGGTAGGGCTCCAAAACATCCTCAATGGTTCCGCGTTCTTCACCAATAGCTGCTGCAATGCTTTCGATACCGACCGGACCACCATCAAACTTCTCAATGATCGTTTGCAGTAATCGCCTGTCCATCGCGTCGAAGCCATGTGGATCGACTTGCAGCACATCCATCGCTGCCTCAGCGACTTTTCCGG
Organism: Woeseiaceae bacterium; assembly: GCA_021773055.1. GTDB lineage: Bacteria > Pseudomonadota > Gammaproteobacteria > Steroidobacterales > Woeseiaceae > UBA1847. The sequence continues at coordinate 49,351 of JAJFKV010000038.1, forward strand.
TAACAACGCCATCACCTTTCACTTCCGCAAAATCTCGCACACGCCGTAGCAGACGATTCGCAATACGGGGCGTACCACGCGACCGGGTGGAGATAGCCTTCGCACCTTCGTCCTCAATAGGTAGATTCAGTATCCCTGCAGAACGTCGCGCAATGCCCTCAAGGTCTGCCGCGGAATAGAATTCCAAACGCTGCACGATGCCAAAGCGATCTCTCAAAGGAGACGTCAGCAAGCCGGCCCGCGTTGTCGCACCAACTAGTGTGAACGGCGGCAAGTCGAGCTTGATCGATCGCGCTGCGGGTCCTTCACCAATCATGATGTCGAGCTGGAAATCTTCCAGTGCGGGATACAGCACCTCCTCCACTACCGGACCAAGTCGATGTATTTCGTCGACAAAGAGGACGTCATTTGGCTCAAGATTCGTGAGTATCGCCGCGAGATCGCCCGGACGTTCGAGCACCGGGCCCGATGTCTGTCGCAGACCGACACCCATTTCGTTTGCGATGATATGCGCGAGCGTGGTCTTACCAAGTCCTGGTGGACCGAAAATCAGGACGTGATCCAGCGCCTCTTCACGTCGGCGCGCGGCCTCAATGAAAACACTCATTTGCTGATTCACGCTGGGTTGGCCGTGGTAATCGGCCAGCGTCTTGGGGCGAATCGCTCTATCAAACGCTTTGTCGTCGCTGACGGACTCTGCGGTTGTCAGGCTGTCATGTTCAACATTAGCCATTTATTGCGCCGCCTGTCGCAGTGCCATCCGAATGATGCCCTCAGCCGACTTGTCTTCAATATCGAGTTTCCCGATCAGGGTATGTACCTCTTTGGGTTTGTAGCCCAGTGCAACCAGCGCGTCGACCGCTTCGCTGCGGGCGCTTACCTCAATGCTCAGTGCTGCAGCCTTGCTGCCTCCGGGCGCCGCTGCGTCAATGCGATCTCGCATTTCAATAATCAGGCGCTCGGCCGTTTTCTTACCGACGCCCGGTATCTTCGACATCGCTGTCGTATCTTCAAGCTCAACGCAGCGGCGAAAATCTCTTGTCGACATTGCCGACAAGATTCCAAGCGCAAGCTTGGCCCCGACACGATTGACCTTCAAGAGTGTTCGGAACATCAACCTTTCGTCTACTGTCGTGAAACCGTACAAAACCTGTGCATCTTCGCGCACCACAAGATGCGTGTAGATAAAGACATCGGTGCCCAGCTCCGGCAGATCCAGGAAAGTCGACATCGGGGTCTCCAGCTCATAACCGACACCGCCGCATTCAACGACGATCTGCGGTGCCTGCTTTGCAGACAGCCGGCCGCGCAGCGACCCAATCACCGGGCACCTGCAATGGCAGAACCAGAGCCCAGTTGCGCCTGAATTCGCCGCCGATGACCGTGACACAAAGCAGCGGCCAACGCATCGGCCGCATCAGGAGCAGGCACACCCTCGAGAGTAAGAAGCGAAACGACCATGTGCTGCACCTGTTCTTTGGTCGCCGCGCCAGTGCCAACAACCGCCTGCTTTATTTCGCGTGGCGCGTATTCGTGCACTTCCGCTCCGTGTGCAAAAGTCGCACATATCGCAGCTGATCGGGCATGCCCAAGCTTCAGCGCGCTACCCGCGTTCTTGTGCATGAAGACGCTTTCTATTGCGACGATGTCCGGACGGTACTCGTCGACAATACTGCCAATGGATTCGAATATTTGTCGCAAGCGATCGGCGAACGCGCCATCAATGCTCTTAACCGTGCCACTGGCAACGTAAAGCGCTTTGTCGCCCTCGAAATCCACGACACCAAAGCCTGTCAGGCGGGAGCCTGGATCGATTCCAAGTATGCGTTTTCTTGTCTTCAAATCAGTCTCAGATTTGTGCAAGTACGTCTTCAGCAATATCCGCGTTGCTGTAGACCTCCTGGACGTCGTCCAGGTCCTCTAGCGACTCCAGCATCTTAATCATGGACGTCGCCTCTTTCACGCCCAGTTCGGCGCTGGTTGAGGCGCGCATCGTCACCTGTGCCGAATCAGCCTCCATACCGGACGCGACCATAGCGTCGCGCACCTGTTCAAAATCAGCTGGCGAGCTCAAAACTTCAATAGAGCCGTCGTCATCAGCGACGACATCTTCGGCGCCCGCATCGATAGCTGCTTCCATCACAGCGTCTTCGTCACTGCCTGCAGGGAACAGCAACTGCCCGACCTGGTTAAAAAGATAGTTTACCGAGCCATCAGCGCCCAAATTGCCACCAAACTTGGCAAACGCATGGCGAACGTCGGCAACGGTGCGATTCTTGTTGTCCGTCAGGCAGTCGACCATGACAGCGGTGCCGCCGGGCCCGTAGCCTTCATAGCGAATCTCCAGATAATCCGCACCATCCGTTTCGCCTGCGCCGCGCTTCACCGCCCGTTCGATATTGTCCTTGGGCATGCTTTGCGCTTTTGCTTTATCGACCGCCAGCCGAAGTCTCGGATTCGCGTCGAGATCGCTGCCGCCCATCTTGGCGGCGATCGTGATCTCGCGAATCAACTTCGTAAAAAGTTTGCCGCGCTTTTTATCCTGCGCGCCTTTGCGATGCTGGATATTCGCCCATTTACTATGTCCTGCCATGTCTTCCTGCTCTTACAATGCCCAATCAAAAATCCAACCAGACGTAGCTAGCCGAAACAGCGCGTATGATAACGGGTATTGAGCAAACAGGCACTTAACTGAATTCCGGCAAATGTCAGCAACCGATACTGAAAAACTACCGAACGAACGCGATACAGGCAGCATCATCGCCGAAGTATGCCAATATCTCGCAGGACTGCCGGACAAAGACGGCCTGCGACAAGCCGTCGACGAAGGCGAACAAGTTGCTGCGATCATTGAGCCACTGGGATTACCGACCAGGATTGTCGCGGCAGTTTACGCCTACCCCCTATTTCGCGAAAATATTCTGAAGAAGGAAGATTTACAAAACAATGAGTTAAAGGATATTTCTCGATTCATTATAGGACTTCAACAACTCAATCAATTCTCCCTTCCGGGATCTTGGCAACCGGGTGAAGCACTGGCGGTGCAACAGTCCGAGGCGTTGCGCAAGATGTTGCTCGCGGTGGTCTCCGATGTACGCCTGGTGCTGGTCCGCATCGCCGAGCAATTGTTTCGATTGCGCGAAGCCCGCAACCTGCATGCGACTGCCCAACAGTCACTCGCTATTGAGACGCGCGAAATCTACGCCCCGCTCGCCAACCGCCTTGGCGTTTGGCAGCTCAAGTGGGAACTGGAGGACCTGGCATTTCGCTATATCGATACTCCAACCTACCTCGGAATCGCAAAGGCCCTGAATGAAAAGCGCACGGAGCGGGAAGATTTTATTGAGAGCGTCAAGATTCAGTTGCAGAGTGAATTGCAGTCCAATGGAATCGACGGCGATATATCCGGGCGCCCGAAGCATATCTATAGCATTTGGCGAAAAATGCAGCGCAAAGATCGTGGCCTCGACACTCTGTACGACATACGTGCTGTGAGAATCCTCGTTGAGGACGTGAACGAATGTTACGCAGCACTTGGCATTGTTCATAACCTCTGGTCGTACATCCCCGGTGAGTTCGACGACTATATCGCCAATCCCAAGGAAAACGATTATCAGTCACTGCACACCGCCGTAATAGGTCCAGAGGGAAAAACGGTCGAAGTGCAGATTCGCTCACACGATATGCACAATCACGCCGAACTCGGTGTGGCCGCACATTGGCGCTACAAGGAGGGCGGCGCTACACCTGCCGCGTTCGATCAAAAAATTCGCTTTCTGCGGCAGCTGCTCGAACCAACTGATGACGGTGCAGATCTGCTGGATCAAATACGCGACGATTTTTTCGAAGATCGGGTCTATGCGGTTAGTCCCAAGGGCGACGTTGTTGAGTTGCCCGCGAACGCGACACCTCTGGATTTTGCTTACCACGTACATACCCAGGTGGGCCACCGTTGCCGTGGTGCGAAGATTAACGGCCGCATTGTTCCCCTGACTCATAACGTACAGAACGGCGATCAAATAGAAATCATTACCGGTAGCCAGGCTCAGCCCAGTCGGGATTGGCTAAGCCCGAAGTTAGGCTATCTTGCCGGCGCCCGAGCCCGCGCCAAAGTCCGCAACTGGTTTCGACTGCAGGATCGTGACCAGCATTTGCGCCAGGGCCGGGAAATTCTCGACCGGGAGTTGGCAAGATTGTCGGAGAAAGACGTCGCGACTGACGATATCGCGACGAAACTAAAGCACAAAGACACGGAATCGTTGTGCGTTGCCCTCGGTGCAGGTGATCTTACGTCGGCGTCGATCGCCACCGCACTACAAAATTTGCGGGGTGTGGAACTACCGACGATCAGACCACGGCGCCATTCAAAGCCTCACGACACCAAGCCCGACTCGGTCGTTGTTACAGGTGTTGGGGGCTTGTTGTGCAACTTCGCACGTTGCTGCCGGCCTGTGCCACCGGAGCCCATTGTTGGCTATATCACGCAGGGGCGCGGCGTCAGCATTCACCGCCAGGATTGCGGCAATTTCCTCGGACTCAACCAGCGCAGCCCGGAGAGAGTGCTGGAAACGAGTTGGGGAGAGTCCGACAAAGGCTCTTACCCCGTTGACCTAACGCTGCATGCGTTTGATCGCAGTGGCCTGATCCGGGATATCACTTCTGTTCTGGCCGACGAAGATGCCAATGTACTCGAGCTAAAAAGTCGCGCCGACAAGGAATCGATGCAGGTGATTATGGCCTTAAGTTTGGAAATCAGGGACTTGCCGACCTTGAGTACAGCTATAACGCGACTGGAACTATTGCCAAACGTCGTGTCGGTCAGGCGCAAGGCCTGACCGACTGACGATCGACCTACTCGGCAGGTTTACGCTTTGCGATATCCGTGGCTAATGCCATCATGGAAGTCAGATCTGCGAGGTTTGAAGGTACGACAAAGGTATTGCCAGCCTTTGCCAGGTTGCCGAACTGAGTAATGTACTGCTCTGCAATTCGAAGCTGCATCGCGTCCGGGCCGCCGTCATCAATCACAGCTGCGGCAACTCTCTTCAAGCCTTCCGCAGTTGCTGTCGCTACTGCCAGGATTGCTTCTGCTTCGCCTTCAGCTTCATTGATTTGTTGCCTCTTTACAGCTTCGGATTGTTTGATCACCTGCTGCTTTTCACCTTCGGCTTCGTTGATCTTCGCGTCGCGCTCACCTTCCGACGTCAGGATAACAGCACGCTTTTCTCGCTCGGCGCGCATCTGTTTTTCCATGGCACTGAGCACGTCTTGCGGAGGATTGATGTTTTTGATCTCGTAGCGAAGAACCTTTACGCCCCAAGGGTCACTCGCCTTGTCCAGCTCCGCTACAACATTCTGATTGATCGTGCCACGTTCTTCGAACGTTCGATCCAGGTCAATCTTGCCGATCTCACTACGCAGTGTGGTCTGTGCAAGTTGTGAAATGGCAAACATGTAATTGCCGATGCCGTACGAAGCGCGCCCTGGATCCAGTACCTGCATGTACAGAACACCGTCAACACCCACCTGAACATTGTCATTTGTAATGCAGATTTGTTCGGCGATATCGACCGCCTGCTCCTTCAGTGTGTGTTTGTACGCTATGCGCTCAAGGAACGGAATGAGGATATGGAAGCCCGCATTGAGAGTCTTGGCGTACTTGCCCAGTCGCTCGATGACATATCCGTTCTGCTGCGGAACAACAACTGCTGTCTTGAGCAGAATAATGATCGCAACAAAGACAAACCCAAGTGAAACGATAAGTGATTCCATAATTTACTCCTACTTGCTCTTATTCTGATTCGACATGTAGCGTCAGGCCATCGACCTTGACAACTTTGGCGCGTGATCCGGCGGCGATTACCGCGGCCCCTGTGTTTCTTACCGTCCAGTCCGTGCCACGATATTCAGCACGTGCTTCATCACCAGCTGCGAGCGCTTCGACGATATTGACCGTGTCGCCCGACATAGTCGCGCGAAATCCCTTCGCCCCACCCCTGATTTTTTCATAGAGGCTCTTGCGGAAGGTAAAAAACGAAATCAGCGAAAGCGTTGCGAATGCGGTCCACTGGGCCCATTCGGGCATCCCGATGCCAAGCATCTCCGCCAGACCAACAAGCGCCGCCGAAATGCCGAGAAACACAAGAAAGAACTGTGCATCGATTGCGAAGAGTTCAGCGCCGAGAATAACCGCGCCAAGTATCATCCATCCCCACCAGGTCATAGCTCCGCTCCTTTGATAGCAAGCCGCTACTATATCGCGATTTGATCTTTCACGGCAGATTGAAAGCAGCTCACATCGACCCAATATGCGGTACCATTCCGAGCGCCGCTAACGAATAATAATAAAGGGGTTCGGCATGCAGGGAATCATCGATTGGATCACGCGAGTCTTCTGGCAGGACCCTGCCGTATGTTTTCGAGGGGCTGAGAGATTTGCTGACTACGTCGGTTGCGTGAACGGCATCATCTGGAGCGAAGCACTCATCTATCTTTGCCTGGGCGCCGGGCTGTTCTTCTCCATCCTCACTCGCTTTGCCCAGGTCCGGCATTTCAAAGAAATGCTACGGCTTTTGTTTTCGAACAAAGAATCAGATCAGGGTATATCTTCTTTTCAAGCTCTGGCTGTCTCCCTTTCAGGGCGCGTTGGCACGGGCAACATCGCCGGAGTCGCCGCGGCTATCGGATTTGGCGGTCCCAGTGCTGTTTTCTGGATGTGGGTCGTAGCATTTCTGGGTGCCTCAACAGCGTATATCGAATCAACACTTGGCCAGATTTACAAAGAGGAAGATGAAGGCCAGTATCGAGGCGGTCCCGCGTATTACATCGAAAAGGCGATGGGCCAGAAGTGGTACGCATGGATTTTCGCCATTGTGACGATCATCGCCGTAGGCGCTCTCCTACCCGGCGTGCAATCTAACAGCATCGGCAATGCAGCCGAGTTAGCATTTGGCGGCGAGTCCACCGTCGAATTTTTCGGTGACACCATTCCACTCGCAAAAATGGTGGCAGCCATCGGCGTTGTAGCGATACTCGGCTTCATTATTTTCGGCGGCGTAAAACGAATCGCGCACTTCACGCAGATCGTCGTCCCGTTCATGGCGCTAGGCTACATTCTGATCGCTATTGGCGTCATTTTGTATAACTTCGCCGAATTGCCTCGAATTTTCGAATTGATTATGAAAGATATTTTCACTCCGATGGCCGGATTCGGTGCGGCGATCGGCTGGGGTGTGAAGCGTGGTGTCTATTCGAATGAAGCTGGACAGGGAACAGGACCGCATGCCGCTGCGGCCGCCGAAGTCGATCATCCCGCACAGCAAGGGCTTGTACAGGCGTTCTCCGTTTACGTTGATACCCTATTTGTCTGTTCGGCGACGGCGTTCATGATTCTGATTACCCAGCAGTACTACGTTACGGACCTCAGCGCAGAAATCAGCGGTGGGATGCTTGCCTCCGATATTTCCGCCAACAGTCCGGCTTTCACACAGTTAGCCCTTGAGAGCGTCATGGGAGCAGCAGGAAAGATCTTTGTCGCGATTGCATTGTTCTTCTTTGCATTTACGACATTGCTCGCTTATTACTACATCGCCGAAACCAACGTCGCGTATATCCGGCGCACTATCCGTTTCCCCGGTGAGCTGATCGTATTGAAGCTCGTCCTGATGACGTCGGTATTTTACGGCACCGTACGGTCGGCTGATCTTGCCTGGGCAATGGGTGACATTGGCGTCGGTTTGATGGCCTGGCTTAACATCATCGGAATCTTAATTCTGTTCTTCATGGGTAGTCCGGCAATCAAGGCACTGAGAGACTACGAAAAACAAAAGAATGCAGGCGTCGCAAAATACACTTTCGACCCCGAGGCACTCGGCATCAAGAACGCAGATTTCTGGAAGAAATAGATCCGTTATTTATTAGGAAAATTCAACGCTTTGTTATCGACCGCCAGCGAAGCTTCGTGTATAGCCTCCGCCAGACTTGGATGCGCATGAATGGTGCGTTGGATATCTTCGGTGCTGGCCGAGAATTCCATGGCTAATACAGCTTCCGATATCAGCTCACCGGCCATCGGGCCAACTATGTGGACACCGAGAATCTCATCATCATCTTTCGATGAAATAATCTTGACCATGCCAGACGTCTGCTCCATCGCCTTGGCTCGTCCGCTCGCGGCAAACGGAAAAGAACCGGTCTTGTAGGCACGACCTGACTCCTTGACCTCGGCTTCTGTCTTGCCGACCCAGGCAATTTCCGGCGCCGTGTAGATAACCGACGGGATAACGTCGTAGTTAACTTCGGCTACCTCACCAGCAATCAGATCGGCCGCCATCACGCCTTCTTCCGAACCCTTGTGAGCCAGCATCGGTCCGCGAACACAATCGCCGACGGCGTAAACGCCTTTTACGCGAGTACGGCACTCATCGTCGACAATAATGAAACCTCGATCGTCAAGATGAATACCGGCATCGTCAGAAAACAGGTTGTCGGTGTGCGGCTTGCGTCCCACCGCAACGACCAGTTTATCGACTTCAATCGATTGCGAGCCGTCCTTGTCATCGTATGAAACCTCAACGCTGTTCTTACCAGCTTTCGCCGCGGAAACCTTGGCGCCGAGTTTAATGTCGAGTCCCTGTTGCTTGTATTCCTTTGCGGCAACCTTCGCTACATCACGATCAGCCATGAACAGAAAATCGTCCATCGCTTCGAGGACTGTGACTTCGGCTCCGAGTCGCGACCAGACGCTGCCGAGTTCCAGGCCGATAACACCTGCGCCAACGACACCGAGTCTATTCGGTACGGCATCAAATTCCAGCGCACCCCAGGAATCAACGATCTTGTCGTCGTCAAATGCGGCGATCCCGATTTCTATTGGCGATGAGCCCGAAGCCAGGATGACATTCTGCGCATCAATAACTTCCACACTGCCGTCGATCGATGTGAACTCCACTTGTTTGCCGGCCAACAACTTCCCATGACCAATCAATCCTTCGATCTTGTTGGCCTTCAGCAAGCCGGCGATTCCGCCGGTTAACTGTCGGACAATGCTTGCCCGGCGCTTTTGCATGGTCGCCAGATCGAGTTCAAGTTCGCCGGTCTTGATTCCATGCTTCTTGAATTCATGTTGTGCTCGATGAAATAGCTCGGAAGACTCCAGCAATGCTTTCGAGGGAATACAACCCGCATTCAAACAAGTACCACCGAACGCGTTCTTGCCGTCCTTATTCTTCCATTCATCGATACAGGCAACGGTTTTGCCATGCTGCGCTGCTCGTATGGCTGCAACATATCCTGCCGGTCCGGCACCAATAACGACTACATCAAAATTCTTGCTCATTGTTTCTATAAACCTTTAGTAGAGAAAGCGATCAAACCTGCAACAGCAAGCGTGCCGGATCCTCAAGTTGATCTTTGATTGAAACGAGGAATTGAACCGCCTCTTTGCCATCAATGATTCGGTGATCATAGGTGAGCGCCAGGTACATCATTGGTCGAGCAACGATATCTCCGTCAACAACCATTGGCCGCTGCTGAATAGAATGCATGCCCAGGATCGCACTTTGCGGCTGATTAAGAATCGGCGTCGACATCATCGACCCGAAAATGCCGCCATTAGTAATAGTGAACGTTCCACCGGTCAGGTCTTCCATGCCGATCGTCCCGGCTTGCGCCCTGGCCGCTACGTCATTCAACGCTGTTTCGAAATCCGCGAAACTCATCTGGTCGACATCGCGAATAACGGGCACCATCAATCCGCGTTCACTTGATACCGCGATGCCGATATCAAAATAGTTGTGATAAATAATATCCGTACCTTCAACGGACGCGTTGACAACCGGATACAGCTTCAGTGCTTCGACAGACGCTTTGGCAAAAAATGACATGAAGCCCAGGCGAACATCGTGTTTCTTCTCGAAAGAGTCTCTGTATTTCTTTCGCAGGGCCATGACTTCGGTCAGGTCAACCTCATTAAATGTTGTCAACATCGCTGCAGTCTGTTGCGCGTCGACGAGGCGTTCGGCGATGCGGGCACGCAGGCGCGTCATCGGCACACGCTGCTCAGTTCGCTCGAGACCGACCTCGACACTTTCAGTTACTTCCGGTTGCTGGTCACCCGGTGTGACGTTAGCGCTGTCATCCGATTTCAGGAATGTCATGACATCTGACTTCGTAATCCGACCGTCTTTGCCGGTACCCAAAACCATAGTCGCATCCAGATCATGCTCATCGAGCAGACGGCGGACCGCAGGACTGGTTTTGATCGGACCACTGCTTTCTTTCGTCACGGCGGCGGCGGCCTTTTTCGTCGGGGCTGCACTGGCTGCGACCGGGATGTCAGCCGACACTTCACCCTCTTCAAGGACCGCAAGGACGTCGCCAGCTTCAACTGTCGCACCATTTTCAACGATGATCTTCGCAATCGTCCCTGACGCCGGTGCCGGAACCTCCAGCACGACTTTGTCAGTTTCCAGATCAACCAGATTTTCGTCACGAGAGACTGACTCGCCAACGTTCTTGTGCCATGCAACCAACATCGCGTCGCTGACCGATTCAGGCAAGGGCGGAACCTTGATATCTATACTCATTCGGACTTCCGTTTTGTTTTCTCAGGCTTGGTAACTTTGCTCGCCTCGGACTTAATGCCGAGCGCCGCTTCCACCAAAGCCTGTTGCTGTTGCAAATGAATTTTGAAAATGCCGGACGCAGGTGCTGCCGCGCCGGGCCGACCTGCGTAATAAAGTTGTTGATGACTCTGCAACGGTTCTTGCAGACGATGCTTGATCTGATACCAGGCGCCTTGATTAAGAGGTTCCTCCTGACACCAGACAATGTCTTCAACGTGATTGTATTTCTTGATGAGGTCCGCGTAGTCATCGATCGGGAAAGGGTAAAGCTGCTCCAGCCTGACCAGCGCCACGTCATTGATGCCGTGGACTTCCCGCGTTTCGAGCAGATCGAAATAAACTTTGCCACTGCAGAAAACGAGACGACGCGTTTGTTGCACGTCAATCGCCTCGACCTCGGGAATGATCAACTCAAACCGGCCGGTAGAGAGCTCACTCATTGGAGAGACCGACATCTTGTGGCGCAACAGGCTCTTGGGCGTCAACACAATCAGTGGTTTTCGAAATGACCGCACGTGTTGGCGTCGAATCATGTGAAACATCTGTGCAGGCGTCGATGGAATGCAAACCTGAATATTGTGCTCCGCACAAAGTTGCAGAAATCGTTCAACGCGAGCAGACGAATGTTCCGGTCCCTGCCCTTCATAGCCGTGTGGCAGGAACATCGTCAACCCGCACAAGCGACCCCACTTAGCTTCCCCGGAACTAATGAACTGGTCAATGACAACCTGCGCGCCGTTTGCAAAGTCGCCGAACTGACCTTCCCATATCACCAGTGTATTTGGCTCGGTGCTGGCGTAACCGTATTCGAAACCGAGGACCGCCTCTTCCGAAAGAAATGAATCGATCACACGAAATGCATTGGGTCGGTCAACGACATGTTCCAGAGGGGTGTACTCTCGATTATTGAGTTGGTTGTGTATGACTGCGTGGCGATGAAAAAACGTACCGCGGCCACTATCTTGACCAACCAGGCGTACGTTATGACCTTCCTGCAATAACGACGCGTACGCCATCGTTTCCGCGAAGCCCCAGTCCATCTCAATGTCGCCAGCAACCATCTTTACGCGCTGGTCCATGATGCGCTGTACGCGACCATGCGGCTTCACGTCCGGTGGAATTGTTGTGACCAGTACCCCTATTTCAAAAACTGTCTTTGGACTGATTGTAGTATCAGCGGGGTCATCCCAGTTCGAATGCAGGTACGGTGACCAGTCGACCGTAAATTCGTCACCAATCATGCCCAGCGATGCTGCCTGTACATGCTCACCGCGATCCATGCGGTCCCGGTATTCATCCTGCAGTGCAGTCACGTTGGCGTGCGTCGTTACTTTAGATGCAACGAGGCGATCGGCGTATAACTGTCGCGTCGTTTTCTGCCCTTTAATCTGGTTGTACATGACCGGCTGGGTCGCTGAGGGCTCATCGGCCTCATTGTGTCCAAGACGTCGATAGCACACGAGATCGATAACGACGTCTTTCCTGAATTTCTGCCGGTATTGTAACGCCAGGCGCGTAACAAAAATAACGGCCTCAGGATCGTCACCATTGACGTGGAAGATCGGTGCCTCGATCATCTTCGCAACGTCACTGCAATACTCGGTAGATCGAGAGTCCGATGGTCGACTCATCGTGAATCCAATCTGATTATTTACAACGATGTGCACAGTGCCACCAGTCCGAAAGCCGTTTATCTGTGACATCTGAAAAGTTTCGGTAACAACGCCCTGACCTGAGAACGCCGCGTCGCCATGAATTAGAACCGGTAATACTTCCTGTCGCTCGTCGTCGCCACGGCGCTGCTGGCGAGCTCGAACTGAACCCTCGACAACAGGATTGACTATCTCCAGATGCGACGGGTTAAACGCGAGCACGATGTGAACATTGCCGCCGGGCGTTTTCATGTCGGCGGAGAAGCCTTTGTGATATTTCACATCTCCGGAGCCCTTCAGTTCCTCCAGATCATAATTGCCTTCAAACTCCTCGAAGAGCTCTTCCGGTGATTTTCCAAGAATATTGACCAGTACGTTGATACGGCCGCGATGCGCCATTCCAAAGACGATTTCTTTAATCCCTGACGCACCGCCTTGCTGAATGATGTCATCAAGCAATGGAATCAGGCTTTCGCCACCTTCGAGAGAAAACCGCTTTTGACCAACATAGCGGGTGTGCAGGTAACGCTCTATACCTTCCGCGCCGGTCAGTCTGTCGAGAATAGTGAGTCGTTCTTCGTCACTGAAACCATTGGCTACGGTACCTTGCTCGAATCGTTTTCGCAGCCAGAGACGCTCACGTGCTCTTGAAATGTGAGCAAACTCAACACCAATCTTGCCGCAATAGATCGTCCGCAACAGCGCGATGATATCGCGCAATTTCATGCGCTCGTTGCCCGTGCTTGCCAGACCACCGGTAAAGAACTCGGTGTCCATATCCGATTCAGTCAAACCGAGATAGTCAAGTTTGAGAACCCCCGGCATACGACGTTCCATCAGACCTAAAGGATCCAGATCAGCGATTTGGTGTCCGCGAAGACTGTAGACCTGAATAAGTCTTGATACGGCCGCCTGCTTTTCACCAGACGTTGCGGCCTTACCGGTGGAGGTTTTGAGAATCCGGCCCGCCTTGCGTCCCTCTTGTGATTCCTGCAGCAACTGATCCCTGATCACCGAATGCGCGATTTCCGTATCGGGATCACCCATCGCCGCAAAATAATCACGCCATTCCTGGGTCACTGAATCCGGCTGCTTGAGATATTGCTCGTACAGCGATTCGACGGCACTTGCATTGCCGCCGAAAAGTGGCGTCGAGGCCAATTGATCTTTGAGAGAATGACTCATCTTTTCAGG